>DATHIT010000600.1:0-12545 GCA_035489915.1 Pseudonocardia sp. | reverse complement strand
TCCCGGATCTTCGCCCCGAAGCGTTTCCACTCGCTTTGGTCCTGGCTGTGTTCATCGCGCCAGAATTCATAGCCTTCGGCGCTCCGGTCGACGATCAGCTCGGCGCCCATCTTCCGACATACCTCTGCCTTTGCCGGCGAGGACACCACACAGACCGGGGTGCCGCCCCCGTTGAGCACCATCTGGGTGGCGTAGGAACCTAGGCCCCCGGAGGCGCCCCAGACCAACACCGTGTCACCCTGTTTCATGTCCGCCCCGTTGCGCGAAACGAGTACCCGGTAAGCGGTGGAATTGACCAGCCCCGGACTGGCGGCCTCTTCCCAGGTCAAATGGGAGGCCTTGGGCATCAATTGATTGGCCTTGACCAAGGCCAACTCGGCGAGGCCCCCGAAATTCGTCTCGAATCCCCAGATCCGCTGCTCCGGGTCGAGCATGGTGTCGTCGTGCCCTTCGGAGGATTCCAGCTCGACCGACAGGCAGTGCGCGACTACCTGGTCACCGCTCTTCCAGGCGTGCACCCCCGGACCGGTACGCACCACAACACCGGCCAGATCCGAGCCCACCACGTGGTAGGGCAGATCGTGCCGTTTGGCCAGATCCGACAACCTCCCGTAGCGGCGCAGGAAGCCGAACGTGGGCATCGGTTCGAAGATCGACGTCCAGACCGTGTTGTAGTTGATCGCGCTCGCCATCACCGCCACCAGCGCCTCCCCGGGCCCGAGCTCCGGTGTGGCGACGTCGTCCACGTGCAGGCTCTTGCGAGGGTCCTTCTCCCGAGCGGGCAATCCGGCGAACATCTCGGTCTCGTCCGCACGCACCGTCACAGCGCGGTACTGCTTCGGGGTCGCTAGCTCACCGACCTCGTCGAACTGTCCGGCGAGGATCGCGTCGAGGATGTCTTGCATATCCGTTCACCTGGTTCGTCGTCGAATCGGGTGCGGTGATCTAGGAATTGGCAGCCCGCGCTCGGTCGGCCCTTGATCCTTGTGGAAAGCGAATGCGTCCATAACGGCCTGGGGTCGCTCGACATCGTCCATCCCGACCCCGCCCCGATGCCTATCAATGACTGGCCGCCAGGGTCCGGGGCGAAATCCTACGACCACCTTCTCAGTTGGGCTGGCGGTTGTCGAGACCCAGGTAGCTCGGGTGAAGTCCGGCGGAACGATAAGATCTTCGCGGACAAGATCGTGGATCGAGGCCCGGATCCGGTCATCACGTCCGGTGATGGACAACGCTGTTCTTGACTGTTTCGCGCACCGCACGGTCGGAGTTGGCTAAGCGAGTCCGCGTACGGCTACGAACACATCAGGTCGAGGACGATGATGCCGCGAGTGATCCACCGCGGGAACAATGCCGACGACAGGTGCCGCTGCGTTCACGTTGTGGCGACCGCGCACGTCGAGCCGCTCTCCAGCGACTGCTTGCGGTGCCGGGAGCGTGGCGATGGCTGGGTTGAGCTGTGGCTGTGTCTGTCGTGCGGCTGGGTGGCGTGCTCGGACAGTTCTCCCAACCAGCACGCCAGAGCCCACTACGAGGAAACGGATCATCCCGTCGCGGCCTTGCTGCACGACTACGCACGCCCGCGTTGGTGTTACCTGCACCAAACGCGTCGGGTGACTCGGATCAGGGACGATGCGTGATCCGCGGTCCCCTTCGGCATTTGGGCTAGTGCCGAGGGCCAATAATTGGCCCTGGTGCGAAACGACCACGCCATAGGCGAGACTCGCGAGGTTATCGTTGTCCTGACGCCTCTACCTCAACGCCGTAGTCGGAGGTCGTGCATGAACGCAAAATCAACGAAACCACCCGCACCAGGCAGGTCGGGTACGCCGGTACCGATGCCGGCCGCGGGTAAAGACCTCGCATCGACGCTCGAGGCGCTGCTCCCTCCCACCGTCCTGGCCAAGCGTGACCCGGCGCTGTGGGGCCGCACCGTGGTACGCCTGGCTCAGGGCCTGGTCACCCACCCCGCCAACGTGACGCGCGTTGTCGCCGCCTTCGCCGGTGACTCGACGCGGATCACGTTGGCCGCCGCGAGCCGGATGGCGGGCGGCGAGGTCGAGGGCCCGATGCCGGTCGAGAAGGACCTGCGGTTCAAGGACACCACGTGGACGGAGAACGCCTTCTACTTCGGTCTGCGCCAGGAGTACCTCGCACTGGTCAGGATGCTTGACGACCTGGTCGACGCCGCCGAACTCGACAAGGACAGCCACGACCGCGCTGGGCTGATCATGAAGCTGGTGGCCAGCATGCTGTCGCCGACCAACATGCTCCCCGGCAACCCGTCAGCCCTCAAGAGGGCGTTCGAGACCGGCGGGTCCAGCGTGCTCAACGGCCTGCGCAACCTGATCGACGACGTCGTCAACAACCAGGGGCGCCCGCGTCAGGTCGACAACTCGAAGCTACGGGTGGGCCAGGAAATGGCCGCGACCCCGGGTAAGGTCGTGTTCCGCAACGAGCTCATCGAGCTCATTCAGTTCGAACCGCGGACCGAGACTGTGCATGCGATACCGATCCTGTGCAGCCCGCCGTGGATCAACAAGTACTACATCATGGATCTTGCGCCGGGGCGCAGCTTCATCGAATGGGCCGTACAGCACGGCCACACCGTTTTCGTGATCAGCTACCGCAACCCCGACAAGTCGATGGCCGCCACCTCGCTAGAGGACTATCTCGTGCTCGGCCCGCACACCGCGCTCGACGTGATCGGCGACATCACCGGCGCAGCGAAGGTCAACCTCGTGGGCCTGTGTCTTGGCGGAGCACTGACCGCCCTACTCGCCGCCCTGCCGAGCGAACAGGACGCTGACCGCATCAACTCGCTGTCCCTGCAGAACACCCTGCTGGACTACTCCGAGGTCGGCCCGCTCTCGAGCTTCGTGCACCCCGACATCGTCGAGCGGCTCGAGGCGAACATGGCGGAGAAAGGCTATCTCGAGGCCGGTTCGATGGCCGGCGCGTTCAACCTCCTGCGCGCCAACGACCTCATCTTCAACTACATCGGACCGAACTGGCTCGAGGGCGCGGATCCGCCGGCGTTCGACATCCTGGCCTGGAACAACGACTCGACCCGCATGCCCGCGGCGATGCACTCGTTCTACCTGCGCAATTTCTACCTGGAGAACCGTCTCGCCTCGGGCACTCTCGAGCTCCGCGGCGAGCCCCTCGCGCTCAAGACGGTCACTATGGACACGTTCATCGTCGCGGCGGAGAACGACCACATCGCTCCGTGGCGGGGCTCGTTCGCCTCCACTCGGTTGCTGGGCGGGGACGTCACGTTTGTGCTGAGCACCGCCGGGCACATTGCCGGCGTGGTCAACCCACCGAGTGCCAAGGCCAAACACTGGATCGGCACCGACGGGATCGCCGACCCGGACACTTGGCGTCAGAAGGCCACCGAGGTCAAGGGCTCCTGGTGGGAGACCTGGGCCGAGTGGATCGGCGAGCGAGCCGGCGCGATGCAGGACCCCCCGCCGATGGGCAGTGACACCTACCCACCGATCGCCGACGCCCCGGGGACCTACGTCAAGGGCTGACCCGTGGAGTTCAGCGCAGCGGATTCATCGTCGGTGAACAGCCGCGAGCGAATCAGGAACCGTACGCCCTCGGGTGCCTCGACGGAGAACCCGCTGCCGCGGCCTTTGACCACGTCCACCGTGAGGTGAGTGTGTTTCCAGTACTCGAACTGCGACTCGGACATGAAAAACGACACCGGCTCGATCCCCTCGACCTGCAGGTCGCCGAGATGGACGTCGGAGCCGCCGATCTTGAACTCGCCATCGGGAAAACACATCGGTGAGCTGCCGTCGCAGCAACCGCCGGACTGGTGGAACATCAAGGGGCCGTGCATCACCCGGAGACGGCGGAGCAGGTCCGCCGCCTCCGAGGTCAACGCCACGCGCGCCGGCGCGTCAGCCATGTCGGTCCGGATTCATCAGAAGAATCCCTGGGCGTTCTGGGAGTAGCTGACCAGCAGGTTCTTTGTGTTCTGGTAGTGGTCGAGCATCATCTTGTGGTTCTCTCGACCGAAGCCGGACTGCTTGTAGCCGCCGAACGCGGCGTGCGCCGGGTAGGCGTGGTAGTTGTTCACCCACACCCGGCCCGCCTGGATGTCCCGGCCGGCCCGGTAGGCGGTGTTGCCGTCGCGGCACCACACAGCCGCGCCGAGGCCGTACAGCGTGTCGTTGGCGGTCTTGATCGCATCGTCGTAGTCGGAGAACCGGGTAACCGAGACGACCGGCCCGAAGATCTCCTCCTGGAACACCCGCATAGCGTTGTTCCCCTCGAAGACTGTGGGCTGCACGTAGTAGCCACCGGACAGCTCCCCGCCCAGGTCAGCCTTGTCCCCACCGGTCAGGACCTTCGCGCCCTCCTGGCGACCGATGTCGATGTAGGACATGATCTTCTCGAGCTGATCATTGGACGCCTGCGCCCCCATCATCGTCTCGGTGTCCAGCGGGTGACCCAGTTTGATCTGTTCGACCCGCTTGACCGCCTGGGCGAGGAAGTCGTTGTACATCCCGCCCTGGATCAGCGCACGTGAGGGGCTGGTGCACACTTCGCCCTGGTTCAGCGCGAACATGGCGAAGCCCTCAAGCGCCTTGTCGTAGAACGCATCCTGCGCCGCGGCGACGTCGTCGAAGAACACGTTCGGGCTCTTGCCGCCCAGTTCCAGGGTGACCGGGATCAGGTTCTCCGAGGCGTACTGCATGATCAGCCGCCCGGTGGTGGTCTCCCCGGTGAAGGCGATCTTGCGGATGCGCTTGTTGCTGGCCAGCGGCTTGCCGGCCTCCACGCCGAAGCCGTTGACGATGTTGAGCACGCCCGGCGGGAGCAGGTCGGCGACCAACTCCATCAGCACCAGCATCGACACCGGGGTCTGCTCGGCGGGCTTGAGCACCACCGCGTTGCCGGCGGCCAGCGCCGGGGCGAGCTTCCAGATGGCCATCAGGATCGGGAAGTTCCACGGGATGATCTGCCCGACCACGCCGAGTGGCTCGTGGAAGTGGTAGGCGACCGTGTCGTGGTCGATCTCGGATACCCCGCCCTCCTGCGCCCGGATCGCGCCGGCGAAGTAGCGCAGGTGGTCGACGGCCAGGGGGATGTCGGCGGCCAGGGTCTCCCGGCACGCCTTGCCATTGTCCCAGCTCTCCGCGATGGCGATCATCTCGAGGTTCGCCTCGATGCGGTCGGCCATCTTGTTCAGGATGTTGCCGCGCTCGGTGACCGAGGTTTTGCCCCAGGACGGGGCGGCGCCCTCGGCGGCGTCCAGCGCGGCTTCGACATCCTCGGCGGTACCCCGGGCGACCTCGGTGAAGGTCTCGCCGGTGATCGGAGTCGGGTTCTCGAAGTACTGTCCCTTGACCGGGGCTACATAATCGCCGCCGATGAAATGGTCATAGCGAGGTTTGAAAGAGACGACGCTGCCGGCGTCTCCGGGATTCTTGTATCTTGCCATTAGTGATCCTTACGATTTACTAGGTACGTGATCGAAAAAGGGCTTGGCCAGCAGCCGTCGGTGTAATGTGGTGCACCGATTTGATCCACCTGACGGCGAATTCGCCGCCGGGGTCCGGAGCAGCTTGAGCCCACCTAGTGTGCTCGCCGGAGCACGACCTGTCGAGGGGCCATACGACTTCCCGAGCAGGCTAGGGCGCCTGTACCGAGTGGTCGGGGTGCTCTATTGCGGCGGCCAACTGCGCGCCGGCGAATACCCCTTTGACCCAGCCGACCAGTTGTGCTTGGGCGATTCGCAGTTCCGGCATCGAGACTGGTGTGTGGATTTGTGGAGATCCTGTTATGCGGTCCAGTTCACCGCGTAGGTCCATGGGGAGCCGGTGGTGGATCTCGGCCAGTGTTCGGGTGTGGATGTTGTGGAGTCGATCCAGGCCGGCGGCATCGACTGGTGCGGAGCGCAGCTCCTCCAGCAGCTGGGCAGCCATGCTGCCTAGCCTGCTCAACGCGGCCTGATCCGCCGCGGCGCTGTGCGGGCCCATCTCGGCGCGCGTCTGCTCGATCGACATGGTGGGCCCTTCTCGCGGACAGCGAGGGCTGCCGCCGGGGTCCCGAGCAACATCAGCGACTCTACTCGCTGTTGGCCTCCAGCTACGCCGGGCACAAGGATCGGTGATGACCGCGGTCGCTGGGGTGTCACTGCATACGGGTGATTTGGCTTCGCTGGATTGCCGAGGTCGGGGCACGGGGGGCGATCGGGAGTAGGTTCGTCGTGCCACAGGTCGCCCGCGCGGGCTTGTGGTACTCCCAGACCCCGGGTGAGCGGCGCTTCGGCGTGCGTATCAACGGAAGGGTCAGCCCCGATGGGCGGACTAGAGAGCACATCGAAGATCCAACCCACGCCCAGTTCGCGGCACGAGGTGCGGGGGGTGTCGCGTATGGAGCTTCGGCAATTGCGTTACTTCGTCACCCTCGCTGAGGAGCTGCATTTCGGCCGGGCCGCGGCCCGTGAGCACATCGTTCAGTCCGCGCTGAGCCAGCAACTTCAACGTCTGGAACGCGAGCTCGGGGTCCTGCTCATGCAGCGCACCACCCACCACGTCCAGCTCAGCGCCGCCGGCGTCGCATTCCTGATCGAGGCCCGCGAAATCCTCGCGCACGTCGAACGGGCAGCGGTGGCCGCGCGGCGAGCCGCCCACGCAACACCCACCCTGCGGGTAGGCATCGTTGACGCCAGCTACACCTCGATGCCGCTGATCCTGCACGAGGTGCAACACCGCTATCCCGACTTGGAGATCCACCAAGTCGAAGTCGGAGTGCCCGAACAGTTCCAACGCCTCGTCGACGGACGACTCGATGTCGGCCTCGGACGGGCGTCGCTGGCGCCTCCGACCGTGGCCTCCGAACTCTTACGCCTGGACCCGCTCGGCGTACTCGTCGCCGAGGAGCACGACTTCGCGAGGCTCGCCGCTGTCCCGGTCGCCACCCTCGCCACCGAACCCTTGCTCTTCGCAGAGGATGAACGTGCCCCCGAGTTCAACCAGTTCATCGTCCAGATGTGCCGCTCGGTCGGATTCGCGCCCACCCTCTACCGCGGCACCGTGGACAGCATCCGCGCCTCCGCTGACCTCGTCCGCCAAGGACGGTGCGTGCTCTGCGTGCCATCCTCCTGCGCACCGACCGCCACAGGGATGGTGTGGAGACCACTCGTCGAGCCCACCTCGCGCTACCCGTGGTCGCTGCTGTGGCGCGCCGGCGACCCCTCCGAACTCGTTCGCGCGGCGCTCGAATGTGCCCGCGCGCTGTCACAACGGCTTGGCTGGCTGGTCTCCGCTCAATCTTCCCCGGCAGCCACTCCTGCCGAGGGGCTACTACCGGACAAGGAGGACGCAGGATGCGCATCGGCGTAGTCATGGAGATCAAGCAGGCGGAGCGGCGGGTCGCGCTCACACCGGCGGGCGCGAGGGAATTGGTGGGGCTCGGACACGAGGTGCTGGTTGAGCGGGGCGCGGGCCTCGGGTCCGCGTTCCCTGATGATGCCTTCGCCTCGGTGGGTGCGAGGATCGTGCCGACCGCCGAGGAGGTGTGGCTCGACAGCGAGCTGCTTGTGAAGGTCAAGGAGCCGATCGAGGCCGAGTACTCGTTGATGCGCGACGGTCTGACCTTGTTCACCTACCTGCATCTGGCTCCTAACCGGCCGCTCACCACGGCGCTGATGGAGTCGGGAACGACCGCCATCGCCTACGAGACCGTCGAGACGGCGCGGGGGGCGTTGCCGTTGCTCGCGCCGATGAGCGAGATCGCCGGCCGGCTCGCCGCGCAGGCGGGGGCCTACTTTCTACAAGGTCCGCTGGGCGGGCCGGGGATTCTGATCGGCGGGGTCACCGGCGTGGTTCCCGCTCGCGTGGTGGTGATCGGTGGCGGGGTGGTCGGAACCCAGGCGGCGCGCATCTCACTTGGCGCCGAGGCGGAGGTGACCATCCTGGAGCGCTCACTCGAGCGTCTGCACGAGCTTGATGAGTATTTCGGTGCGCGAGCCCGGATCTTGATGTCCGACGCGATCATCCTCGAGGACGAACTGCGGGAGGCCGACGTGGTCATCGGTGCCGTCCTGGTGCCCGGTGCCGTCGCGCCTCGGCTGGTCACCCGCGACATGCTGGGGCTGATGAAGCCCCGGTCGGTGATCGTCGACGTGGCGATTGACCAAGGCGGCTGTTTCGAGACCTCGCACCCGACGACGCACGCCGATCCGGTCTACGACGTCGACGGCGTGCTGCACTACTGCGTGGCGAACATGCCCGGCGCGGTCCCGGTCACGGCGACCAGGGCGCTGACCAACGCGACGCTGCCCTACATCCGGCGTCTCGCCGAGGAGGGCATCGACACGGCCTTGGCGAACGACTCCGGCTTCGCCCGTGGACTCAATATCAAGGGCGGGAAGATTGTCTACGAACCTGTCGCCAGGGCCTACTCCCAAGGCACGCCGGTAGCCGCCTGGTAAAGCAACTTCGCCCCCACCTCGGAGGGGTGGAAGCACTCCCACAACTACATCCACCACACCTACACCAACGTGCTCGGCAAGGACCGCGACCTGGGGTACGCGGCGATGCGGGTGGACCCCGCGCAGCCGTGGAAGCCGATCTATCTGCTGCAGCCGTTCTACTACATCGGTCTCGCGCTGGGGTTCGAATACGGCATCGCGATTTATGACATTGAGCTGGAGAAGGTCGCCGCCGGCACCAAGCCATGGGGGCTGGCGAAGACCGAGCTAGCGGGCCTGTGGCGCAAGGTCCGCGGCCAGCTGCTCAAGGACTATGTGGCGTTCCCGTTGCTGTCCGGGGTGGCTGCTCCGACCACGCTGCTGGGCAACCTGGTCGCGAACCTCACCCGCAATGTGTGGTCGAACGCGGTGATCTTCTGTGGGCACTTCCCGACGGGTGCGGAGACATTCACCGAGGACCAGCTCGATGGCGAGACCCGCGGTCAGTGGTACGTGCGTCAGCTGCTCGGCTCGGCCAATATTGACGGGTCGCCGCTGATGCACCTGATGACCGGCAACTTGAGCTACCAGATCGAACACCACTTGTTCCCCAACATGCCCTCCAACCGGTACGCCGAGGTAGCGCCAAAGGTCCGCGAGGTATGTGAGCGCTACCGGCTGCCCTACACCAGCGGGCCGCTGTACAGGCAGTACGCCGACGTGCTGGCCACCATCGCGCGCCTCGCCCTGCCCGGCGGCGGTCCAACCACCGACGACCAGCCAGCCGAGAGCACGGAGCAGGTGGAACGCGGGTCCGCGCAGCGAAGGCTTGCGCTGGTCACCGCCGGCGCGGCCCGGACCAGCGAACCCGCCGGCGCCCCCCGGTGAAGCGCGCGCTGGCGGTGTTATCGGCGATCGAGATGAGCCGTTCTCCGATCCGTCCTTTCCTGGTCCGGCTGGGCGCGGTTTCCTGGGGGAGACATCGGACCACCCCAGGCACCCCGCCCGCTTTGCGCCAGCAGCCGAGTTGACGTCGTCCCCAGGGCAAGCGAGCCCCGATTGCGGTGAATCGGAGGGGGAGTGCCGTTATGACGTCGGTTCTCGGTGATCAGTTCGGTTCTCGGGTGTCCGCTGACCCTCGGTTGGTGTTCACCAGCGCACTCGGCGCCCAGAGGCACTTCGACGGTGGCTGGTGGCCACACACGCGAACGTTGTCGGAGGAGTTGCCGACGCTGCTCGCGGTCGTGGAGAGCAGGTTCGGGGCGGTGATCGGGAAGATCTCGCTGAGCGCGACGGCCTGGGACGCCGCCCCCGAGCGGATCATCGTCGGCGACCGGGTAATTCAGGTGGCCTGGTTCCGGGCACGCGATGCGCACACGATCCGACTTATCGGCGGCGAGTTCTGGCATCTGGACCTGTTGGTGATCGAACCAGATACCACAGCGGCTGCCGCCCACGCGGCGCTGCAGTTGGTGGCGCACGCGCACACTATCGGCGCCCTGCACACCATCCTCGCCGCTCACCTTGATCCCGAAATCCATTCGGTGCCGGCAAAGGAGGAACCTGGCGTGACCGAGGGAGGACGATCTTGATCACCGTCGTCGACCACGACACGTCACCTCTAGCCCCTGACGCCGACTCGACCACGTCCTCGAACTCGCCCACCGTTGACCGCGCGTCATTTCCCTGGTGAATTCTTAAACGCCTGCACAGCGGTGGGTAGGGTCGGGAAAATCCGGTCCTGCCCGATCCGGTCCAGTAGGTCGGCGCGGCGTAGGTCGTCCAGCAGGTCCTGCTTCACCCGGGCCAACGTCAGGACTACACCTCGGGCGTCGAGTTCGTCGCACAGAGTGCGTAGCGCGTCCGCCGCGGTGATGTCGAGCTCCACATTCGCCTCCATGTTGAGCAGCAGCCAACGGGTGGGCGTCGGCGCATCCTCGACCGCGGCCAGCGCGCGCTGTCGGAAGTTATCGGCATTGGCGAAGCACAGCGGAGCGTCGTAGCGGTACACCACCAGACCGGGCACCCGGTCCGTCCCTGGGTAGTCGTCGACGTCGTGCATACCGGCAAGGCCGGGAACGAAACCGAGAATCCCGTCGTGCGGCCGGGAGAGCTTACGAAGCAGGTCCAGGATGGACAGGCCGATCGCGGCCAGAACTCCGTTGAGCACTCCCAGCGCGAGTACCGCCATCATCGTGACCAAGGCCAGGGTGAGCTCAGAACGACGGAACCGGGCGAACCGGCGTAGCTCGCCGACCTCGATCAGGCGGGTGGCGGCGAACACCACCAGTGCACCCAGCGCGGCCGTCGGGAACGTCGCCAGCACCGGGGAACCGACGAACAGCACGACGAGCACGACGAGCAGAGCCACCAGCGAGTAGAGCTGGCTCCGTGCACCTACCGCGTCGCCGATCGCGGTACGGCTACCGCTGCTGCTGATCGGAAACCCGCGCAGCAGCCCGGCCGCCAGATTTGCCGCGCCGAGGGCGAGCATCTCCTGGCCGGCGTCCAGCCGGTGGCCGCCGCGGGAGGCGAACGCGCGACCGGTCAGCACCGTGTCGGAGTAGGCCACGACGGTCACACCCAGCGCTGGCAGCAACAGCAGGGCAACCTCCCCCAGAGAGACGAGAGGCAGCTCAGGCACCGGAACACCGCTGGGCACCGCTCCGACGACCTGGACGCCGCGCTCGTCCAGCGAAAGCGAAGCGGTGGCAACCGCGGCGAGCAGCACGGCAAGCAGCGGACCAGGCAACCGGGGAAACAGCAGCGCGGCCCCGAACAGGAAACCGAGAATTGCGACGGACAGCACCAGCGTCGGAAAATGCGCCTGCGACAGCCCGCTGACAAACGACGTGATCTCGGCGAAGAAGCTGTCGCCGGTGACCGGGACTCCGGTGACGTTCTTCAGCTGCCCGGAGATCATGATCAGGGCGATCCCGGCCAGGTAGCCCACGAGCACCGGCCGGGAGAGCAGGTCGGCCAGAAAGCCCAGCCGAGCCGCCCACCCCACAACGCAGATGGCGCCGACGAGCAACGCGAGCACCGCGGACAGCGTGGCGTAGCGGACCGGATCCCCACCGGCGAGCGGTGCGATGCTGATCGCGGTCATGATCGCCGTCGTCGACTCCGGCCCCATCGAGAGCTGCCGGGACGAGCCGACGAGCAGATACCCGACCACTGCCGCGACGGCCGCCCAGAGCCCGGTGACCGGCGGCAGCCCGGCCACCTCCGCGTAGGCCAGCACCTGCGGCACCAGGTACGCGGCCACCGTGACCCCGGCAACCAGGTCGCCACGAACGGCCGGCCAATCACGCTGGCGAAGTGCCGCGAGCCCTGGACGCAGCCCGGGCGAGACCAGTCTTGTCCAGCCCTGGCCGGACCCGGCGGCGCTCACCGGGGCGGCGCCGGCGAGCCTGGCACAGTCACGCACACAGCGGTCAGCGAACCCTTCCTGAAGTGGGCGCACGTGGCAGCGCCTCAGTGGCTGTGACCGTAGCGGCGGCGAACTGATTCACCTAGATCGCGCGGGTGCGCTCCACCTGAGGGTCGACCGCGCCGTCGGCCCTGCCCACGAGGGCACGGTCGGTCACGCGATCATCGCGGTTGCTGGGTGCGCTTGTCGTGATCGTTGGCCGGCAGGCGTCCAAGGACGACCTGCGCCCGCCGCTGGTTGTGCTACGGATCGGCCGAGGACGTGATGCTGATCGAGCTGACCTAATACTGCAACGGCAGGTGGTTTTCAGTGCGGTGGTCGTTGGCCGCGATGTCGGTAGTGGCGGGTTCGGGCTTGGTGTTGTCGGCGGCGTGCCAGTGTGATCAGGTGGGATTTCGCGACGCAGCGGTGATGTGCCGTGCTCGGGTGGCCCCTGTCGTTCTTTTCGATGTTGTTATCCCGTGCCGCTCGCCGTTTTCTTATCTCGGCTTGGCGGCCTCTGTTCCAAGACTGTCAGTTCTTGTCGGTGCGGACCGTTATTCTTGGGCTATGTTGGTTGAGCAGGTTCCCGATGGCTTGGAGGAGATTCCTCCGGGTCCAGAACTTGCCGCCGCACTCGCCTCACTAGATATTTCCCGGGTCGCCGGTGGGGATTTGCCCATTGTGTTGCGGGCGCAA
>DATHIT010000599.1:0-5588 GCA_035489915.1 Pseudonocardia sp. | reverse complement strand
GAGCTGGGTATCGCGGAGACGAACCTGGTCGGGCTGCTCGGCGAGCTGGGCGCCACCTGGAGCCGGTGGGGTCAGCCGCTGCTGCCGATCGGGGTGATGTACGACCCGTTCGTCGAGCGCGCACTGGAGCCGTGGTCGTTCGGCATCTACGCCGGCGGCCAGTCGATCCTGGTCGGTACGCCGTCCGGGGTCACGCTGGCGCCGGAGGGCGGCGCGCACCAGTCGATCACCACGCCGTCCATCGGCATCGAGCAGCCTGGCTGCGTGAGCTACGAGCCGGCGTTCGCCATCGACGTGGAGTGGACGCTGCTGGCCGCGCTGGCCAGGCTGGGCCGCCCGGACGGCGGTTCGGCGTACCTGCGGCTGTCCACCCGGCCGGTGGACCAGTCGTTGGCCGCCGTGCCCACCGACCCGGCGGCCCGGGACCGGCGCCGCCGCCAGGTGGTGGCCGGCGGGTACCCCTTGCGCCGCCGGGACGGCGCCGTGGTGACCATCACGGCGATGGGCGCCATGGTCAGTGAGGCGCTGATGGCCGCCGACCGGCTCGAGCAGGTCGGGGTGGTGGCCGACGTCGTCTGCGTGACCAGCCCGGACCTGCTGTTCCGGGCGCTGCGGGCGCGCCAGGGCCAGCAGGACGGCGCCAGCTGGATCCTCGAGCAGCTGTTCCCAGCCTCGCGGGCCACCCCGTTGGTCACGCTGCTGGACGGCCACCCGCACACGCTGGCCTTCCTCGCCGCGGTGCACGGGGTGCCGAGCGCGCTGCTCGGGGTGAGCGGGTTCGGCCAGTCCGGCTCCCTCTCCGACGTCTACCGCTACCACGGCATCGACTCGGACGCGGTCGTGCGGGCCGCCCTGGACCTGGTGGAGTAGGACCTCAGAAGCTGAACGTGGTGGCCCCCTCGCCGATCCATTCCCACAGCTGCACGGTGCCGCCCAGCTCGGCGTTGGCGATCAGCTGGTCCTCGCGCAGCTGCTTGGCGTGGAAGCAGATCGGGCAGACCAGGAATCGGCCGCCGGCGGCTTCGTAGCGCTTGGTGAGGTCGGCCAGCGGCGGGCAGCCGTCGCAGGCGACCCCGACCGCGGTGCCCGGCAGCGTCAGCCGCACCGCCTCCTTGGTGAGGAAGGTGACGGTCTCCCGGCCCTGCTCGGCGGCGCCCACCGCCATCAGCAGGGCGACGGTGACGCGCTCGGCGTCCTCGAGGCCGGTAGTCAGGTTGATCGCCACTTTGCCGGGCCTGGGTGTGGGGTGTTCGCTCATGCGGACTTTCTACGGCCGGTGGGGGACGGCCACATCGGTCGTTTACCCGATGTTCCGGTCCCAGGTTTCGCCCCCGGTCGGCTCGCCCTCGGTGGGGTCAGCGCCGGCCGGGTCGTCTCCGGTGCGGTCGGTGTTGATCCCGCTGGCCAGGCCGTGGCGCAGAGCGAATACCGCCGCCGCGCCCCGGCTGCTGACGCCGATCTTGGTGTAGACGTGCTCGACGTGGCTGCCGATGGTCCGGGCGGACACGGACAGCCGCCGCGCGATGGCCTTGTTCGACGCGCCCCTGGCGAGCAGCACCAGCACCTCGACCTCCCGGGGGGTCAGCCCGGCCGGCAGCGCCGGGCGGCGACGTACCCGATGGCCCGCCGCCGCCAGCACCGCGTTCACCGACTCCCCGTCCAGCCGGCCGGACCTGACGTCCTCCCGAAGCACCCGGGCGGCCCGCTCGGCGCCGACGGCGGGCCGGTGCGGCCGGTCCTCGCCGAGCGCGTGGTAGACGTCGGCGGCGGCCACAAGCCGGGCGGTCACCGGGATCGCCTCGCCGCCGACGCCCCGGGGATAGCCAGAGCCGTCCAGCCGCTCGTGGTGCAGCCCGGCGACCGCGCCGATCTCGGCCAGTCGGGGGTGTCGGGACAGGACCCGTTCGGTCAGGTACGGATGGGTGCGCACCCGCTCCCATGCGGAGCCCGACAGCGGCCCCTCGCGGTCCCACACCGCGCTGGACACCCCGATGATGCCGATGTCATGGACCAGCCCGGCCCGCTCCACCAGGGTGACCTGGTCCTGGGGCAGGCCCAGTCGTCGGGCGGCGCCGGCGGCCAGCTCGGCGACCCCTCGGGAATGCCCCAGCCGGGACGGGGACTTGAGGTCGGCGTAGTCGGCGAAGACCCGCAGCGCGCGGGTCAGCTCCGCCTCGTCGAGTGGCTGTTCCAGCTCGACCACCCCGCGCAGCGCACTGGACCAGGCGTCCTCGTCGTCCAACCCGGCGAAGATGACGTCGGCATGCCGATGGCACATGTCCACCAGCGCGGGGTCGAACGCGGTGCCCCGGCGGGCGAGCAGCATGCCCAGTGCCCCCCGCGCTCCGGCGATCCGGTGCTCGACCTCGGCGTCGTCGGCGATGTGCACCAGCCGCATCACCGGGTCGATCCGCTCGCCGGCCAGCCGGGCGGGCGCGCCCTTGCCGTCCCAGCGCTCGAACGCCTGGGCGAGCGCCTGCCGCACATCGACCCCGAGGCCGAGCCGCTCGGCGATGTCCCCGGTGGTCTGGCAGTGGGTCAGGAACGAATGCGCGGTGTCGCCCACGCCGCTGGCCAGGAACCGGCCGATGGTGGTCAGCCGGCGCAGTGGTGGCGCGCCGGACCCGATGTGGCTGAGCAGGAAACGTGCCATCGGCGGACCGGCCATGTCCACCTGGTAGCTGTCCGAACGCAGCAGCAGGTCATCGCCGAACCACTTGGCCAGCTCATGCGAGTCGGAAATACAGCCCACCCAGGCCAGCTGGGATACGTAGAACACCGCCCGCTGGTGCTCGGCCCACCCGGCTGAGGCGGCCAGTCGCTGGGCGATCAGGGTCTGCCGCAGCACGTGCTCCCGGGGCTGGCCCAGCCCGAGGTCGGTGGCCAGGGACAGCGCCGCAACCAGCTCGGCCAGCCGCACGCCGGCGGCCGGCCGGACGCCCTCAGCTGGCCGGACGCCGTCGGGCCGCCCGTGCGCCATGCCGGGCACCCTAGTGCGCTGGGTCCGCAAACGGGATGCGGCAAACGGATCACGCCGGTCGGGGCCTGGTCAGTCGGGGGGCGTGTGATGTGATGATCGGGTGACTCGGGGTGCCGGAAATGACCAGCCGCTGATCGCCGACCTGGTGCTTTCCGGGGGAGGCGTGAAAGGCATCGCGCTGGCCGGCGCGGTCGTTGCGCTCAACGACGCCGGCTACCGGCCCTGGCGGGTCTCCGGCACGTCCGCCGGGGCGATTGTCGGGGCCCTGGTCGCCGCCGGGTTGGCCGGCGAGGAGTTGACCAGCGCGGCCATGCGGCTGGACTACGAGAAGTTCGCCGACCGGGTTCCGCTGGACCGCATTCCGCTGCTCGGCCCGGGGCTGGCCCTGCTCGGCGACGACGGGCTGTACCGGGGTGACTATGCCCGCGAGTGGGTGGCCAACGAGCTGGCCGAGCTGGGCGTGCACACCTTCGGCGACCTGCGGCTGGACGACCCGCAGCTACCCGAACCCCGCCGGTACAAGCTGGTGGTCACCTGCGCCGATGTCACCCTCGGCCGACTGATCCGGCTGCCCTGGGACTACCGCCCGGTGTACGGCCTGGATCCGGACAAGCAGTCGGTGGCCGACGCGGTGCGCGCCTCGATGTCCATCCCGTTGCTGTTCCGCCCGGTGATCCTGACCAACCCGGTGACCGGGGTGGAGTCCACCCTGGTCGACGGCGGCGTGGTGTCCAACTTCCCGATCGACTCGCTGGACCGCACGGACGGCAAGCCGCCGCGCTGGCCGACGTTCGGCATCACGTTGCTGCCGGACATCCCCGGCCCGGACGGCACCTTGCTGCCCCGCTGGCTGAACCAGATCGTGCCGGCCCCGGTGCACCTGCTTGAAGGCGTCATCACCACCGCGCTGGTCGGGCGTGACCAGGCGAACCAGCACAAGCCGTGGGTGCAGGCGCGGACCATCGAGGTGAGCTCGGACTCGGTGGGTTTCACCCAGTTCTCGCTGACCGACGAGCAGGTCCGCCAGCTCTACGACGACGGGTACCGGGCCTCCGAGCGGTTCCTGACCACCTGGGACTGGCCGGACTATCTCCGCCGGTACCGCCGCCATCCGAACTGAATTGCGACAACACCTCCGGAATTGTCCGGCGCCGGAATGGGCGCATTCGCCCCGGCATTTCTCGACACGTTTGTGAATTCTCGCGCGTCGGTGCGGAATACCCGCGTACAGACAATTCGCCGCGGCTGCTGAGCGCTCGGGGGAGCGGTGGTCGGGTGCGCCGCCGCTCGGGCGTGCTGGATGCGGTTCCGCGGCGACGCCCTCGCCGGGTGCGCGCCGTGCGGTGTTGTGGTCGCTGTGGCCGTCGCTCGGCGACGCGCGGGCCGGTCCCCGCGCAAGATCATCTGCGCGCGCCAGATCCCACGTGATCTCGGTCTGCGCAAGCAGCCGGGTCGGTCATTCGGTGAGCGGTCGGGGTCGCTGACGAGAGGTCAACACGGGCACCGTCCGGCGCGCCCGGTTGCTCGCTCAGCAGAATTCCCCACAGGGCCAATGGCGATCAACGCCAGTTCCCGGTGCAATCAACTTCGACCTGCTCCCCAGCAGCTGGATGCCAAGAGATTCGTTGAGATCTTGGTCCAGGACGTACGGCGGGGGTGGATCGGGTGCCCCTGCCCGATCCCCCCGCCGGCGAGAGTGGGAGCGCCGACTCGAGCCTTCGAGCCAAGGCTCGAGACTCCGAAGAAAGAAAAAGGCCGGAGCCACCATCCCCCGAGACGGCGGCTCCGGCACGCAACCACCTGTCCGCTCCCCAGCGACATGTGGTAGGTCTGTGCCCTAGATTCTGCTCCGCGAGCGGCCCCGATAGACCAGTTCGCTCGATCAATCACCCGAATGGGTGTGTCAAGAAGCCACGCCGGACAACCTCAGCTTACTTACAGCTGAACTTAGCCGGCGTTTGAGGTGGCCGTAGCGTCCGACCGAGCGACCTTCGGCGCGTCGCACGCGCCGTCTTCGCCCCCCGATGCTAGCCCGTCCGGGGCTCTTGCGGCCCCACGACAGCTTGCCGTCCGGCCGGCCACGGTTGCCAGATCCACTCGGACGGGTACGCGCGAGAGGAAAGATCGTCTGGCGGCCCACTCGGGGACGCCGCCGCACCGGCGGGCCCGACGGCCTCGCGGGCCGGCTGGCATGCGGCAGCGGGGCGGCCGGTGGCGTCGGTGGCAGGTCCGTCGGGCGCCTCTCGTGCGGGGCCACCCGGTTCGACTCGGAGCGCGTGGACGATCGGCTCGGGGCGCGGAGCGACCGGGCTCGGGCGGGCAGCTTGTTGATCCTCGGTCCGGCTCGACGCGCGCTGCCGCGACCACACCGGTCGTTCCTTGACCGCTGCCCCCAAATGGGACTTGTTCGCCAAGAGGCCAGGCGGATCCCGCCCGGCTTCGCGCGTCCCGCGAGGCGCCCCGACTCGCCCACACTGCCCGCGCCCACCCGAGTGTGGGTGCGTCCGGCGCCCCGGCCAATCCTGGCCCCTCGGACGGCAGGGCCGGGTCCATGACCGCCGCACCGGCCCCGCTACCCGAGCCGGCCCGGCGATACTGTCTTCAATTG
>DATHIT010000598.1:0-2192 GCA_035489915.1 Pseudonocardia sp. | reverse complement strand
GCGGCACCATCGGGTCTGTCTCCGAGGCCCGCAGATTGCTGCCGTTCCAGCGCCACAGCGGATGCCCCGGAGCGGCGACGGGAAGGCATCAGCTGGGTTTCAGTCCCATCGCCACGCTCACAAGGTCATCGACGTCACTAGCGGCCTTGGACGCTAGAAGTTTGAAACTTGAGCCAAGTCCTCACGCGGTCATTCGGGCCTCGGCGATGTAGTCGGTGACGTGTCGGTCGATCACCCGGAGCGCGTGGCGCAGGGGCAGGGGGGCGGGTGGGTCGTTGGCGGCGGCGAGGGGCCGCAGCAGCCGGTTGTGCAGCTTGGTGTAGAAGATCGCGACTCGTTGCCCGTCCGGGGTTAGGACGTAGGTGTTGGAACGGGGCAGCCGGTTGATCA
Source organism: Pseudonocardia sp. (assembly GCA_035489915.1). Classification (GTDB taxonomy): domain Bacteria; phylum Actinomycetota; class Actinomycetes; order Mycobacteriales; family Pseudonocardiaceae; genus Pseudonocardia. Next base: position 1,802 of record DATHIT010000598.1, on the reverse strand, counting down.
CACCTTTCATGCGGAGTCGCCGCAGGTCATAACTCATTTGGCCCATCGAGTACGGCACGCCTAGCAGGATGCTCACCTGGGCGCGAAGGCTCCGGTTGGTGAACCCGGCCACGACGTGCAGGCAGGCGCACAGGGCGCCGACCAGGGCCATGACCCGAGGGTCGCCGAAGCGCAGGGCTGGGGCCCTCCGACCATCCACGAGGGTTGGTCGCGCGACCCGCTCATAGGCTGGGCTCGCAAGGACACAGCCCTGGCCGACACGGAAAGCATCGACCATGCGACGGTTGACGTCACGGGCCTTGGACAAGATTTCTGGCAGGTGCTCGATCCGCCGCGCCACCCCGAGATCAGCGGTGTCGTTGACGACGGTCTCGATGCGAAACGCCCGCCCGCACTTGAGGTAGGACTTCACCCGCGAGTGGCGGAAGTAGGCATTGAGGGTGACCTCGTCCCCGGAGCGCAGCAGCCGGGTCCGGTAGCCGCCGGCCGGGGCGGTGCGGACCCGGCGGCCGAAGACGATTTGCATCTCTTCCGGGCGGCCGATGTCGAGGTTGTCGGCGCACAGCGCCTCGAAGAACCCGCGGGCCTGGCGGGGTGCGTCGAACACGACGGTGCGCGAGACCTCGACCTGGCGCATGGAGATGTCCCACCAGTACCCACCGGCCCGGTCGGCGTCGGTCAAGGGCAGCGGCAACCGGGCCCACCAACGCTGGCAGAACAGTCGGATCGTGGCGGGCGACAGGGTGTCGCAGAGCTGTTGCAACCCGGCGGGGTCGTCGGTGGCGGCGAACCCGTTGTCCAGTTCGGTGAATCCGATCCCCGCCTTGGTGGCCGCGCGCTTGGCGAACTCATGGCCATTGAGCCAGATCTTGACCGGGTACGGGAAGTACGCGCAGACCTTCACGAACGCCGGCCCGAACACCTCATCGACCAGGTAGAAGTAGTACGCGGTGACCCGCCGGTCGGCCTTGTGATAGCCGAACCGCGGCGGCCCGCCGCCGTCGGCGTCAGGGTGGTAGGTGGTGCCGGTGAACACCCGCTGGAACTCCTGAGCCACCCCGATCGCGGCGACCCCGGTCCGTCCTTCGCGGGCCAGCCGGTCCAGGTGCGGGCGCATGACGTCGAGCTTGCGCTCGCCCTTGGCGAAGCGGATCACCTCGATGTCGGTGTCCCGGGCGAACTCGGTGACGGCCTTGCGGAACCGCAGCCCGATCTTCTCCAGGATCGCCGGGGAGGGGATCGGGAACCCCAAATGGTGGGTCAGGAAGTTGACCACCTGGCCGGATACCTGCAGGTTGTGCACCCACCCGTTGAGGTAGATCCGGTCGAAGCACTCCAGATCCAGCACCACGTGCCCGTCGAGGATGTCGGTCACCGTCACCGGCCGCTGCGCCATCGCCGACCACCTCCGACGCCAGCCTTGCCCGCACAAGCCCACGCCGACAGGGCCAGTCGCGGCGCAACCGCGAGCGCGAGGACAGGCTCGGACCGCTCCCCAGCCCCGACCAAACCCGCAGCCGATCAAACCAACGCAACCCACCACCTCGGCGGTCCGAGGCTGGCCTCATTAGGTGCAGGGTGACCCTTGGATAGGCCTTGGCGACCTGTTTGAGGAACAGCAGGAATTCCTGGTGGCGATGTCGGGGAAGGCAGGTCTGCTCGATGCGGCCGGTGGCGACATCGAGCGCGGCGAACAGGGTTGTGGTGCCGTTGCGCACGTAGTCGTGGGTTTGTCGCTCGGGCACCCCTGGCATGATCGGCAGGATCGGCGCTGTCCGGTCCAGGGCTTGGACCTGGGACTT
>DATHIT010000597.1:0-8495 GCA_035489915.1 Pseudonocardia sp. | reverse complement strand
CGCAACTGCGTCGCCGGCTTCATCGGCCTGCACGACGCGCCGGCTTCGGCGGTGGGCGACGACCGGGCGGTGAACCTGCCGAGCCAGGCCTACACGGTGGAGGACATGGTGGCGGCGGTGAAGCGGGTGGCCGAGAAGCATAGGATTCACCTCGGACCGATCATCACCAAGCCTGACCCGGTGATCCAGGCGATCGTCGACGGCTGGGCCACCGACGCCAGCTGGGACCGCGCCAAGGCGCTCGGCCTGCCGATCGACGAAAGCATCGACCGCGTGGTCGAGGACTACATCGAAGACTTCCTGCCCACCCGCCGGTAAAACTGCCCGCGAGTCGGGGATCTCAGCACACTGAGTCGGGACTCCCGGCACACCCACGCTCGCTGACCTGGGCGAGCGAAGTGTGCTGAAACGCGCGACACGGTGTGCCGAGAGCCCCGACTCGCGGAAAGACGTCGGCCACGCTGGCCACGGCCAGTTGGCGTAGCAGCGGCTGGTTCATCGGTAACCGTCGACGTCGACGATGGCCTTGGCAAAGGCCTCCGGAGCTTCTTGCGGCACATTGTGGCCGATATCTTTGAGGACGGTATGCGAATATTGGCCGGAAAACTTGTTACGGTAAGAAGCTCCGTCTGATGCCGCACCATCAAAATCACTGGCAATGGTGATTGTCGGTACCGTGACAACGGGTGAAGTCGACAGTTTCTGTTCGAGACTGTCGTATTGCGGATCGCCTTTGGCCAGGCTCATCCGCCAGCGATAGTTATGAATGACAATGCTGACGTGATCCGGGTTGCCGAAGGACGCCGCGGTGCGATCAAATGTAGCGTCGTCGAAGTGCCATTTCGGTGAGGCGATCTTCCAGATGAGCTTGTTGAAATCATGCGTGTTCTGCTGGTAACCCCGCAGGCCGCGTTCGGTGGAGAAGTAGAACTGGTACCACCAACCCAGTTCAGCCGCCGGTGGCAGCGGCTGCAGCTGGGCCTGCAGGTTGGTCACCAGGTAGCCGCTCACCGAGACGAGCGCCTTGCAGCGTTCGGGCCACAACGCGGCCATGATGACGGCCGTGCGCGCTCCCCAATCGAAACCACCCAGGGTCGCCTTCTGGATCTTGAGGGCGTCCATGAGCGCGATGATGTCGGCGGCGACCACCGATTGCTGCCCGTTGCGGAACGTATCCTTCGACAGGAAAGTCGTCGAGCCATAGCCACGCAGGTACGGCACGATCACCCGGTATCCCGATGACGCGAGTATGGGGGCAACGTCGACATAGCTGTGGATGTCATAGGGCCAGCCGTGCAGAAGGATCACTGGTGGGCCATCAGCTGGGCCCGCTTCGGCATATCCGATGTTGAGAACGCCGGCGTTGATCTGCTTCAGCGGGCCGAAAGACGTGTTCCCCCCAGCACCCGTCGGCGCCGTCCCGGCACCGGTTGCCGCGGGACCGGCCGCCGGCGAGCAAGCGGCAACTGACGCGACCGAAGCCGACGCGACCGTCGCCGCCAAAGCGCGCGAAAACGCCCTCCTATTGAGCACAACCAGGACGGTAGGTATTCATCGGCGGTACCCGCGACCGTCAGGTGACGCCGTCGGTGTACGTCATCTCGAGTCTTAGTGCCGAGGCGAGATCGGCCCGGGAGCTGACGCCGAGCTTGGGGAAGATCCGGTGCAGGTGGGTGCTCACCGTCCGGTGCGACAAGTAGAGCCGCTGGCCGATCTCCCGGTTGGTCAGGCCGTCGGCGGCCAGTTGGGCGATGCTCAGCTCGTGCGCGGTGAGCTGGTCGCGGGCGTCCGGGCCGCGACGGGGGCTCGCCTCACCGGCGGCGCGCAGTTCCGCTCTGGCCCGCTCGCTCCACGCGATCAGCCCGAGGGCGTCGAACGTCTCCCGGGCCGCGCGCAGGTGCGGACGGGACTCGGCCACCCGGCGCCGACGCCGCAACCACTCGCCGAAGGCCAGCCGGACCCGCCCGCGCTCGAGCGGCCACCCGGTCAACTCGGCAGCCAGCGCGGCCCTGAACAGCTCCTCCGCATCATCTCCCTCGGCGAGCACGGCCCGCACGTAGCGCAGGCCGATGTGCAGTGCCGGCGACGATGTCGACAGGGCGAACGTCTCCAGCTCGCGCACGATCTCCCGCATCGAGTCAGCCTGGTCGGAGCGGATGGCCGCATCGGCGAGCTCCGCGATCGCGTAGCAGCGCAGGGCGAGCTGGTACGCCGGGTCGGCGGGGTCATGCATCCGCCGCAGTTCGGCGAAGGCATCGGGGTAGCGTCCCTCGCCGAGTGCGGCCAGGCCGCGCGCCATCTGCACGGTGGCCAGCACCGGACGGGCTCCGGCGGCCAGGCCGACCTGCTCCGCCGCCGCGGCCAGGACCTTCGCCTGCTGGTAGTCACCACGGAGCGCGGCGATCTCGGCCTGGACCGCCCTGGCCAACCCGTGCATAAAAGGCTGATTGGTCTCCTCGCCGAGGCGGCCGGCCTCCTCCGCGGCGGGCAACGCCGTCACCAGGTCGCCCAGCCGTACGCAGCTCCACGCCTGCACCGCCAGCGCCCGGGTCAGCAGCCCAAGCCTGCCCTGGGCGCGCAGGCCGGGCAGCGCGGCGGCGGAGAACCGCGCCGACAGGTCGAACGCGCCGACCTGCAACGCGGCACTGCCGAGAAAGCGGGCCACCTGGGGGTCTGCGCCCGCGCCGCCGGCCAGCTCGCCAAGGGCGGTCAGTACCGCCCGTCCGCGCTCGATCGGCGCGACATACGCGGAGATGGCGACCATGCCGGGATCGCGTCCGTCGATGGGCAACCGGTCCGCGACGGTCAGGATTCCGTGTCGGGCCGCCGGGCCGGGCTCGATCCAGAAGCACCGCATCCCGGCACCCCAGAGGATGCGGGCGGCCAGCTCGAGGTCCCCATCAGCGGCGACCGACTCGGCCAGCCCAGCCAGCTCCAGCGGGCCGGCGGTGTCCTCCCGCATCCCGTCGTCGAAGCTGCCGCGGATCCAGGTGGCCTGGGCCCGCTGCCGCGCGGAGAGCTCCAGCCGGGCCACCTCGCCCAACAGCTGGTCCACGACGTCCCTGCGGCCGGACTCGACCGCGAGGTCGGCCGCCCGCAATAGCCGCTCGGCCCGCCGCGACGGCGCTTCGCTCAGCCGCGCCGCTTGCCGCAGAGCCGCCACGGCCGCGGCCACACCGCCGCGCCGCTGGGCACGGTCGGCGGCCAGCTCCAGCTCGGCAGCGACACCCTCGTCGGTCCCGGCGGTGGCCCCCGCCCGGTGCCAAGCCCGCCGATCCGGCTGCCCGCTCAGCGTCTCGGCCAACGCCCGATGCGCCCGTTGCACCTCCCCCGCCTGGGCCGCCTGAGGGATCGCCGAGCGCATCAGCGGATGCCGGAAGGTCAGCGTGTCGGCGCTGAGCTCGATCAGCCGGGCGTCCACCGAGGGCGCCAGCACCGCCACGCCAGCTTCGGTCCGAAGGGCCCATCCGGTCGCGTCCAGGGTCTCGGCGAGGGAACCGCTGTCGTTGAGTGCGGCGATCAGCAGGCTGGTCCGGGTTTCGGCGGGCAGCCCAGCCACCCGGGCGGTGAATGCCGCTTCCAGGCGGGCAGTCAACGGCAAGACGGCCGGCAGCACCGGGTCGGTTCCGCCCAGGCTCGCAACCGCGGCGGGTAGTTCGGTCAGCGCCAACGGATTGCCGGCCGCCTCGTTCAGCACCCGGGACCGGACCGCCGGAGCGAGACCGGGAGCAACCGCGTCCAGCAGTTCGGCCGCGGCGTCCTCCGGCAGCCGCTCCACCCGCATCGAAGGCAGTCCCGCTTCTTCCAGGCGTGACCGCACGCCGTCCCGGACCGTCGCGATCAGCACGATGGGCTCGGACTCCAGCCGGCGCGCCACGAAGGCCAGTACCTCGGCGCTGGACCGGTCCAACCAGTGGACGTCCTCGGCTATCAGCACCAGCGGCGCGTCGGCGGCGGCCTCGGACAGCAGGTTCAGGGTGGCCAGACCGACCAGGTACACCTCCGGCACTGCCCCATCGGCCAGGCCAAGGGCGGCGCCGAGCGCATCGCGCTGTGCACCGGGCAGTCCGTCGATGCCCGCCCGGATCGGGTGCAACAGCTGGTGCAACCCGGCGTAGGGCAGATGCTCCTCAGACTCAGCCCCGCTGGTGGCGAGCACGCGCATCCTCGACGTCCCGCTCAGCGCCCCCACCTCGGCCAGCAGAGCGGACTTCCCGACGCCGGCCTCACCCCGCACGAGCAGCGCGCCGCCCCGATCGCGGACCCCGTCGATCAGCTCGGCCAGCTGCTTCTGCTCCAGCTCCCGCCCGAAAAGCGACATCTCCCCCGCACCTCTACGTCGGATCCGCGGCGCGCAAGCCCCAGTTGACCAGTGTGCCCGTCGGCCGGCTGCTCGGTCGGCCGGGCGACGCGGAAGAGTAGGTTCCATGATGACCAGTTCGTGTACGGACTAGTGCCGTGGAAACGAGGTTCCTTGCCCGGGTCCGGTGATCCAGGTGGATGCATCGCAAGGCGGAGGGGCGGGCCGATACCGCTGTTGTATCGGCCCGCCCCTCCAACGCCGCGAGGCGCCGCCTGGGCGCCGGAGACGGGTAAGACGACCTCGTTTCCACGGCACTAGCTCCAAAGAATGTAGAGGCCGCCATGTCTGAGGCGGACACGATGATGTGGGAGGCGCGGGCCGCCGATGGACGCCTGGACGAGCTCCTCGGGTGGGCGGACACCGAGCTCGTACCCTGGCTGCAACTGCGTCCGGACGTCACGAAGTACGAGCTCTTCTCCGCCGCCGACCGGCTCGTGGTGATCGTCCGGTTCGACCAGGGCACCACTCCGCTACCCGACGCGCCCACCGTGCTGCTCGCCCGGCCCGCCCACCAGTGGCCATTCCGCCGTCACGGTGGTGGCCCACCGGCCAGTTCGCTCTAGGAGCGCGAGGCCGTCACGGGGTCAGAAAGCCCCGCAGCAACGCCGCCGAACCGGCCAGGTGCTCGGCCATCAGCCGGCGGGCGCGGGGTGGGTCGCCGTCGGTGATGGCGGCGATGATGTCGGCGTGCTGCTCGTTGGAATGGTTGATGTTGATCTCCAGCAGGGGGATCGCGTCGAGCAGCTCGTTCATCTGCATGCGGATGTCGGCGATCAGCCCGGTCAGCGTCGGCACGCCGGCGACCTCGGCGATCGCCAGATGCAGTCGGGAGTCCAGGCGCCGGTAGTCCGCCGGTTCGGCGGCGGTCGTCTCGGCGAGCCGCCGCATCAGATGGGCACGCTGCTCCGGGCTGGACAACTGCCGCGCCGCCGCCTCCGCGGCCCCGGTTTCCAGCACGTGGCGCAGGGTCAGGTGTTCCTCGAGCGCCGTGCCCAGCTCGCTCACCAGCCGGCCGGCCTGGACCTGACGTGAGGTGGGGCTCGGGCTGATCACGAAGGAGCCGCCGTAGCGGCCCCGGCGTGACTCGATGTAGCCGGCTTGCTGAAGAGAGCGGATCGCCTCGCGCAGGGTCACCCGGCTCACGTCGAGTCGGACGGCCAACTCCCGCTCCGACGGCAGGCGTTCCCCGGGCGCGATGAGCCCGAGCTTGATGGCCTGGAGCAGTCGCTCGATCGTCTCCTCGAACGCATTGGTGCGCACCGGGCGGAACAGCGCGTCGCCGGCGCCCCCGCTCAGCGTCGCGTCCGCGACCTCGCTGCTCGCCTTCACCAGAGCCTCCCTTGGCTAGTGGAGATGACGCGTCGGTAGCCCTTGACTTGCGGCTGGCCAGGGCCGACTCTACAACTCAATTAGTTAATGGACTGGTTTTTGACTAATTAGCGGTGAGGAGCGACCCGTGGGCATCGACGACACGCGCGGCCATCCCGATCAGGGTCAACAGCCTAAGGCGGCACCCGCCGGAGGAGTGGACTACGAGACCACCCAGGCCGACTACCTGCAGCGCCGTGAGCTGAAGCGAGGCGCGGCCGGCTGGGTGCTGCTCGCCGGGCTCGGCGTCGCCTACGTCGTCTCCGGCGACTTCGCCGGCTGGAACTTCGGCCTGGCGCAGGGCGGCTGGGGCGGCCTGGCCATCGCGGCCCTGCTGATGGGCACCATGTACACCTGCATGGTCTTCGGCCTGGCCGAGCTGGCCACCGCGATGCCGGTGGCCGGCGCCGGCTACGGTTTCGCCCGCCGCGCGCTGGGCGCCCTCGGTGGATTCGCCACCGGCACCGCGATTCTGATCGAGTACGCCATTGCCCCGGCGGCGATCGCGGTGTTCATCGGCGGGTACGTCGAGTCGCTCGGCCTGTTCGGGCTGACCAACGGCTGGCCGGTCTACCTGGCCTGCTACCTGATCTTCGTCGGTATTCACCTGTGGGGCGTGGGCGAGGCGCTGAAGGTGATGCTCGGCATCACCGCCATCGCGGTCGTCGCGCTGCTGGCGTTCGTGGTGGGCATGGTGCCCCAGTTCAGCTTCTCCAACCTGCTCGACATCGCCCCGACCGATGCGTGGGGAGCCAGCTGGTTCCTTCCGTTCGGCATCACCGGCATCCTCGCCGCGCTGGTCTACGGGATCTGGTTCTTCCTGGCCGTCGAGGGGGTGCCGCTGGCCGCCGAGGAGGCCCGCGATCCCAAGCGCGACATGCCGCGCGGGATCATCGGGGCGCTGTCCGTGCTGCTGGTGTTCGCCGCGCTGATGCTGTTCGTCGGGCCGGGCGCGGCGGGGTCAGAGGCGATGAAGGCCTCGGACAACCCACTGCCGCACGCCGTGCGGATCGCTTACGGCGGCGACAACTGGCTGGCCCAGTTCATCAACTACGTCGGCCTCGCCGGCCTGGTGGCCAGCTTCTTCTCGATCATCTACGCCTACTCGCGGATGTTGTTCGCGCTGTCGCGGGCCGGCTACCTGCCGAGGGCGCTGTCGGTCACCGGGCGGCGGAAGACCCCATATCTGGCGTTGATCGTGCCGGCGACCATCGGGTTCGCGCTCGCCGCGATCACCAAGAACGGCGGACTACTGATCAACATCGCGGTGTTCGGGGCGACCGTGTCCTACGTGCTGATGATGTTGTCGCACATCGTGTTGCGGGTCCGCGAGCCCGACCTGCCGCGCCCGTACCGGACGCCGGGTGGGGTGGTGACCACCAGTGTGGCGCTGGTACTCGCGAGCGCCGCTGTGGTCGCGACGTTCATCGTCGATCCGTTCGCCGCGGCCATCACCGCCGGCGTCTTTGTCATCGCGCTCGGCTACTTCTGGTTCTACAGCCGCCACCACCTGGTGGCGAACGCGCCGGAAGAGGAGTTCGCCGCGATCGCACGAGCCGAATCCGAGCTGGCGGGAGACTGAATGCGTTACCGGACGGCGATCGGGCCGAGCACCTACCAGTTCGCCGACCTCAGGACGGTGCTCGGCAAGGCCAGCCCGGAGCGCTCCGGTGACCAGCTGGCCGGGCTCGCGGCGGACACCGACCAGGAGCGGGTCGCGGCCCGGGCGGTACTCGCCGACCTGCCGCTGAGGGTGTTCCTGGACGAGGCGGTGGTGCCCTACGAGGAGGACGAGGTCACCCGGCTGATCCTGGACACCCACGACACGGCCGCCTTCGCCCCGGTGGCGCACCTGACCGTCGGCGGATTCCGTGACTGGCTGCTGTCCTACGAGGCGACCTCGCCGGTACTCACCGCGCTGTCCCCCGGCCTCACCCCGGAGATGGTCGCGGCGGTGTCCAAGCTGATGCGCAACCAGGACCTGATGCAGGTCGGGCGCAAATGCCGGGTGGTGACCCGGTTCCGCAACACCATCGGGCTGCCGGGCAGGCTGTCCGTGCGGCTGCAACCCAACCACCCGACCGACGATCCACGCGGGGTGGCCACCTCGATTCTGGACGGGTTGCTGTACGGCTGCGGCGATGCGGTGATCGGGATCAACCCGGCAACGGACAGCATCCCGGCCGCGATCAACCTGCTGAAGCTGATCGACGACGTCCGGCAGCGCTACGACATCCCGACCCAGTCCTGCGTGCTCACCCACATCACCAACACCCTCGCGGCCATCGAGCGGGGCGCCCCGGTGGATCTCGCGTTCCAGTCCATCGCCGGCACCGAGGCGGCGAACAAGTCGTTCGGGATCAACCTCGCGCTGCTCGCCGAGGCGCACGAGGCCACCCGCTCGCTGCACCGGGGCACCGTGGGCGAGAACGTCATGTACTTCGAGACCGGCCAGGGCAGCGCACTGTCCGCCGGCGCGCACCACGGCGTCGACCAGCAGACCCTGGAGACGCGCTGCTACGCGGTGGCCAGACGGTTCGACCCGCTGCTGGTCAACACGGTCGTCGGGTTCATCGGCCCGGAGTACCTCTACGACGGCAAGCAGATCATCCGCGCCGGCCTGGAGGACCACTTCTGCGGCAAGCTGCTCGGCCTCCCGATGGGCTGCGACGTCTGCTACACCAACCACGCCGAGGCCGACCAGGACGACATGGACAACCTGCTCACGCTGCTGGGCGTGGCCGGCTGCACGTTCGTGATGGGC
>DATHIT010000596.1:0-7767 GCA_035489915.1 Pseudonocardia sp. | reverse complement strand
AACTGGACCTACGACCCGGTGCGCGGCCAGTTCTACTGGCACCGGTTCTTCTCCCACCAGCCGGACCTGAACTACGACAACCCGGCCGTGCAGGACGCCATGATCGACGTGCTGCGGTTCTGGCTGAACCTGGGTATCGACGGGTTCCGGCTGGACGCGGTGCCCTACCTGTTCGAGCGCGAGGGCACCAACTGCGAGAACCTGCCGGAGAGCCACGCGTTCCTGCGCCGCTGCCGCAAGGTGATGGAGGACGAGTTCCCCGGACGGGTCATGCTCGCCGAGGCCAACCAGTGGCCCAGCGACGTGGTGGAGTACTTCGGCAACCCGGAGGTCGGCGGCGACGAATGCCAGATGGCGTTCCACTTCCCGCTGATGCCGCGCATCTTCATGGCGGTGCGCCGGGAGAACCGGTTCCCGATCTCGGAGATCCTGGCCCAGACGCCGGCCATCCCGTCCGGCTGCCAGTGGGGCATCTTCCTGCGCAACCACGACGAGCTGACCCTGGAGATGGTCAGCGACGAAGAGCGCGACTACATGTACGCGGAGTACGCCAAGGACCCCCGGATGAAGGCCAACATCGGGATCCGCCGGCGGCTGGCCCCACTGCTGGAAAACGACCGCAACCAGCTCGAACTGTTCACCGCGCTGCTGCTCAGCCTGCCTGGTTCACCCGTTCTGTATTACGGTGACGAGATCGGCATGGGTGACAACATCTGGCAGGGCGACCGGGACGCGGTGCGCAGCCCCATGCAGTGGACGCCGGACCGCAACGCCGGATTCTCCAATTGCGACCCCGGCCGGCTGTACCTCCCGGTGATCATGGATCCGATATACGGCTACCAGAGCGTGAACGTGGAGGCACAGATCAACTCCTCCACCTCGCTGCTGCACTGGACCCGCCGGATGATCGACGTGCGGAAGCGGCACGCGGCGTTCGGCCTGGGCGAGTTCCATGAGCTCGGTGGGTCCAATCCGGCAGTGCTGGCCTACGTCCGGTCCATGCCCGGCGCCGAGCGCGGCCAGGGCGACACCGTGTTTTGCGTGAACAACATGAGCCGGTTCCCGCAACCGGTGGAGCTGGATCTTTCCGCCTGGCGCGGCTGCTCCCTGCACGAGCTGACCGGCGGTGTCCCGTTCCCCTCCATCGGCGACCTGCCGTATCTGCTCACCCTCCCCGGCCACGGCTTCTACTGGTTCTCGATTCACAGCCAAGAGGAGGCCAGGTGACCGAACCGGCTCCAGCTCTGCTCAACCATCTGAACAACTGGCTGCCCCGGCAACGCTGGTTCGCCGCCAAGGGCCGCGTCATCGCTGGGCTGTCCATCGTCCAGTCCGTCCGGCTGCGCGCCGAGGAGCCCTTCGCGGACCTGCTGGTGCTGAGCGTCGCGTTCAACGACGGCGGCCCGATCGAGCGCTACCAACTGCTCCTCGGCCGGCGCACCACGATGCCGGCCGTGTTGGAGCACGTGGTGATCGGGTCCGACGGTGAGCTGGTCTGCTACGACGGCGCGTGGGACAGCGAGCTGGCCAGCGAGCTGCTCACCGCGCTGGCCGAGGGCGCGACCCGGGACTGGTTGCGGTTCGTCCCCGAGCCGGGCGTCCAGATCCCCACCGGGCTGCCCAGCCGGGTGCTCAGCGTGGAACAGAGCAACACCTCGATCGTGTTCGGCGACGAGCTGGTGCTGAAGTTGTTCCGCCGGGTGGCCCCCGGGGTCAACCCGGACCTGGAGCTGCACCGGGCGCTCCGCGGAGTGGGCAGCAACGAGGTGGCCGAGCTGCGCGGCGCGATCGAGGGCACGCTGGGCGGGGAGCCGACCGCGTTCGGGGTGCTGCAGGAGTTCGCGGCGAACTCGGCGGACGGCTGGTCGATGGCGCTGATCAGCCTGCGTGACCTGTTCGCCGAGGCGGACCTGCGCGCCGACGAGGTCGGCGGTGACTTCGCCGGGGAGGCGTACCGGCTGGGTACGACCGTGGCGGTGATGCACCGGGAGCTGGCCCTCGCGCTGGGCACCGGCAGGATGTCCGCCCAGGCCATGTCCGAGGGCATGCTGCGCCGGCTGGACCGGGCGCTGCCGGCGGTCCCCGAGCTGGATGAACTGGCCGGTTCGCTGCGGGCCGCGTTCGAGGGGGTCGGTGAGCTGAGCGAACCGGTGGCCACCCAGCGGATCCACGGTGACCTGCACCTGGGCCAGGCGCTGCGCACCCCCAGGGGATGGCTGCTGCTGGACTTCGAGGGTGAGCCGGCACGTCCGCTGAGCGAGCGGCGCCAGCCGGACGCCACGCTCAAGGACGTGGCCGGGATGCTGCGCTCGTTCGACTACGCGGCGTACCACCAGCTCTCCGAGTGGGGCGAATGGGCGCACTCCGCCGAGGAGCACGAGCCGACCAGCCAGCTGGTGTGGCGGGCCGAGGAGTGGACCGGGCGCAACCGGGAGGCCTTCTGCGACGGGTACGCCGACTCCTCGGACACCGACCCCCGCGAATACCGGCTGCTGCTGCACGCCCTCGAGTTGGACAAGGCGGTGTACGAGGCGGTGTACGAGAAGCGCAACCGGCCGAACTGGCTGCCCGTTCCGCTGCGCTCGCTGCGCCGGCTGCTGGTCACCGGCTCCGGGCGTTGACCCCCCGGGGACGGCGGCACTCTAGGCGGGCGGTGCTGGTGGGCGGCCTCGGTGGCTTGGGGCTGGCCGCGGCCTCCTGCGTCAGCTCGCCGAGCCCAGGCGCGCGACCGTCTGTGCCGCCGTCTGCGTCAGACCAGCCCGCGGAAGCCGCTCTGGCGGCACTGGAGGCCAGCTTCGGCGGGCGGATCGGCGCGTACGCGCTGGATACCGGCAACGGCGCGACGGTAGGACACCGGGCCGACGAGCGGTTCGCCATGTGCTCGACGTTCAAGGTGCTCGCGGCAGCGGCCATCCTGCGGCTGCGCACCGCCCAGCCCGGCCTGCTGGACCGCCGGCTGCGCTACCGACGCGAGCAGCTGGTGACCGGCTCCCCGGTCACCGGGCAGCACGTCTCGGACGGTGGCATGACGGTCTGGCAGCTCTGCGCCGCGGCCATCTCACACAGCGACAACACGGCGGCCAACCTGCTGCTCGACATCCTCGGCGGGCCCGCCCAGGTGACCGCGTTCGCCCGCACCCTGGGCGACCCGATCACCCGCCTGGACCGCGTCGAACCGGAGCTGAACGTGGTGCCGCCCGGCGAGCAGCGGGACACCTCCACGCCCGCCCAGATGGCCGCCGACCTGCGCGCCCTGGTGCTCGGTGACGTCCTCGACCCGGCCGGCCGGGACCTGCTCACCGGTTGGTTGCTGGCCAACACCACCGGTGGGACCCGGATCCAGGCGGGGCTGCCGACCGGCTGGCGGGTGGGCGACAAGACCGGCACCGGTGCCAGCGGTGAGGCCAACGACATCGCGGTGACCTGGCCACCCGGCCGCCAGCCACTGATCATCTCGGTGTACACCGCGCCGACCGACCCGACCGCGCAACCGAACAACAAGGCGGTCGCTTCCGCGGCCGCCATCCTGGTCAAGGCGCTCGTCCCCCCGAGCTGACCCCGCCGGCCCTACTCTGGGTCGGCCAGCGCGCGGTAGACGGGGCGCAGCAGGTCAGCCAGCTCCTGATCACGCACCCGCAGCCGCACCGAGGGCAGCTGATCGAGCACCGCGTCCGGTGGCGTGGCCGGCGCCGCCAGCGGGGGCAGCCGCGCGGCCGGTCGGAAGAAGTCGTCCAGGCAGTCGGCCAGCGGCGCAACGTGCTGCCCGGGATCCACCTGCTCGCCGCCGGACTGCCCGGAGCCCGCCGGCGCCGAGGTCCGCCGCGCCCGGATGTTCTCCAGCAGCGTCTCCCGGTCGCGGCCGCGCAGCGCGAGCATGGCGAACGGGTCGGCGTCGAACGACTCGGCGAGCAGGTAGAACACCGCCGCCAGGTGCTTGCACGGGACCTGGTGGTCCGGGCAGGCACAGTCCAGGCTGAGCTCCCGCACGCTGCTCGGGAACAACGCCAGGCCGACCGAGGTGAACACGTCCTCGATGTCCTCGGGCATCTCCCCGGCCAGCAGCTTCGCCGCGTACCACGCGCTGTCCGCCATCGCCTGCTCGACCCGCGCCCACTCCGTCTTGCCGAACGTGGGCAGCCCGATCCGCACCTTGTACGGCCGGGGCCGGCTGCCCTGCACCTCGGCCTGGACCGCGCCGGCGGTGGTCTCCAGCGAGATCACCTGGCCGGACCGGGCGTAGGAGCGGCCCCGGCCCAGCCGGCCGCCCACCCCGATCGTCTCCAGTACCTGGACGAACCGCGCCGACCACCAGGACCGGCCGATCGCCCCGCGCTGGGTGCGCGCCTTGATGCCGCCCTCCACCGGCAACGGCCGGCCACCAGGGCGCTCGGTGACCCACCACGGCGTCTCGGTCATTCCCCGATCGCCTCCTCACCGAGGGCGAGCAGCTCACGCAGCTCCCGGGTGGACAGCTCGGTGAGCCAGCCCTCCCCGTCGCTGATCACCAGGTCGGCCAGGTCCCGCTTGCTGGCGATCATCTGGTCGATCCGTTCCTCCAGCGTGCCGGCGCAGACGAACTTGCGGACCTGCACGTTGCGCCGCTGCCCGATCCGGAAGGCGCGGTCGGTGGCCTGGTTCTCCACCGCCGGGTTCCACCACCGGTCCAGGTGCAGCACGTGGTTCGCGGCGGTCAGGTTGAGCCCGGTCCCGCCGGCCTTCAGGGAGAGCAGGAAGATCGACGGGCCGTCTCCGGATTGGAACCGCTGCACCATCTCGTCCCGCCGCGCCCTGGACGTCCCGCCGTGCAGGTAGAGCACCTCCTGGTCGAAGCGCGCGGACAGGTGCGGCACCAGCATCTCGGCGAACTCGGTGAACTGGGTGAAGCACAGCGCCCGGTCGCCCTCGGCGAGCAGCTCGGCCAGCACCTCCTCCAGCCGGATCACCTTGCCGGAGCGCCGCCCGATCGGCGAGCCGTCGTGCAGCAACTGCGCCGGGTGGTTGCACACCTGCTTGAGCTTGGCCATCGCGGCCAGCACGGTGCCCCGCCGCTTGATCCCGTCCGCGCCGGCGATCTTCTCCAGCATGTCGTCGACCACGGTGCGGTACAGCGAGGCCTGCTCGCTGGTCAGCCGGTAGTCCTGGATGATCTCGATCTTCTCCGGCAGGTCGTCCACGATGTCCCGGTCGGTCTTCAGCCGGCGCAGCAGGTACGGCCGGGTGATCTGGCGCAGCCGCTGCGCCGCGTCGGTGTCGCCGTGCCGCTCCACCGGGATCGCGAACCGGTGCCGGAACCGCTCGCTGGTGCCCAGCACCCCGGGGTTGAGGAAGTCCATCACCGACCACAGCTCGCTCAGCCGGTTCTCCATCGGGGTACCGGTCAGCGCGATCCGGTGCTCGGCGCGCAGCCGCCGCACCGCCTTGGCCGAGGCGGACAGGCTGTTCTTCACCACCTGCGCCTCGTCCAGCACCACCCGGTGCCAGGAGTACTCGGCCAGCTCGTCGATGTCCCGGGTCGCCGTGCCGTACGTGGTCACCACCAGGTCGGCCGCCGCCAACCGCTCGGCCAGCTGGTCGCCGTGCGGCCGCCCGGCCCCGTGGTGCGCGTACACCCGCAACCCGGGCGCAAACTTCGCCGCCTCCCGCTGCCAGTTCCCCACCAGCGACATCGGACACAACAACAAGGTCACCCGCCGCACCCCGCCGCGCGCGTCCCCAACCTCCCGCGCGTCCCCAACCTCCCGCGAGTCCCCCACAGCCCGCGAGTCGGGGCTCTCAGCACACTGAGTCGCGGATTCCAGCACACCCCGCTCGGCCGCCTCCAAGGCCAGCAGCTGGACGGTCTTGCCAAGCCCCATGTCGTCGGCCAGGCAGGCGCCGAGCCCGAGCGAGGACAGGAACGCCAGCCAGGACAGCCCCCGCTGCTGGTACGGGCGCAGCGTGGCCAGGAACCCCGGCGGCGGGTCCACCGGCCGCAGGGTCTGCTCCACGCCGCCGGCGAGCAGGTCGCCCAGCCAGCCGTCCGCGCGTACCGAGGTGATCGGCAGCGGAGCCGGCTGCTCGCCGTGGCCGCTGGTCAGCCCGGTCATCACGGCGAGCACCTCGGCCGCCGTGCTGGCCCGGGTCGGTGCGGCGCGCAGGAACTCCAGCCCCCGACGCAGCCGGTCGGAGTCCACGGTGACCCACTGGCCGCGCAGCCGGACCAGCGGCGCCTTGGTGGCCACCAGCTCGACGATCTCGTCCTCGGTCAGCTCGACATCGCCCACCGCGAGCCGCCAGTCGAACCGGGCCAGCCGCTCCCGGGTCAACCCGCCGGCCACCACCACGCCCTCGCTCGGCGTGCTGCTGGCCGACACGGACAGACCCAACTCCCGGCCCGCCCCAGCTCGGCCCGAAGAGCCCCACCACGCCGGCAGCAGCACCCCGAAGCCGGCCTGGTCCAGCTGTCCGGCCACCTCGGAGAGGAACCGGTAGGCACCGTGCAGGCCCAGCTCCAGCTCCGAGGGCCGGGGCTCGCGCAGCGCCTCGGCCAGCTCCGGATAGATCACGCTGGCCCTGGCCAGCTCGGCGAGCAGCAGCTCCTGGGGTTGCTCGATCCACCGGCGCAGACCGGACGGTGAATTCCAGATCTGCTCGGCGGCGACCAGCAGACTGGGGTCCTCGGCGGAGCGGAGCAGGAACTCCAGCCGCCACACCGTGTCGGGCAGGCTCAGGTCCGGGTCGGCCGGGTCGTCCAGCGGCTGGGCCTCGGTCAGCCGGAAGGTTGCCTGGGCGGGGCCGCTCGGGCCGTCCACCACACCGACCCACGGGGTCAGCGCGCGGCCGAGGTCCCGCACCTCGGCCGGCTCGGCCTCGAAACAGCCGTCGCCGGAGGTGAGCGCGGCCAACCAGGCATCCACCGCGGGCGGCGGCGCGGCACGGCCCCGCCTCGGCGGCACCAGCACCGGCGGCGGCTCGGCCCGACCCAATCGGTCCCGCACCGCGGCGTCCACCAGCGCGTCGAGCGCGTCGTCCACCAGCTCGTCGGGCTCCTGGCCGGCCAACCCGGTGAGCACCGCCATGCCCGCCGGCCCGGCCTGCTCGCAGCGGGCCACCGGCGGCATGGCCGCGACCAGTGCCCGCCGCACCACCGCGTCCGGACCGGTCAGCACCGGCCGCCAGACCGCCCGGGCGCCCGCGCCACCCTCCCGAGGCCGCAACCCGGGGATCACCCGACCGCGGTCAGCCAGGTCTTCGGCGAACTCCACCAATGCCCGCAGGTGGGTCACCGACGCGCCGTAGCGCACCTCCTCAGCCAGATCGGCCAGCTCGGCGGGATCCACCACCACGATCGGCACCGACCAGGCCATCAGGGTGGGCGCGGAGCGGGGCATCCGACGCGGCGCGGCCCTGGTCAGCTCCGGCGAGTCGACCGGGGCGCGGCGGACCGAGGGCAGCAACAGGGTGGCCATCCCGGGTTTGCCGGGGTGAATCGCGGCAAGTTGGTCGGCGGGCAGCGCGAACGGGTGGGGCCGGGCGGAGCGCAGCGCCAGGCTCGGGCTGAGCACCGGGCGGTCGCTGTCCTCGGCCCAGAGCAGCAGGCCCCGACCACGCGACCACAGGCCGTGTATGGCGAGCACCTCGTCCCCCTCGTTCCGGGTCCCCCGCACGCTACCCAGTCGGTCCGACGGAACCACGCCAGGGCATAGCGCATGGGCCTATCGCGGGAACACTGGCGCTGGATACTGCGCTACGGGCGGTCGCCCAATAGGCTCTGCGCCGTGTCTGGAG
>DATHIT010000595.1:0-2112 GCA_035489915.1 Pseudonocardia sp. | reverse complement strand
AGCATGACCCGTCCGGGGAACTCGTCCTCCATCACCTTGCGGCAGCGGCGCAGGAACGCGTGGCTCTCCGGCAGGTTCTCGCAGTTGGTGCCCTCGCGCTCGAACAGGTAGGGCACCGCGTCCAGCCGGAACCCGTCGATGCCCAGGTTCAGCCAGAACCGCAGCACGTCGATCATGGCGTCCTGCACGGCCGGGTTGTCGTAGTTCAGGTCCGGCTGGTGGGAGAAGAACCGGTGCCAGTAGAACTGGCCGCGCACCGGGTCGTAGGTCCAGTTGGACGACTCGGTGTCGACGAAGATGATGCGCGCCTTGGGATAGCGGGAGTCGTCGTCGGACCAGACGTAGAAGTCCCCGTATGGACCATTCGGATCCCGGCGCGACTCCTCGAACCATGGGTGCTGGTCGGAGGTGTGGTTCATCACCAGGTCGGTGATGACCCGGATGCCTCGCTGGTGCGCTTGGTCGATCAAGTCCACGAAATCTTCCACGGTGCCGAACTCGGGCAGCACCGCGCGGAAGTCCCGGATGTCGTAACCGCCGTCGCGCAGCGGCGAGTCGTAGAACGGCGGCAGCCACAGGCAGTCCACGCCTAGCCAGGCCAGGTAGTCCAGCTTCTCGGTGAGCCCGCGCAGGTCCCCGGTGCCGTCCCTGGTGGAGTCGTAGAAAGCGCGGACCAGCACCTCGTAGAACACCGCGCGTTTGAACCAGTCAGGCTCCAGCGGCAGCGCGCGGGCATGCCGGAAGTCCTCTGCCTGCACTTCGGACAGTTCGGCGGCCGGCGGCTGCCGGTCGAGGGCCGTCGCATCGGCCTGGTTTGCGTCGATCGACATGAGTACGCGCGATTCCTAGCGAGAGCGGGAATTTGGAGCGGGACAAGTGCAGTGGTACCTGGCCATGCATGGTCGGGTCAAAGCGGGGTGCCCCGTGTGCCCGCGAAGCATGCACGTGGGATGTCCGTTGTGGATCTACGCCTCGCGGGGTGGTGGTCCAGATGGATGAATGGGACCGGATCGGCCCAGGCGTGGTGCCGGCATCTGGCTGGTTTAGTCGCCGGGCAGAACGTGGCGCGGCGCATGTGAGTGGGCCGCGGCCAGCTGGATGATCCGCGGGACCCGCCCTGGGCTCAGCTGGCACGCTCTAGAGTTGTTGTCTTTCCGGAACACAGGAGCGAACGGTGGCGCCAGGCTCGACGAGGCAGGGTGAGATTGAGGCCGAGCAGCGGCACGTGGACCGGGTCTACGCCCGGCTGGCGCGGCTGCGCGAGGAGGCCAAGGAACTGCGTTCCGCCGGCTACCGGCTTGGCCAGGAGCGGCACCCCGGAGCGCTGTTCGAGCGGGACGTGCTCGTCTTCCAGGCCAGTCGCATGCTGCGCGAGTTGGAGACCGAGCACGAGGGTCTGGTGTTCGGCCGGCTGGACAAGGTGGATGGGCAGGCCCAGTACGTAGGCCGGCTGGGCGTCCGCGATCCCGATTTCGAGCCGCTGGTGATCGACTGGCGGGCACCAGCGGCGGCGGCTTTCTACCGGGCCACGCCGGAGGAGCCGATGGAGGTGGTGCGGCGGCGCACCATCCGCAGCTTCGGCCAGCGGGTCACCGACCTGACCGACGACCTGCTGATGCCCGACGCGGCTCCGGACGGCATGCCGGTGGTCGGCGAGGGTTCGCTGATGGCCGACCTGTCCCGGGCGCGCGGGCCGGCCATGCGCGACATCGTGGCCACCATCCAGCGCGAGCAGGACGAGGCGGTGCGCGCGCCGGCCGGCGGCATCACCGAGATCACCGGCGGACCGGGCACCGGGAAGACCGCGGTGGCGCTGCACCGGGCCGCCTACCTGCTCTACGCCGACCGGCGGCGCTTCTCCGGCGGGGTGCTGGTGGTCGGCCCTTCGCCGGTGTTCATGGACTACATCTCGCGGGTGCTGCCGTCGCTCGGGGAGGACACCGTCGAGCTGCGCTCGCTCGGCGACGTGCTGGACGGGGTGACCGCGTCCCGGTTGGACCCGCCGGCGCTGGCCGAGCTGAAGGGCTCCGGGCGGATGCGCCGGATCCTCAAGGCGGCGCTGGCGCTGGACCCGCCGTCGGTGCCCACCGAGCTGCGGATGGTCTACCAGGG
>DATHIT010000594.1:0-4042 GCA_035489915.1 Pseudonocardia sp. | reverse complement strand
GGACTCCCTCATCGCCGATTCCGAGGCGATCGGCGAGCGCTGGATCAGCGAGTTCGACCGGGACAGTGAGTTCGTGCCCTACGGCGGCGACGTGCCCGATGGCGCGCCCGGACCGGACCGGGTGCGCGAACTCGGCCTGACCCCCGGCGGGTATGCGCTCATCGTGGCGCGGCTGGTGCCGGAGAACAACGTCAGCACCATGCTGGACGCGGCCAAGCGCACCGGGGCCCCGGTGGTGGTGGTCGGCTCGGCCGCCGGCAGTGAGCTGGAGCAGCGGATCCGGGCGCAGCACAACCCGCCCCAGGTGCATGCCCTCGGGCACGTCTCCGACCAGGAGCTGCTGTCCGCGCTCTGGGCGCACTGCGGGGTGTACCTGCACGGGCACTCGGTCGGCGGGACGAACCCGGCACTGGTGCAGGCGATGGGCCTCGGCGCGCCGGTGCTGGCCCTGGACACCGTGTACAACCGGGAGGTCCTGGCTAACGACGACATGCTGGTACCGCTCGAGCCGGAGGTGATCGCCCGTCGCGCGGTGGAGTTGCTGGGCTCGCCCCATCGGCGGGACGACGCGGTGCGCTGGGGGCACCAGCGGGTCGCCGAGGTCTACAACTGGGACGCGGTGTGTGAGGGCTACGAGGCGGTGCTGCGCAAGGCCGCCCGCACCGACGAGGACTAACCGGCGGAGCGGCTGGGCACGCTCCCCGGGGGCGGGCGTCCCCCACGCCGCCGTCCCTAGGCCCTCCGCTCCCATGACCGTTGCCGTCCCACTTGTCGTGTCTTTTTCGAACGACAGGATGCTCTTGTCGCGTCTATCTCCAACGACAAGTGGCCGGCGGCGGGATTGGGACGCCGGGGCTGGTGACCGGATGCTGGCGCACGGGCACGGGCACGGGCACGGGTACGGGCACGGAGCGCTGGGGGCGCCGAGTGGCAAGCCAGTCCGGTTCGATCTTGCTCAGACCGGACTGCGTTGCCACTCGACGTAGGTTGGGCAGCGCCGGCGGGGTCAGCCACGTCGGTGAGGTCAGCCAGCGCCGGCGGGGTCAGCCAGCGCCGGCGGGGTCAGCAGCGCTGGCGGGGTCAGGGCAGGGTGGGCGGGCGGCAACCTGGGCGCAGGCCGGCCACCCTGTGCAGCGCGCCGGCCACGTCCACCCCGGATCGCGAGGGCAGCACCTGGAACGTGGACCCCTCGTCGTTGCGCAGCGCGTTCACCCAGGTCGCCGCCTGCTCGACGGTCTCCGGGTCGCCGACCTTGAGCCGGCCACCGGGCCGCTGCAAGATCACGTTCCCGGTGCACCTGAGACCCGGGGTCGGCGCGCTGGAGTACCGGTAGGCGCCGACCGCGTCGTAGAAGGTGTTGTTGCGGACGGTGATGTCCGCCGGGAGGTCCCAGCCGTAGGTGAGCAGGTGCACTGACTTGTCCTGGTCCGGCCGCACCGGTTCGGACCAGACGTATCCGGCGTACAGGCAGGTGTTGCACTCCACCACGCAGTTCACGAAGCCCCGCCCGGGCGCCGGCGCGCCGCCCGACCAGAACTCCAGGGACTGGTTGCACGAGTAGATCAGGTTGTTGCGGAAGGCCAGGTTGCGCCACCCACCGGTGCTCGTGCTCGAACTGCCCTGCGCGGTCAGCGCCACGTCGTAGATGTCGTGCAGGATGTTCCGCTCCACCACGATGTCCGAGGAGTTGATCCACGCCTCGAATCCGTTGCCGTAGCGGGTGGTCTCCTTCAGTACCGCCCCGCCCAGCTCGGCCAGCTCGTTGTCCTCCACCCGCACGTTGCTGACCGAGCCCTGCATGCCGTGGCCGCCGCTGCCCTCCAGCCGCAACCCGGTGACCTGCACGGAATTGCCCAGCGCGATGCAGTGCCCGTCGCAGGACGCGCGGATGTCCTTGGCCAGCGTGGCGGGGTTGGCGCTCGACCGCACATACAGCGTGTTCGGGGCACACCGGAAGTCCCACTGCTCGAGCAGGTCGTCCTGGACCCAGACCCGCCGACCGTGGATCTTCCCGTCGACCCGGAGGAAGCCGATGTTGTCCGCGCCGCCCTGGGCGCCGTCGTAACCCCGCTCGGGGCCGGCGCCCCGCCGGGGCGACAGGTCGGTCGCCCAGATGTTCGGGCCGGCTTGCCGCCACGCGGACGCGTCGTTCAGCAGCGTGTAGCTACTGATCACCGGCCGGCGGCGGTCTCCGCCGTTCGGATAGGAGCCGAACGTCAGGTAACCGCCTCCGGTCGGCCGGTTGGCCGGCACCCGCAGCTTGCCGAAGAACGTCTGGCCACACTCGAACAGCACCGTGTCGAATACCCCGATGGTGCCCTTGGCCAGCTGCGAGTTGACCTGGCTGATGGTCCGCCACGGGCTGCCCTGGCTCAGGCCGGAGGCCCGGTCGTCACCTCGCGGGGAGACGTAGAAGACCTTGCCGGGTCCGGCGCCGGCCGGCCCACCCGCCGCACAGTTGGTCAGTACCGGAGTGGGCGCAAGGACAAGCAGCTTGAGCAGGTTGCGTCGGTGCACGGCGCGGTCAGCTCGCGAGCCAGGCCGTGGCCCGCCCACCGCACGTCCAGCGGGTCCTCACCGGGCAACTCCCCTCGGTCGCCGTCACCCCCATGCCCGGAGGATAGCCGTGTGATCGACGACCGGAGCGACACGCGCGCGGGGTCGTACGCGGATCACTTCCGGGATGGGAAATACTGCGGCGTGCCTTTCTGGGCAGAGCTCCTGCTGATCGTCGTCGCATGGTTCGTGCTGGCCGTGCTGGTCGGCCTCGGGCTGGCCGCGGTGATTCGCCGCAGGGAGCGGCAGCGCGCCCAGGACCCGGCCCCCGGGCCGGAAGCCGGGGCACCCACAGACCGAGAGCCAGAGGCCTGAATAGGCACCCACGTGGGCGCATTTTCGAGCCATTCCGCTAGCGAAATCGTTCCATAATGGAATACTTTGAAATGCTCACCCTGCGTATTTGCGCTGTACCCCGGTTGTACGTGTTCGACCTTACAGACACTCGTTCGGATCCTTCTTGATTGATCGATGTCACGATTGCTACTCTCGGCCGAGCGAAGCTACACCCGAAAGGGGTAACTAGCAGGGGGTCGACTCGGGGGAGTCGTGGGGCGCGTCTGACCGTGGGTTCTCTCGCGGGTCGGGCGCGAGGGGACACGGGGGAGTTGCGTATGCGCTCGCTGCCGATGAGTGCTGCCGAAGTACAGGGGGAAGGAGCCTCACCTCGCGGTGTGGCGCCTCGAATAGCCAGGGAAATCGGCGTTGCCATCGTTGCTGTGGCGGTTGTCGTCGTGGTCACCGGGCTGGCGGCGGTGTTGGATGCGGTCTCGATAGACCGTGCCGGGCTGCTGCTCGGGGTGACCGCGTCCGCGTTCGCCGCAATGGCGGCGATCCTGGCCGCGCTGGCCGGCCGGTTGATGGAGGACCACAGGCTTGCTTGGCTGAGCGCGACGCTTACCTTTTACAGCCTGGTGGACGTTCCGGCGACCACCTCGGGCTGGGGGGTCGCGCCGATCGATCCAGTGGTGAACGCCGTCCGGATGGCCGCGTGGGTGGTGGTAATCGGCCTGCTCTACGCGGCGGTGCGGCCACCTCGCCGACCGTGGCCGGGCAGCCGGTGGGTCGGCGGCATGCTGGGCGTGCTGCTGACCCTGGGCGCCTCCTGGGTCGCCCTGCTGAACCCGGAGGCCACGGCGGCGGTGACCACGTTCCTGCCGTTGCTGTTGCTGCTCAGCGCCTGCGGCATCGGGGTCGCGGTGTGGCTTACCGTGCTGGGCTGGCCGCGCCACATCGCGCTGGCCAGGGTGGGCATCGGATTCACCGTGTTGGCGCTGGCGCACCTGGACCGGCTGGCCGCGGACAGTGGCTGGTTCGACCAGTCCGGGCTGACCTTCGCCACCCTTCGGGTGCTGGGCCTGGTGTTCGTGCTGCTGGGGATGGCCCAGCTCACCTACGGCATGCTGCGCGCGGTCGACGAGCGCCAGTCGCAGCACCAGGAGCAGCTGCGGTTGGCGCAGTTGAGCCTGGACGAGGTAGCCGAGCG
>DATHIT010000593.1:0-11776 GCA_035489915.1 Pseudonocardia sp. | reverse complement strand
CGCTTGTCCTGGATCGGCGGTGTCGGGTCGATGTAGAAGTCCCCGGCATGCAGATCAACGCCTGGGGCCACGATCTGGTCGATCCGGTCCAGCACGTCCTCGCTGAGCGCCACGTCGGCGCCGGCAAGGAGGTCCGAGAGGTGTTCCGGTCGGCGGGGGCCGATCAGCACCGAGGTGACCGCCGGGTGCGCGCGGACAAATGCGGTGGCCAGGTGCGGCAGCGGCAACCCTGCTTCGGCGGCAAGCTTGGTCAGCTTCTCGACAGCCTCGGCCTTGGCCTGGACCCCGGGCTGGCTGAGGTCGAACATCTTCGCGCCCGGGCCGGCGTTGCGGTGCCCGCTGGCTGGGTCGGATCGCCCCGACAACCAGCCGGAGTTGAGCGGCCCGAACGTCAGCACGCCCATCCCGTAGCGCTGGGCGGTGGGTAGCACCGAGGACTCCACTCCCCGGGTCAGGATCGAGTACGGCGGCTGCTCGGTGCGGAAGCGGTGGTGCCCGCCCCGCGCGGCCGCCCACTGGGCCTCGACGATCTGCTCGGGGGAGAAGAACGAGCCGCCGATCGCCCGCACCGTGCCTGACCGCACCAGGTCCGACAGGGCGGACAGCGTCTCCTCGACGTCGGTGAGGTAGTCGGGCCGGTGCATCTGATAGAGGTCGAGGTAGTCGGTGCCCAGCCGGCGGAGACTGTCGTGCACCGCGCGCTTGATCCACCGAGGCGAGCCGCCCCGCTGGTTTGGGTCCTCGCCCATGGGCAGCCCGAACTTCGTGGCCAGCACCACATCGTCGCGCCGGCCGCGCAGCGCCTTGCCGACGATCACCTCTGACTCTCCCTGGGAGTAGACGTCGGAGGTGTCGATGAAGTTGACCCCGGAGTCCAGCGCGGTGTGGATCATCCGGATCGACTCGTCGTGGTCGGGGTTGCCCATTGCTCCGAACATCATGGTGCCGAGTGCGATCTCGCTGACAGATATGCCGGTGCCGCCCAGGATTCTGCGTCTCATACCGCCAGGCTTCACCCGTACGCGCGGGTGGAACAGGCATGGTTCGACCCGGGGTCCAGCAGACCCCCGCACGCCGACCGGCCTGGTTCTACCCTGGGCGATGTGGGTGATCCTGGCAACGCGGAGCTGCGCGAGTTTCTGCGCGCACGCCGGGCCAAGCTGAGCCCTACCGACGCCGGACTGCCGGGCCACCTGGGTAACCGCCGAGTCCCCGGCCTGCGTCGGGAGGAGGTCGCCCAGCTCGCCGGGGTGAGCGTTGACTACTACATCCGGCTGGAGCGGGGGCGGCGGCTCAATGTGTCCGACGGGGTGCTGGACGCGTTGGCCCGCGCGCTGCAGCTGACCGACACCGAGCGGGCGCACTTGTTCGCCGTGGCCCGGCCGTCCCGCGCCGGCGGCCAACGCAAACCCCTGCCGCCGCAGCGGGTACGGCCCGGGCTGCAGCGGGTGGTGGACTCACTGACCGACCTCCCCGCCTTGGTGCTGGGCCGCCGGCTGGACGTGCTGGCCACCAACCAGCTCACCCGCGCGCTCTACACCGACTTTGACGCGCTGCCGCCACGGGAGCGCAACATGGCCCGCTACCTGTTCCTGGACGAGGGCGGACGCCAGCTCTACGTCGACTGGCCGGCGGCCGCGCGGTCGGTGGTGGCCTCACTGCACCTCTACGCCGGGCGGAACCCGCACGACCCCCAGCTGGCCGAGCTGGTCGGCGAGCTGTCCGTGCACGACGCCGACTTCCGTCGCTGGTGGGCAGATCACGATGTCTACCAGCGCACCCACGGCACCAAGCGCTACCGCCATCCGCTGGTCGGTGAACTCACCCTGGGCTACGAGGCACTGAACCCGACCGGCGACCCCGACCAGACGCTCGGGCTGAACACGGTCGAGCCCAGTTCGCCGTCCGAGCAGGCGCTGCACCTGCTGGCCAGCTGGACCAGTACCCGCCCGCTAGACGGTCGCGCCGCAAGGCAGTGAAGCGACCGAGCGCAACCTTAGTCAACCGGTTTCCTATTTCTGGCTGGAACCGGAAGCTCGCAGGACACCGTCGTGCCGCCGCCCGGCGGGCTGTGCACGGAGAAGGTGCCGCTGAGCGCCTCGATCCGGTCTTTCAGCCCGGCCAGCCCTGAGCCCTGTTGCGGGTCGGCGCCGCCCACACCGTCGTCCTGCACGCGCAGCCGGAGTGCGCCGCCGGAGGCTTCCGCGTCCACCTCGACGACCGAGGCGTTTGCGTGCTTGGCCGCGTTGGTGAGCGTCTCGGAGACGACGTAGTAGGCGCCCACCTCGACCGGCCCGGGAAGGCGGCCACCGATCCGCACGTCCATCTGCACGGGGACGACCGAGCGCCGCCCGAGTGCGCGCAGCGCCGCGCGCAGCCCGGCGCTGGACAGGATCGCCGGATGGATGCCACGGGAGATTTCCTGCAGCTCGTCGATCACGTCCATGAGCCCGTCGGCCACATCCGTGATCTCGGTGTGGATCTCGTCGCTCTCCTCGGGTGCCGCCGCAAAACGCAGCCTGAGTGCCAGCGCGAGCAGGTGTTGCTGCGCGCCGTCGTGCAGGTCCCGCTCGATCCGCCGGCGGGCCTCGTCCGACGCCGCGACGATCCGCGCGCGGGATGCGATGAGCTCGGCCCGGTTCTGCGCGTTGGCGACCGCCGTGGCGACCAGGTCGGTGAACTGCGTCATCCGCTGCTCGGTGTCGGGCGGCAGTGGTCCCTCCCCGGAGCCGACCGCGATCGCTCCCCACAGCCGGCCCTCGACGTGGATCGGCATGGCGACCGCGGACCGCAGCCCCTCGCGGAGGTAGGGCTCCCCGCCGGGAATGTCGCGGTAGTCCTCGACCCGGGCGGCCTGGCCGGTGCGAAAGACGGTCGCGGTCAGCCCGGTCGCCGGATAGCCCTCCCAGCGTTCCCCGACCCGGACGTGCGGGCCCGTCGTGCCTTCGTTGGCCAGCAGCGTCGCCGTTCCGTCGAGCTCGTATCGGATCATCCTGGCGGTGCCGCTGCCGAAATGCCGCAGCGCCTCCCTGGTCACTGCCGCGAACATCGCCTCGGGCGGTTCGCCCCGCGCGACCAGCATGGCCAGGCGCCGCAGTGCCGCCTGCGTGTCGGCGAGTTCGCGCAATTCCTGCTCGGCGTTGGCGTTGGCGATCGCCAACGCGGCGAGCTCCATGAAGTCCGCCATGCGGGACTCGGTGGCAGCCGGGAAGTCCTCCCGCGAGGTCGCGGCGACCGTCACGCCCCAGTAGCGTCCCCCGACCACAATGGGCGTGGCCACCGCGGCCCGCAGGCCCAGCTTGCCGACGATGACACCAAACGGGCCCTTCGCCAGCTTCTCGCCGTTGACCCGAGCCGGGCTCCCGGTTTGAAGCGCTTCCGTGGTGACCATCCCTGGCTGCAGCCTCACCCGGAAGCCAACTGGTACTTCCCCACTTACCCGGCCATACGAGCCCAGGACGGTGGTGTACCCGTCAAGCTCCCCGCGCTCTCCGGACGGCTCAGCCGTGAGCCGCCCTGGCCCCCCGGCGGTGGAAAGATCAACCCGGGAGACGAACGTCGCCTCAGCACCGATCAGGCGGCCGAGTTCATCCGCGACCGCGCTGAACACCTCGGCCGGCCGTGCACCGCCGGCCACCAGCGTGGCCACCCGCCGCAGCGCGGCCTGCTCATCGACAAGTGCACGCAGTCGTGTCCCGTCGGGCGGATCATTCGCATCGGCGACATAGCCCTCGTCGGCGCCGGTGTCAGGCGCGTTCACAAGGTCGACGGTAGCCCGATGCTCGGCGGGCCAACAACGCTCTATTGATGACGAACGCCGGCCGCCCCATGATCAGGCTCGACCGGCGTTCTGCCTTGCCGCTGGCGGAGGATGCGGGATTTGAACCCGCGAGGGCTTTAACACCCAACACGATTTCCAATCGTGCGCCATAGGCCACTAGGCGAATCCTCCGCCGGAGAGTCTACCGGCCACGCCCGCGCGCCCCCACCCGGTGCCGCGATGCGGGCCGGACGACTACACTGGCTCCCGGACCCCGCGCGGCGTCCATCCTGTGAACTCCCCCAGGGCCGGAAGGCAGCAAGGGTCAATGGGCTCTGGCGGGTGCGCGGGGTCCCCTTCCATCTCTGGGTCGCCCGCCGTTAGCCCGCCTGGGCTGTCGGGAAGACCGTCCGGCCCTCCGGGTAGCCTCGGGCCCGTGGGGGATGGCAGCCGGCGGAGCCGGCGGGGCGGGTAAAAGATGGCGCTGGCTCTGTACCGCAAGTATCGCCCGGCGTCATTCGCTGAAGTGGTCGGTCAGGAACATGTCACCGAGCCGCTGCGAACCGCGCTGGCCGCCGGTCGGGTCAACCATGCCTATCTGTTCTCCGGGCCTCGGGGCTGCGGCAAGACGTCCAGCGCCCGGATCCTGGCCCGCTCGCTGAACTGCGAGCTGGGCCCGACGCCGGACCCGTGCGGCAAGTGCCCGTCGTGCATCGCGCTGGCCCCGGAGGGCCCCGGCAACATCGACGTGATCGAGCTGGACGCGGCCTCGCACGGTGGCGTGGACGACGCCCGTGAGCTGCGCGATCGCGCCTTCTATGCGCCCGCCGAATCGCGCTACCGGGTGTTCATCGTGGACGAGGCGCACATGGTCACCACGCAGGGCTTCAACGCCCTGCTGAAGATCGTCGAGGAGCCACCGGAGCACCTCGTCTTCGTCTTCGCCACCACCGAGCCGGACAAGGTGCTGCCCACCATCCGCTCGCGCACCCACCACTACCCGTTCCGACTCATCCCGCCCGGCACCCTGCGGTCGCTGCTGGAGCGGATCTGTGCCGACGAGGGCGCGGTCGTCGCCCCGCCGGTGTTCCCGCTGGTCATCAGGGCCGGCGGCGGGTCGGCCCGGGACACCCTGTCGATCCTGGACCAGCTGTTGGCCGGGGCCGGACCGGAGGGGGTGACCTACGAGCGGGCGGTCGCGCTGCTCGGCGTCACCGACGTGGCGCTGATCGACGACGCCGTGGACGCACTGGCCGCCGGCGACGGCGCCGCCGTGTTCGAGGCGGTGGACCGGCTGGTCGAGGCAGGTCACGATCCGCGCCGGTTCGCCGCCGACCTGCTCGACCGGCTGCGTGACCTGATCCTGATCGAGGCCGTCCCGGATGCGGCGGCTCGAGGCCTGGTGGACGCTTCGGCCGACGAGATCGAGCGGATGGTCGACCAGGCCACCCGGCTGGGCGCGGCAACGCTCACCCGTTACGCCGAGATCGTGCACACCGGGCTGACCGACATGCGCGGCGCCACTGCCCCCCGGCTGCTGCTGGAGCTGCTCTGCGGACGGATGCTGCTGCCCGCCGCCTCCACCACCGACCTCGCGCTGCTGCAGCGGCTGGAGCGGATGGAGCGGCGCGCGGACATCGTGGTCGACCCCCGGCCCGCCGGCCTGGCCGACGCCGGTGCGGGTGCAGGTGCTGGTGCTGGTGCTGAGCGAGTCGGTCGGCGAGAGCCCAGTGCCGATCCGGCCGCCGCCGACGAGTCGTCGGCGCGGAGCTTCCAGCGCCGGTCCCGGGCCGGCGAGACGTCACCGGTGGCTGAGGAGACCGCGGCTGAGCCCTCCGCCGCTCCGCCGGCGGCCCCCGCTCGCTCCGCCGACCCGGCTGGTACCGGCGTGCCCGCCCCGGCGGCCGCGGCCGCTCGCACCGCCGAGCCAGCCCGGGCCGCCGCGCCGCTGCCGCCGCCACCGCCGACCCGGACCGTAGCGGCCGCTTCCTCGCAGCCTGCTTCCTCGGTGGCCCCCGAACCACCGGCCGCCACCCCGCCGCCGGTCCCAGCCGCCACCCCGCCCAGCCCGGAGCCCGCCGCTACCCCGGAGCCTGCCGCCGCTCCGTCGCCGGCCGGTCCGCCGACGATTGACGCCGCGGCGGTCCGCCGAGCCTGGCCGGCGATCCTGGACGCGGCCAAGCAGGGCAGCCGCAGTACCGGTGCACTGCTCACCAACGCCACGGTCAGGGCCATCGAAGCGGACACCCTGGTACTCACCATTGGGGCCGCCCCACTGGCCCGGCGGCTGTCCGAACAGCGCAATACCGAGGTGATCAGCGCCGCGTTGCGCAGCGTGCTCGGGGTGGCCTGGCGGGTGCGCTGCGAGCATGACGGCGGCGCCGGCGGTCGGGCCCCGGCCGCCGCGGCGAACGGGGGAGGTGCCCCGGCGGCCAGCCCGCCACCGGAGCCGACCCGGCGGGTGCCGACCCGGTCCGGCGGCCAGGAGCCGCCGCTGCCACCCGAACCACCGCCGTACGACGAGGAGGAGATGCTCGCCGAGGCGGCAGCCGACGCCTCCGGCGCGCCGACCAGCCGGCGTGACCCGGAGGAAGTGGCGATCGAGCTGCTCAGCGCCCAGCTGGGGGCACGTGCGGTGGACGACCGCCGCTAAGCGCCGATCCCGTCGGTCCGTGCGCGGTCCGGGTCAGCCGTCCGGTCCGGTGTCGGACGAGTCACTGGACGAATCGCCGCTGGTGGACGATCCACTGTCAGAGGACGACCCGCTGTCAGAGGACGATCCGCTGCCCGACGACGACCCGCTGCCGGACGACGATCCGCTGCCCGACGACGACCCGCTGCCCGACAACCCGCTGCCGGACGATCCGCTGGTGGATGACTCGCCGCCTGAGGAACTGCGTGAGGACCCGGCCGAGGAACTGGTCGAGGCCCCGGTGGACCCGGAATGCCCGGTCGTGCCGGTGTCGGTTCCCTCGGTCTGCTTCGCCGCGGCGGCCGCGCTGCCCGGCGGCGGCAGCCGCGAAAGCCACTTCATGATGCCGATCGCGATCGCTTGCGCGTAGCGCTGCCGACCGGCCGCGTTGGATACCGTCACCGCCTCTTGGGCGTTGCGCATGTTGGCGCACTCCACCAGCGCGATCGGGCGCTTAGACCAGTTCAGCCCGGCCAGGTCGGCCCTCGGCGCCAGCCCCGCCTTGCCCAGGTAGGTGGACTCCGGCAGTCCAGCACCGGTCAGCGCGTCCCGTATCGAGGTGGCCAGGGCCAGTGAGGGCGCGCCCTGCGCGGTGTTCAGCGCGGGCCTCGGGTAGGCCACGTGGAAGCCCTTGCCGGCCGGCGGCCCGCCGTCGGCGTGGATGGAGACCTCGGCGTCGACGTTGTACTTCTCCGCCAGCTTCCCCCGGACGTCCACACACGGTCCGACGCCGGTGTCATTGGTCCTGGTCAGCTTGGCGTTGACGCCGTTCGCGATGAGCAGCTCGCCGACCCGCAGCGCCACATCCCAGTTGAACTTGTGCTCGGGGTAGCCAGCGTCGGTGGCCGTGCCGGTGGTGTTGCACGGCTTGGTGCCGCCCCGGCCGTCCGGGACTTCCTTGTTGATCTCGGCGGCGTGTGCCGCATTGCCACCGTTGTGCCCGGGGTCAATCAGTACGGTGCGCTTCACGGCCGGCGCCGGGGCGGTGGGAGCCGCCGATTCGGCGCCGGACGAGTCGGACACCGAGGCGGTGGCCGCCGGCGAGACCGGCTCCCCGCCGCATCCGGCCAGCGCCGCGACCAGCGCCGCGACCAGCAGCGCGGTCAGCCCCGAGACGGGCCGACGGGCGGTGCGTGAGGCGGGAGTCACGGGTGTCACCATCGCATGTCGGCCACTCCACTCCGGAAGCGACACCCGGGGTCATGCCTCCGCCCGGCTGCTGACGCCCGTCCGGCGGTGGTAACGGCCAGCCCAACGGCTGGACGGCGCTGCCGGGTCTACGCTGCATATCGAAGTCCGAGCAGGAGGAGAGAGGCCCATGAGACCGGGGCAGCCCGACATGAACATGATCCTCCAGCAAGCCCAGAAGATGCAGCGCCAGCTGGCCGCCGCCCAGGAGCAGCTGGCCGAGGCCGAGGTCACTGGGCAGGCCGGCGGCGGGCTGGTCACCGTGACCCAGACGGCGGCCGGCGAGATCCGCAAGATCACCATCGACCCGAAGGTGGTCGACCCCGAGGACGTGGAGACCTTGCAGGACCTGGTGATGGGGGCGCTCGCCGACGCGGCGCGCGCGGCGAAGGAGCTGCAGGAGAAGACCATGGGGCCGCTGGCCGGTGGGCTCGGCGACATGGCCGGGGGGCTGGGCCTGCCCGGCCTCGGCGGCTGACCGAGGGACGTCCGCGCGGTGTTCGAAGGACCAGTTCAGGACCTCATCGACGAGCTCGGCAGGCTGCCCGGGGTCGGTCCGAAGAGTGCCCAGCGCATTGCCTTCCACCTGCTCGCCGCGGATCCGGCGGACGTGGGCCGGCTGCAGGAGGTGTTGCAGCGGATCAAGCAGGGCGTGCTGTTCTGTGAGGTCTGCGGGAACGTCTCAGAGAAGACCCGGTGCCGCTACTGCTCGGACGCGCGCCGGGACGCGACGCTGGTGTGCGTGGTCGAGGAACCCAAGGACGTGCTGGCGGTGGAGCGCACCCGGGAGTTCCGCGGCCGCTACCACGTACTGGGCGGCGCGCTGGACCCGCTCGCCGGGGTCGGCCCCGACCAGCTGCGCATTCGCCAGTTGGTGGCTCGGATCGGTGGTACCGGCCCGGCCGAGGACGAGAAGGACATCGCGGAGATCATCGTCGCCACCGACCCGAATACCGAGGGTGAGGCGACCGCGACCTATCTGCTGCGGTTGCTCCGGGATTTCCCCGGACTGACGGTTACCCGGCTGGCCTCCGGGCTGCCGATGGGCGGCGACCTGGAATTCGCCGACGAGCTCACCCTGGGCCGGGCGCTGTCCGGCCGCCGCGCGATGTAATTCGGACCATGTAACAGACAGGTTGCATGCAACCTGGCTCTACCCAGGAGTAGGCGGGTGCGATTACTGTCACCCGATCGTGCGGCTTTGTCAGCCGCGCCAAGCGTCTGCCTGGGGGAGTTAGTTCGATGCGTTCCGTTCTTGCTGTGCTGTTCGCCGGTCTGGTACTGGCCTCCTTGGTGTCCTGCGCGCAATCGCAACGTGAGCAGGGCGGCGGAGCACAGGACACCCTGGTGTTCGGGGTGGCGGGGGCGCCGAAGAACTTCGACCCCATCTTCAATGACGACGGCGAGAGCTTCCGGCCGCAGCGGCAGATGCTCGAAACCCTGATCGCCTACAAGCCGGGCACAGCCGAGCTGGAACCCGGCCTGGCCACCTCGTGGACGCCGTCCGACGCCGGCAAGACCTGGACCTTTGCCCTGCGGCAGGGCGTGAAGTTCCACGACGGGACACCGTTCGACGCCGCCGCGGTGTGCGCAAACTTCGACCGCTGGTTCAACATCCAGGGCGCCGCCGCGCAGTCTCAGATGATCTACTACGGGGACATCTTCGAGGGCTTCGCGCACAACGACAGCGACACCCAGGGGCAGCCGCTCTACAAGGATTGCCAAGCCTCGGATCCGAATACCGCGGTGCTGCACCTGAACCGGTTCAAGGGGGCGTTCCCGGGCGCCTTCGGACTGACCTCGTTTTCTATTTCCAGCCCGACCGCGCTCAAGCAGTACAACGCCGACCAGGTGACACAGAGCGGCGATTCGTTCAGCTACAGCGCCTACGCCAACGAGCACCCCACCGGCACCGGCGCGTACAAGTTCGGTGGCTTCGACCGGGCGAACAACACCATCACCCTGCTGCGCAACGACGACTACTGGGGCGACAAGGCCAAGCTCGCCAAGCTGATCTTCAAGATCATGCCCGATGAGAACGCCCGCAAGCAGGAGCTGCGTGCCGGCACCATCGACGGCTACGACTACCCGTCCCCGGCCGACCTGACCAGCCTGCGCAATGACGGCTTCCAGGTGCTGGCCCGCAAGCCGTTCAACATCCTCTACCTGGGCATCAACCAGAAGAACCCGGCGCTGCGGGACCTGCGGGTGCGCCAGGCGCTGGCCTACGGCATCAACCGGGACGCCCTGGTGCGCAACAAGATGCCCGAGGGCGCGGTGGTGCCGGCCAACGTGATGCCGGAGGCGGTGGCCGGCTACGCGCCGGACGCGCAGGCCTACCCGTACGACCCGGCAAAGGCGAAGGCGCTGCTCGCCGAGGCCGGCGCGACCAACCTGACGCTGAACTTCTACTACCCGACCGAGGTCACCCGGCCCTACATGCCGAACCCGACGGACATCTTCTCGGTCATCGCCGAGGACCTGCGGCAGATCGGCGTGACGGTCAACCCGGTGCCCGAGCCGTGGAACGGCGGCTACAAGGACGACGTGCAGAAGGCCGGCAAACAGGACCTGCACCTGCTGGGCTGGACCGGTGACTACAACGACGCCGGCAACTTCGTCGGCACCTTCTTCGGCCGCGCCAAGCCGGAGTTCGGCTTCGACACCCCCGCGTTGTTCGACGAGTTGAGCGCGGCGGACGCCACGGTGGACCCGGCCGCGCACGCGGCGGCCTACCAGCAGGTTAACCGGGACATCATGGGCAAGTTCCTGCCCGCCGTGCCACTGTCCAGCAGCCCGGCATTCATCGCGGTCAACAAGGATGTGCAAGGGCTCATCCCCAGCCCATTGACGAACGAGGAGTTCGCGCCGGTTAGCAAGAGCGCAGCCTCCTAGCCCGATGCTCCGTTTTGTGGTGCGCCGGTTGATCCAGGTGATCCCGACGCTGCTGTTGCTCTCCATACTGGTGTTCGCCTGGCTGCGGTCGCTGCCGGGCGGGCCGGCCGGCGCGCTGCTCGGGGACAAGGCCACCCCGGAGAAGATCGCCGAGCTGAACCACATCCTCGGCCTGGACCAACCGATCTGGAGCCAGTACCTGCGGTTCCTCGGGCGGGCGGTGACCGGCAACTTCGGCAGCTCGCTGATCACCGGGGACAGCGTGCTGGCGGAGATCGGCCGGGCGCTGCCGGCCACCCTCGAGCTGTCTATCGCGGCGATGGTGATCGCGGTGGGGTTGGGCGTACCGCTGGGTTACCTGGCGGCCACCCAGCGCGGCCGGGCCCTGGACAGCGCGACCATCGTGGCCACCCTGATCGGCGTGGCGGTACCGGTGTTCTTCCTCGGCTACCTGCTCAAGGCGCTGTTCGCGGTCAAGCTGGGCTGGCTGCCGCCGTCCGGGCGGGAGTCGATCGGGCTGGATGCCACCCGGGTGACTGGGCTCGCCGTCCTGGACGGGCTGCTGACCAGGGAGTTCGACGCCAGCGAGGATGCGTTCCGACATCTCATCCTGCCGGCGGTGGTACTGGGCACCATCCCGCTGGCGGTCATCGTGCGGATCACCCGGGCGTCCGTGCTGGACGTGCTGGGTGCCGACTTCATCCGCACCGCGCGGGCCAAGGGGCTGGCGCCGCACACGGTCCGAGGCCGGCATGTGTTGCGCAACGCGCTGCTGCCGGTGTCCACCACCATCGGCCTGCAGACCGGGCTGCTGCTGGGCGGCGCGGTGCTCACCGAGAAGGTGTTCGTCTGGGGCGGCCTCGGCACCCTGCTCGCGGACGGCATCACCCGGCACGACTACCCCCGGCTGCAGGCCCTGCTGCTGCTCGGCGCGCTGGTGTACGTGGTGGTCAACCTGCTGGTCGACGTGTCTTACGCGATCATCGACCCCCGGGTGCGGCTGTCATGAACGTGCGGCCGAAGCCGACAGTGAGTGAGCATCGCAGCGAGCGCCAGCGAGCGAGGAGCGGAGCGAGCGCGGAGGCGAGCAATAGGCGCTGGCAGCGGCGCAGAGACCGGCTGGACCGGTTGGCCGACGCCGGTGGGCAGGGCGAGGGGAAGAGCCTGCTCGCCGAGGCGCTGGTCCGGCTACGGCGCAATCCGGTGGCCATGGTCGGCGCGGCGATCATCGCGGTGTTCCT
>DATHIT010000592.1:0-6384 GCA_035489915.1 Pseudonocardia sp. | reverse complement strand
CAGCTACCAGAAGACGGCACTGCCCAGGGAGATTTTCGATACCACCGGGGTGCCTCGGTTGGTGTTGATCACCTGCGGCGGCGAGTTCGACTTCGAGACCCATCAGTACGCGGACAACGTGGTCGCCTACGCCGTGCCGATGGTGTCTGAGCCCAGCGGCGACCCGGCCAGTCGGGCATCGGGGCAACCGGGCGATGCGCAGGTGCAGCTCCCCGGTTGACGGGCCGGCGAGTCGCCGCCTTCTGAGGAGTGTCCGGAACGGCTCGTGCTCTTACCATGTATCGGGCGAGCCTCGGCACCGGCGTAATCGACAGGGGCGGTCATGACGAACAGCGAGCGGCCGGCGGGCGACGGGCCGGGCCAAGCAGTGGGCGGACAACCAGCGGCGCCGCCGGGCCGGCAGGCGCGGAAGGTTATTGTCGCCAGCCTGGTCGGTACCTCCCTGGAGTGGTACGACTTCTTCCTCTATGCCACGGCGTCGGCGGTGGTGTTCAACAGGCTCTTCTTCCCGACTTTTAATCCGGTGGTCGGCACGCTACTGGCGTTTAGCACCGCCGGGATCGGCTTCGTCGCGCGCCCACTGGGCGGAATCATTTTCGGCCACTTCGGCGACCGGGTCGGGCGCAAGCAGGTCCTGGTGGTCACCCTGATATTGATGGGCGGCGCGACTTTCCTCATCGGCCTGCTGCCCACCTATGCGGCGATCGGAATATGGGCGCCGCTGCTGCTCGGCCTGCTCCGCTTTCTGCAGGGCATCGGCCTGGGCGGGGAATGGGGCGGCGCGGTACTGATGACCCTCGAGCACGGCGACCCGAAGCGACGTGGCTTCAACGCGAGTTGGCCGCAGGTCGGGGTGCCGGTGGGGAACCTGCTCGCGGCCGCCGTGCTCGGGTTGCTCAACGGCGTGCTGTCCGAGCAGGACTTCCTGAGCTGGGGTTGGCGGGTCGGGTTCCTGCTGTCCGGCGCGCTGGTGCTGGTGGGGCTGTGGATCCGGCTGACCATCGCGGAGAGCCCGTTGTTCGCCGAGGTGGTGGACCACGGGGAGACCTCCTCGATGCCGCTGGTGGAGGTGATCAAACGACACCCGCGAGGCATCCTGGTGTCGATGGGTCTGCGCATCGGCACCGACGTCGCGTTCTACACCTTCACCTCGTACATCCTGGTGTACCTGACCACCAACCTGCGGCTCAACCGCGGCGTCGGGCTGACCGCCGTTCTGGTCGGCTCGGCCATCGAGTTGGCGCTGATCCCGCTGTTCGGTGCGCTGTCCGACCGGTTCGGCCGGCGGCCGGTCTACGCGGCGGGCGTGGTGGCCGCCGCGATCTGGGGGTTCGTCTTCTTCCCGCTGCTGGACACCCGGTCGACCCCGTTGATCGTGCTGGCCGCGGTGATCGGGCTGATGACCCACGCGGCCATGTACGGGCCGCAGGCGGCATTCGTGGCCGAGCTCTTCTCCACCAAGCTGCGCTACAGCGGCTCGGCGGCGTATCAGCTGGCCGGGGTGGTCAGCGGCGCGATCGCGCCGATCGTGGCCATCGCCCTGTACCAGTCGTTCGGCACCGCCTACGCGGTGTCCGGCTATGTACTGGCCATGCTGCTGATCACTTTGCTGGCCATTGTGTGTGCACCCGAGACCGCCCATGCCGACCTGCGCGAGGAGCATCCGGACACCCCTGTCGCGCCCAACCCGTCGCCCTCCTGACCGCCGAGGGCCGCGTGCGGACCGACCATTAAGGCTTGACTCGACGGTTGTCTTAGTAAGACAGTCGTCTTATGCGGAGCTTGCTGCTGGACGGGCCTGGCGCGTTGCACTGGGAGGACGCTCCCGACCCGGTGCTGTCCTCGCCGACGGCGGCGCTGGTCCGGCCGTTGGCGGTGGCCACCTGCGACCTCGATGTCGGGGTGCTCACCGGGCGCTACCCGTTGCCCGGGCCCTACCCACTCGGCCATGAGGGAGTGGCCGAGGTGGTGCAGGTCGGCGACCAGGTGACCTCGGCGCGGCCGGGCGACCGGGTGATCGTTCCCTTCCAGATCTCCTGCGGCGCATGCGGGCCGTGCCGGCGGGGCCACACCGGCAACTGCGCCGAGTACCCGATGATGAGCACCTACGGCCTCGGGCAGCTCGGCGGCCTGCGCTGGGGCGGTTTCCTGGCCGACCTGGTCGCGGTGCCGCACGCCGACGCGATGCTGGTCCCGCTGCCCGCCGGGGTGGACCCGGTGGCGGTGGCCAGCGCGAGCGACAACCTGCCCGACGCGTGGCGCACGGTGGGGCCGTGGTTGGCCCGGGCGCCGGGCGCGGACGTGCTGGTGGTCGGCGGCGACGGCGGGACCTGGTCGATCGGGCTCTACGCCGCCGGGATGGCGGTCGCCCTGGGCGCCGGCCGGGTGGTCTACCTGGACCAGGACCCCGGGCGGCTGAAGGTGGCCGAGGCGCTCGGCGCGAGTCCGATGTCCGGTCCGCCGCCGCGCAAGGTCGGCGCCTTCCCGATCACCGTGGACGCCAGCGGGGACCCGGACGGCTTGCGCTGCGCGGTGCACAGCACCGCCCCGGACGGCACCTGCACCTGCAGCTCGCTGTATACCGCCGACGTGGCGCTGCCGCTGCTGGCGATGTACTCGCGGGGGTTGACCTTCCGCATCGGGCGGGTACACGCCCGGCCCTGTGTCCCGGCGGTGCTGGAGCTGGTCGGCGCGGGTTTCGACCCGTCCCTGGTGACCGCGGCGGTGGCGAGCTTCGACGACGCGGTGGAGGCGCTGCGCGCCCCGGCGGGCAAGACCGTACTGACCCAGGCCAGTAGCACGGCCTAGAGGTGCTCACCGATCCGCGCCCGTAGCAGCGCGGCGAGCTCGTCCCCGACCAACTCCAGCGGCGTGACGGCCCGCTCCGCCCTGGCCATGATCAGCGCACCCTCGATGGCCGCGAGCATCAGCGCGGCCAGCGAGGCGGCCTCCGACTCGGGCATCCCATGGCTGGTCAGCGCCTCGGCCAGGGCGGCGCGCCAGCTACCCAGCGCTTCGGCGCAGGCGTCGGCCAGCACATCGGAGGAGTGCGCGGTCTCCAGCGCCACGGTGGCCACCGGGCAGCCGTCCCGCCACCCGCTCGCGGACAGCTCCGCGCTGGCCGCCCGAACCCAGAGGCGCACCGCATCGGCCGGGTGCACCCCGGCGAACGCCGCCCGGATGGCGCGCTCGAAGCCGGCGCCGGACCGGCTGATCGCCTCCACGCCGAGCTGCTGCTTCCCGCCCGGGAAGTGGTGTGCCTGGGAACCCCAAGGCGCCTCGGCCTCGGCGGCAACCTGGCGCCAGCCGGTGGCCGGGTAGCCCTGCGCGCGGAACAGCCGGGCC
The DNA here is from genome assembly GCA_035489915.1 of Pseudonocardia sp. GTDB lineage: Bacteria > Actinomycetota > Actinomycetes > Mycobacteriales > Pseudonocardiaceae > Pseudonocardia. The sequence continues at coordinate 3,039 of DATHIT010000592.1, read as the reverse complement.
GCCGCCGCGACCATCCGGGTACGACTGTCCGAGCTACGAGGCACCTGCCCACCTTAGGAGCCCGCTGACCTCGCGCATTGCCCCGCCCGCTGTCCCGCTGGCGGCGTGTCGACCGCCGAAAGTGGCGCGGTCGACGGGTGCACAGCTGACGCACAAGTTCTGCCCAGTGCGGCCACATTCCACGGCGGAGACTGAGGCCATGAGCAGCACAAACGGTGGCTGCGGCGGCGCCGGCGAGTAATCGGGGAGCGGAAGCTTGCGGCGCGGCGCCAGAGACGATCGACGCGGGGCGTTAACGAATGATCCACACAGTGCGCGGCGGGGGATACCGGTCCCGCCCGAGGAGCGGCGAGGCCGGGGAAGCCGGTCTTCGGTGAGCCTTCAACCCGCGCCGCCGCGTGCTCACCGGGCCGAGCCGGCCGGCCCCGCCGACTCGGCCGTGCCGGTCACTTCGCCGGCGCCGGCCCCCAGGCGTGGCTGGTGGCGGTCCGCCCCGTTGCGCACCCGGCTGCTGCTGTCCACCATGGCGCTGCTGGCTGTCGTCAGTTTGGTGTGCGGTTCGATCTCCTTCTTGCTGCTGCGCGGTTTCCTGATCCACCAGCTGGACGGCCAGTTGGGCACCGCCGCGTTCCGCTCGGTCGCGCTGTCGGACAAGTCGGAGCAGGACCGGGACAACGGCGGGAACGGCAACAACGGGAACGGCGGCGGGAACAACCGCAACGACGGCGGCGGGAACAACCGGAACAACAACGGGAACACCCCGAACAACGGGAACAACCGGAACGACGGCAGCGGCAACGGCGGCAACAACCGGAACGACGTCAACGACGGAAACGACGCGGGCCCCCGGTTCCTGCGGGCACCCGGCCAGACCGTCGGCACGATCGGCGGGCATCTGGTCGCCGGCCAACCCACCGAGATCGGCGTGATCGGCCAGGACGGCGTGGTGCGGCCGCTCAGCGGCGCGGCGGAGGACGCCGCGGTGGCCGGGCTGCCGGTGGACGGCCGTCCGCACACCGTGCTGGTGGGCGCGCTCGGCGAGTACCGGCTGATCGGGCTGCGCGACACGGCCGGTCAGGTGGTGATCACCGGTGTGCCTCTCGGCGAGGTGGAGGCGGTGCTCGCCCGGTTGGCGGTGATCGAGCTGGTGGTGGTCGGCATCGGCCTGCTCGCCGCCGGCGCCGCCGCCACCGTGATCGTTCGGATCACCCTGCGGCCGCTGAGTCGGGTCGCGGTGACCGCCGGTCGGGTCGCCGAACTGCAGCTGGAGAGGGGTGATGTCGCGCTGGCCGAGCGGGTACCGATCCGGGACACCGATGTGCGCACCGAGGTCGGCCAGGTCGGCGCCGCGTTGAACCGGATGCTGGAGCACGTGAGCGCGGCGCTCGAGGCCCGCCGGGCCAGCGAGAACCAGCTGCGCCAGTTCCTCGCCGACGCCAGTCACGAGCTGCGCACCCCACTGGCCGCCATTCGGGGTTACGCGGAGCTGGCCCGGCGAGCGGGCCCGGAGATCCCGCCGGACACCGCGCGGGCGCTGCGCCGGGTCTCCTCGCAGACCGAGCGGATGACCTCCCTGGTCGAGGACATGTTCCTGCTCGCCCGGCTGGACGCGGGCCGCCCACTGGTCGCCGAGCCGGTGGACCTTTCCCAGCTCGTCGTGGACGCGGTCAGCGACGCGCACGCCGCCGGCCCGAGCCACCGGTGGACGTTGCACATCCCCGACCAGGAGGTGCTGGTCAGCGGTGACCCGACCCGGCTGGCCCAGGTACTGGCCAACCTGCTGACCAACGCCAGGGTGCACACCCCGCCGGGCACCACGGTGACCGCCGCCTTGGACACCAGCGCGACGCACGCCATCCTGCGGGTCTCCGACGACGGGCCGGGGATCCCCGCCGGCCTACTGCCGCACGTGTTCGGCCGGTTCGCCCGGGGCGACACGTCCCGCTCCCGGGAGGCCGGCAGCACCGGGCTCGGGCTGGCCATCGCGCACGCGGTCACCTCCGCGCACGGCGGCACGATCGCGGTCCGCAGTCGACCCGGAGAGACCGTGTTCACCGTGGAGCTGCCCAGGAGCCGCGGCCCGGCTGGTCCCGCCCTGCCGGCAGTGCCAGATCAGGGGCGCGGCAACCCGTACCCGGCGCGGCCGCGCACCTGAGCCGGCAAACCGTCACCCGAGCGGCTGGTACTCCGCGCGGTGCTACGACTGGAGCTTTGCTGGTCGATGCGGCAGCATGATCTCCGCGGTGACGCCCGACATCCCGTACTGCTGTCCACCGGTGTACGGCACTGCGAGCGATCTCCTCGGTCCTCAATGATTGGAGATGTCATGGCCGACCATGTCGAAAACGACCTGGCGAAGCTCAAGGGAATTGGCCCGAAGTACGCGGAGATGCTCAAGAGCATCGGTGTCGACTCCATCAAGGAGCTGAAGCACCGGAATGCGGCGAGCCTCAAGGAGATGATCGAGACCCGGCACGGCAAGGTTATCGGTCTCTCCGAGAAGGAGTGCAAGACCTGGATCGACGAGGCCAAGGCAACCTCCAGCTGACCTGACACGCCGGGCCGCGCCCACCGCTCGAGCGCCCACCGCTCGAGCGGTGGGCGCGGCCTGACCGCTCGCGCCGGGCCGCCCCGCCGCACGATGGAGGTGGCCGATGGAGGCCGATCGGGTCGGTCGCCGGCTGTGGACGTTGTTCCTGCCCTACCGGGCGGGGATGATCGCCATCCTGCTGGCGGTACTGGTCAGCAGCGGGCTGGGGATCATCACGCCGTTCCTGGTCCAGGCCGCGTTCGACCGGGCCCTGTTCCCCACCGGTGGCGGCCCGGTGAACCTGTCGCTGCTCGGCTGGCTGGTCGCCGGGATGATCGCGGTGCCGGTGGTCTCCGCGCTGATCGGGGTGTGGCAGACCTACCAGACCACGCTGCTGGGCAACCGGGTGATGGCCGATCTGCGCGGCCGGTTGTTCGAGCACCTGCAGCGGATGGACCTGTCCTTCTTCACCGCCACCCGTACGGGCGCGATCCAGTCGCGGTTGGCCA
>DATHIT010000591.1:0-3784 GCA_035489915.1 Pseudonocardia sp. | reverse complement strand
CGGCCGGGAGGCCAGCCCGACGGCCCACCCACCGTCGGCGGCGGCGAGAAAGCCCGCGGCAACCGCTACCAGAACGGCACGCTCGAACGCTGGGATGCTGGACAGCAGCGCTGGCTATCGATCGCCGGAGCCGATGGCGGCGCAGCACCGACCTCTGCCGGGGGTGACCCGACCAGCAACTCGGGTCACCCCCGCATCTCCGACCTTGACCAGATTTTCCAGGGCCAGCCCGGGCAGCGACAGCGCTACGAAGAACTCAGCAAGCAGCCAACCAACAAGCTCAGCCCCGGGGAGGTCAAGTTCGTCCGCGACACCCGGGAGCAACAGGTCATTAAGCCTGGCGACCTTATGACCAAGGCAATCAAGAAGCAGGACGCCGACAAACTCGTCGACGGCACCTACCAGCCCGACGTCGTCAGGGGCTCCGTCGCCCGCGCCCAGGATACCGATAGCCTCCGAACCCCCCAGGAGATGCGCGACGGCCTAGGCCTTGACGACTCACCGACGATCGCAGCGGGCGGCAAGCCGTGGTCTCCTATCCCCGAAAACGCCGAGTACGCCTACCAACTCACGTGGCGCGCGGACCGGGGCCCGGCGAACATGTCAATCCCGTACGGGGCGCCCAAAAACACCGACGCTGGGCATGTCGAGAGTCTGATCACGGGTCCGCTCGTTCGGCAAGACCCGCCCTTCACTGGCACCGGCTCAACATCCGGGGGTAAACCCGAATGGGTCGCCAAGGACGCACCGCTGGGCAAGTGGGGCCAGATCTGGCGTACCGACCGGGCCGGAAACCGGGATCTATACGCTGAGTACGACCCGAACACCAACACCTGGAGCCGCGGCCGATGATCAACATCATCCCCCACGAGAACAGGACGATGGTCGTTTTTAAGGGTGAGCTGAAGTGGCCGGACTCGGGCGAGCCAGGCGACCCCGCCTACGAGATCGACGGGCAACGGGTCCCGTTCGACGAGCTCGACGCCTGGTACACCGAGCGCATGATGTTCGACTGGCGCGGCCAGCCGTTCCATATCCAACGGTGTAGCGCCGGGCGGGTACGAGGCGGATACGCCGGCGATGACTACGACTGGCCTCCTCGGCAAGGACTCGACGGCAGCTTCTACGACGGTTGGCTGTGTGATGTGCCCGAGTCCGAGATCGAGAACCTCCGCGTCGAGAAAACCGACCTACTGGAGACGTGGCGCTATCGCAAGACCTTCGGCGTGGAGCCTCCCGAGGGACTGTTCGCTCAGGTGCGTCCGGCCACCGACCAAGAGTGGGTCAAGGAGTAACCAGCACCTTCGCGTGGCTCCGGCCGATGCCGGGGGCAGTTGCCAGCCGCCGGGCGCGAGAGCAACTATGGGGAGCATGGCCCGGCTTGACGAACTTCCGCCTGACCTCGTCGAGCCGATCGATGACGGCGCGGCGAATCACTTGCCCGGCAGGTTGATGCCTCCACTCGCGCTGCCGTCCACTCACGGGGCAAGCATGCGAGTCGATCTGCCCCCGACCGGCGCGAACCGGTTGGTGCTCTACGCCTATCCCCGAACCGGTCGCCCCGACCAGGAACTCCCCGCGGGCTGGGACTTAATCCCCGGCGCCCGTGGCTGCACGCCGCAGGCCCGCTCATTCCGCGACCACGCCGCCGAGCTCGCCGAGCTCGGAGCCGCCGTCGCAGGCGTCTCGACTCAAGACACCGCCTACCAAGCTGAGGCCGCTCAGCGGCTGCACCTGCCGTTCCCCCTGCTCTCCGACGACGCCGGCGAACTCACCACCGCGCTTGGCCTGCCAACCTTCGAAGCGGCCGGCATGAGGCTGCTTAAGCGGCTGACCCTCATCGTGTGTGACGGCCGCATCGAACACGTCTTCTACCCGGTGTTCCCACCCGACCAGCACCCCACCGCAGTGCTGAGCTGGCTGGCGAACCACTGATCACTGGCTCGCGGGCCTAGGCGGGATCGGGCTGATCCGGCGTCCAGGAAGCGATCGGTTGTGGGATGTCCGTCGCCCGCAGCGACACGCCCGATCGGGGCTGTCCGAGACCCGTGTCCGAAACCAGTGAGGCATCCCTGCACTGTCGGCCGTTTGGGACGCTTCCAGGCATGACGCGAGTGGGGTACGCCCGGGTGTCGACCCGAGAGCAGAACATTGAGGCGCAGACAGACCTGCTCGCCGAGGCTGGCTGCGAGAAGGTGTGCATCGACCAGGTGTCCGGCAACCCGACGGCCCACCCACCGTCGGCGGCGGCGAGAAAGCCCGCGGTAACCGCTACCACGACGGAACGCTCGAACGCTGGGACGAGGAACAACAGCGCTGGCGACCGATCGCCCGAATCGATAGCGGCGGAACGCAGACCCCCGCGGGGGCATGACCCGACCAGCAACTCGCGCGCCCCCGACGAGGTCTTCGGTTCGATCGCTCGGGCGTACGGGGACGCCTTCATCCAGGACCGCGAGGTATTTGGTCTGCCGCCTCATCTGCAGAACCTGGGAGACAACCGTGGGTTCGACTCGTCGGTAGGTCCCGAGAAGTCTCGGGTGTCTTTCATGGTCGACTACGACAACGGCTTGGCGATCGTGCGCCAGAACCCGACCCACGCCACGGACGGCGCGGCGGGGTGCATCCGGCTCAGGTGGGTATCGAGCAGGATCCAGGGTGCGGATGCGGCTGCAAGCGACGAACGGATTGCTCCCTTAGGCCCTTGGTGACCTGGGAGAGAGCGTGCGCGGGGCCGCTCGGAACCGGAGGATCACCTGGTCGAATGCGGCGATCGCGTCGTCCCACCGGCTCGCGTCCCACATGCGGATGCCTGAGTTGAGGAATGCGCGAGCTACACACTCGACGACCACGGGGTCGAGATCCTGGCCGTAGTGGAAGATCACCTCGTCGCTACGGAACGATCAGTGCCTTCACCACGCGCTGCGCGGCGACGTCTTCGAGCGCATTCTGGGCCCGGTCGAGGGGGTATTCCGCACTGATGAGCGAGGTCCACGGGAACTGCTGCCGGTAACGGGCCATCACTTGAACCGCTCGGTACAGGTGCCCGACGTCGCTACCCCAGCACCCACGGATTTCCAGGTGCTTCTGGTTGAGGTCCAGGTGGGGGTTGATCGTTGTGCTGCCGGCGTCGGTGTACTGCCCGACGATCACGTAGCGCCCGGCGTCTCGGGTGAGCCGCATGCCTTCGGGAACGGCCGCCGGCGCCCCGGTCGCCTCGATCGTGACGTCCGCCCCACGTCCCCCGGTTGCCTCCCTGACCGCGGCGAGACGCTCCTCGGCAGTCGTCGTGTCGATGTCGATGACGGCGTCGACGCCGAACCGGGTCGCCGCCGCCAACCTGAGCTCGGGTCCGCCGACCACGATCACCTGTCCGGCGCCGCGAAGCTGTGCAAGGACGGCGGCGCACAGACCGACGGGCCCCGCGCCTTGGACAACGACGGTGTCCCCGAAGGCGATCTCGCCGAGGGTCACCGCATGCAACGCGGTCGGCATGCCGCAGCCTCCGGCGAGAAAGGCGCGCCAGTCCAGCCCGGCGGGCAGCGGAATCACGTGGACCCCCGGCCGCAGGTAGATGTACTCGGACCAGCCGCCGAGCAGGCCCTCTTCGGCCGACAGGGTCACTCCGTACACCTTGCGCGACGGGCAACGTGTGGTGGCGTGGCCGACGGTGCAGTACCAGCAGCGGCCGCATGTCCCGTAGACGTCCAGGAACGTCACGGTCTGCCCTACCTCGAGCGGAGTTCCGGACACGTCCCTCGGGACATCCGCCGCGGTGTGCGCG
>DATHIT010000590.1:0-2474 GCA_035489915.1 Pseudonocardia sp. | reverse complement strand
CAGGCGCACCCCCATGATCTTGGAGATGCCCACCGACTGGATGATCGAGGCGATCCCGCAGACCAGCAGGTCGGCGCTGACCAGCACCGCGATATCGGACCCGTCCAGGCCCACCGCCGGGCCCACGATGAGCGGGACGGCGACCGCGCCGGCATACATGATGAACAGGTGCTGCAGCCCGAGCACGATCAGCCGGGGAGTGGGCAGCACCTGGTCGACCGGGTGCACGGCGACCGCGCCTGGCCGCTGGCGCGCGGATGAGCTCATCGGGTCCTCCGGTTTCTTCCGCTACGGGTTTTCGGCTCTCAACGGGTCGTCGTCAGTCGGGGGCCCGCTCGTGCTCGGGCCGCCCGGCGCAGAGCCGCCAGACCCGGTCGTTGGACATCGGCAGCTCGTAGGGTCGCACCCCGATCGCGTCCCGCACCGCATTGGCCAGCGCGGGCGCCACCGGGTTGTACGGCGCCTCGCTCATCGACTTCGCCCCGAACGGGCCGAGCGGATCGGCGGTGTCGGCGAAGTGCACCTCGGTGCGCGGCACGTCGGCGAACTGCGGCACGTGGTACTGGCGCAGCACATCGGTGAGCACCCGCCCGTCCCGCACGATCAGCTCCTCGAACCGCGCCCCACCCAGCGCCTGGGCCACCCCGCCCTCGATCTGGCCGCGCAGCTGCTCGGGGTTGAGCACGGTGCCCGCGTCGGCGGCGTGCACCGAGCGCAGCACCCGCACCTCGCCGGTACCGGGGTGCACCGCCACCTGGAACCCGTGCACGTTGAACGCCAGCGAGCGCGGCGTCCCGTCGTGCCGACCGTGCCCCACCAGCGGCCCGTCGGCACCGTCCAGACCGGCCAGGGGGACGAACGCGTGGGCGGCCTGCACGCCCTCAGGCCCGAGCCTCCCGGTCGGTGGCTCGAACCCGCCGGCTATCCCGGCCGCGCGCAGGATCGACTCGCGCAGCGCGGTGGCCGCCGCATGCACCGCTCGGCCGGCCACCGCGCTGCCCGCCGAGCCGAACGCCCCGGTGTCGTGGCCGACCAGGTCGGTGTCGGACTGGCGCACCTGGACCCGGTCCGGCTCGGCGCCCAGCACGGCGGCGGCGATCTGGGTGTGCACGGTGGTGGTGCCGTTGCCGAACTCGGCGGTGCCCACCCGCACGGTGTAGCCGCCGTCGGGCTCCAGGGTCACCGACGCGTCGGCCAGGTGGCCACGTGGTGGGACGGTGGCGATCATGGAGGCGGCGACGCCGGTGCCCAGCCGCCACTCCGGCCCCGGTGCCGTATCGGCGGTCGCCCGGTCCCGCAGCGCGCCGTCCACCAGGTCGAGGCACTGGTCCAGCCCGTAGCTGCCGAGCAGCAGGTCGGACGGGTCGTCCGGGTCCTCGAGGGCGTCCGAGAGCACCGGGTCGCCGGGCCGCACCACATTGCGCCGGCGCAGTTCGACCGGATCCATGCCGAGCACGCAAGCCAGCTCGTCCAGGGCGCTCTCGATGCCGAACTGCACCTGGCCAAGGCCGTAACCCCGGAACGCCCCGGACGGCAGGTTGTGGGTGTACACCGAGCGCGCGTCCACCCGCTTGTTCGCGCACCGGTACAGCGCCATCGACTCGTGGCAGCCGTGGAACATCACCCCGGGGCTGTGGTTTCCGTAGGCGCCGGCGTCGGCGAGCACGTCGATGGCCAGCGCGGTGAGCACCCCGCCGGCATCCGCACCGACCCGGACCCGAACCCGCATCGGGTGTCGGCACGGGGTCGCGGTGAGCGCCTCGGTGCGGGTCAGCTCGTGCTGTACCGGCCGCCTGGTGCGCAGTACCGCCACCGCCACCAGGTCCTCGACCAGCATCTCCTGCTTGCCGCCGAACCCGCCGCCGATCCGCGCGGTGAGCACCCGCACCCGCTCCCTGGGCAGCGCCAGCACCCGGGCCAGCTCGTCCCGCACCAGGAACGGCACCTGGGTGCTGGACCGCACCACCAGCCGGCCTTCGCCGTCCAGCCAGCCCAGCGCCGCGTGCGTCTCCAGCGAGGTGTGCGCCACCCGCTGGGTCCGCCAGGTGCCCTCCACCACGGTCGCCGCGGCGCGCAGCCCGGCGGCGAGGTCACCCAGCTCCGCGTGCCGCTCGGCGATCAGGTTGCCGCCCGGGTCGGCGATCCGCGCCTCGGCCGCCGTGGCGATCTTGTCGCCGTGCACCAGCGGGGCGCCCGGCTCGGTGGCCTGTTCAGGGTCGAAGACCGCGGGCAGCACCTGGTAGTCGACCACGATCGCCCGGCACGCCCGCTCCGCGTCGGCCACCGTCTCGGCCACCACGGCGGCCACCCGCTGGCCGCGGAACCGCACCACCGGGTCGAGCATCAGCATGTCGTCCGGGTCGTCCAGCCGGTTCTGGTGCCGCGCGCTTGAGTAGGGGACCGCCGGGGTGTCGAGGTGGGTGAGCACCGCGTGCACCCCGGGCACCGCCCATGCGCCGGAGGTGTCGATGTCG
>DATHIT010000589.1:0-3310 GCA_035489915.1 Pseudonocardia sp. | reverse complement strand
ATGTGGCCGTCCCCCACCGGCCGTAGAAAGTCCGCATGAGCGAACACCCCACACCCAGGCCCGGCAAAGTGGCGATCAACCTGACTACCGGCCTCGAGGACGCCGAGCGCGTCACCGTCGCCCTGCTGATGGCGGTAGGCGCGGCCGAGCAGGGCCGGGAGACCGTCACCTTCCTCACCAAGGAGGCGGTGCGGCTGACGCTGCCGGGCACCGCGGTCGGGGTCGCCTGCGACGGCTGCCCGCCGCTGGCCGACCTCACCAAGCGGTACGAAGCCGCCGGCGGCCGTTTCCTGGTCTGCCCGATCTGCTTCCACGCCAAGCAGCTGCGCGAGGACCAGCTGATCGCCAACGCCGAGCTGGGCGGCACCGTGCAGCTGTGGGAATGGATCGGCGAAGGCGCGACCACCTTTAGCTTCTGAGCCGCTACTCCACCAGGTCCAGGGCGGCCCGCACGACCGCGTCCGAGTCGATGCCGTGGTAGCGGTAGACCTCGGCGAGGGAGCCGGACTGGCCGAACCCGCTCACCCCGAGCAGCGCACTCGGCACACCGTGCACCGCGGCAAGGAAAGCCAGCGTGTGCGGGTGGCCGTCCAGCAGGGTGACCAGTGGGGTGGCCCGCCGCGCCGGGAACAGCTGCTCGAGGATCCAGCTTGAGCCGTCCTGGTGGCCCTGGCGCGACCGCAGCGCCCGGAACAGCAGGTCCGGGCTGGTCACGCAGACGACGTCGGCCACCACCCCGACCTGCTCGAGCCGGTCGGCCGCCATCAGCGCCTCGCTGACCATGGCGCCCATCGCCGCGATGGTCACCACGGCGCCGTCCCGGCGGCGCAGCGGGTACCCGCCGGCCACCACCTGGCGGCGGCGCCGTTCCCGGGCCGCCGGGTCGATGGGCACGGCGGCCAGCGACTGGTCCACCGGCCGGGTGGACAGCCGCAGGTACGCCGAACCGCCGTCCGGGCGGCCCAGCCTGGCCAGCGCGGCCAGCAGCGTCCACTCCACGTCGATGGCGAACGCCGGCTCGTAGCTCACGCAGCCGGGCTGCTCGATGCCGATGGACGGCGTGGTGATCGACTGATGCGCGCCGCCCTCCGGGGCCAGCGTCACCCCGGACGGCGTGCCCACCAGGATGGACTGGCCGCCGGCGTAGATGCCGAACGACCACGGCTCCAGCGCGCGCTCGACGAACGGGTCGTACATCACCCCGATCGGCAGCAGCGGCTGACCCCACCGGCTCCAGGTGGCGCCCAGCTCGCCGAGCAGCCCGACCAGGTTCGTCTCCGCGATACCCAGCTCGATGTGCTGGCCGGCAGGTTTCTCCCGCCAGTGCAGGATGGTCTCCGCGTCGTCGGCGAACCAGTCGCGGCGCTCGGTGGCCGACCACACCCCGACCTTGTTCACCCAGCCGCCCAGGTTGGTCGTCGAGCTGACGTCCGGGCTGACCGTGACCACCCGGCGGGCGGCCTCCGGCGCGTCGCGGGTGAGGTCCAGCAGGGTCCGGCCCAGGGCGGCCTGGGTGGTGGCCATGCCGTGCGGCGCGGGGCGGCCGATGTCGGTGGGCAGCGCGGGCGGCTGGGCCGTCGGCGCCGGTTCCCGACGGAGGCGTTCGGCCACCTCTGCGCAGGCCTGCCCGGCCGGGGTGTCGGCGGCGAACCGCTGCCACGGTCGGGCCGGGTCCACGCCGACCTCGCCGGCCAGCACCTGCAGCTGCGCCTCGGTGAGCAGCGAGGAGTGGTTCTGCGGGTGCCCCTGGACGGGCAGCCGGTAGCCCTTGACGGTGTAGGCGAACATCACCGTGGGGCGGCTGTCGTCGATCTGCTCGAACGCCTGGTCCAGTGCGTCCAGGTCATGCCCGCCGAGGTTGCGGATGGCCTCCAGCAGGGTGGCGTCGTCCAGCTCGGCGATCAGCGCGGCAACCGCCTCGCGGCCCTCGCCGTCGCCGGGCACCCTGGCCCGCAGCTCCTCGGCGGAGCAGCGCAGCAGCCGCTGGTACTCCGGGTTGCTCATCCGGTCGATCCGCTCGCGCAGCGCGCCGCCGCCGGGCCGGGCGAACAGCTGCTCCAGCAGCCGCCCGTACTTCAAGGTGAGCACCTGCCAGCCGGCCGCGCCGAACATGCCCTGCAACCGCTCGGCGGCGATGTTGGGCACCACCCGGTCCAACGACTGGCGGTTCAGGTCCACGATCCAGACGATCTCCCCGAGCTCCGCCACGGCCGGGTCCAGGATCGCCTCCCAGATCGCCCCCTCGTCCAGCTCGGCGTCCCCGACCAGGGAGAACTGCCGGCCGCCGCCGGTCTCGGCGCCGAGGGTGGAGCGCAGGTAGCGCCGGGAGAGCGCACCCCAGATGGGCGCGGTGGCCCCGATGCCGACCGAGCCGGTCGAATAGTCCACCGGGTCCGGGTCCTTGGACCGGCTGGGGTAGCTCTGCAGCCCGCCGAACTCGCGCAACGTGGTCAGGTACGACTCGTCCAGCTCGCCGAGCAGGTAGTTGATCGCGTGCAGCACCGGCGAGGCGTGCGGCTTCACCGACACCCGGTCACCCGGGGTCAGGTGCTTGAACCAGAGCGACGTCATGATCGACACCATCGACGCGCAGGACGCCTGGTGGCCGCCCACCTTGAGTCCGGACGGATTGGGCCGCACCCGGTTGGCGTGGTGCACGATCGCGCTGGACAACCAGAGCACCCGCCGTTCGACCTGGTCCAGGACGCCGAGCGGGTCGATACGGGTGGGGGCCGGGGCGCTGCTGGTCATGATGCCTTCCTGGGCGTGCGTCAAAGACCTCGGTGCGCACAGCCGGCGGGTGGTGCCCGCTCAGGTCGGCGCACTGGCCCTTGGCGACCGGGACCGGGGTGCGGTCGACCGATCAGTGCTCGCGGGCGCATCGTGCAGAACGTACCTATAAGTGCAGCACTACAATCAGAACTGCTCAAGATATCAAGATCTACTTGAGCATACTGCCCATTACCGCCGTCATCTTCGAAAACGGGAGTGAGCACCCTGCCCAGCACGCATCGCGCCGACCCGGTGGACGCCCGGCTGCTGCTCGCGCTGACCGAGGAACCCCGGGCAACCACCGTCGCGCTGGCCGAACGGCTCGGCCTGTCCCGCAATACCGTGCAGGCCCGGCTGGCCCGCCTGGACGAGCGAGGCGCGCTGGACTCCTTCGAACGCCGCATCGACCCGGCCACGCTGGGGTATCCGCTCACCGCCTACGTGACCATCCGGGTCACCCAGCGCGGGCTGGACGAGGTGGGCGCCGCGCTGGCCGACATCCCCGAGGTGCTCCAGTGCCACGGCATCGCCGGGCAGA
>DATHIT010000588.1:0-3409 GCA_035489915.1 Pseudonocardia sp. | reverse complement strand
TTCACAATGCCGGTGGCCAGCGAGATCGTGGACGTCGCGCCGAGCAGGGTGTCCACAATGGACAGGTCGGCGGGCGGCGAGCCGCCGACCCAAATGGCGCCGTAGCCAAGGCGCTCGATCTCGGCGGCCCGCTCGGGGGTCAATCCCCATGCGCCGGCCCATACTCCGAACGATCCCAGCGGTACCGGTGTTGCCCGACTGCTCATTCGGTGCTCACTCTCATTGCGAAGTTGTCAGCTGCCGTTCCTCGCGAAACAACCGCCCGGAGCGGCTACCCATTCCGGACTCGCGCCGGTTGCCACCCCCTCGGGCCGTGGCGGCGGTACGGTGCCGGCCGGCACTCGGCACACCCGAGACGACCCCGCGTAGTCACCCCACGTTGAGCGGACAGCGTCCACAGACGTCCACATGCGACACACGAGCCATTGATGACGCTCAGCGCCGAGCCAGTCGCGGCGGTGCGCGGCTTGGCTCGGCGTGATCGCAGTACGAAGTCGGTGCGCTATGGGCTCGCGGATAAATAGAGTTTCCGCGAGCTATCTCCTAAGCCGGCGCCGGCCGCGCGGCCTTGTGGCGATGAACGTCAGCCGGAGAACATCGGCTGCTTGGGATCGGCAGACTTGGCGGGCTTCTTCGCGGCTTTCTTGGCCGGCTTCGCCTCCCCCTTGGCGGCCGTCCTCGTGGCGGTGGCCTTCGGGGCCGCAGCCTTGGTGGCCGCGGCCTTCGGGGCCGCAGCCTTGGTGGCCGCGGCCTTCGGGGCCGTTGCCTTCGGGGCAGCGGCCTTCGGGGCCGGCTCGGGAGCCTGCTGTGCCTGTTCGTACGCGTCGACCACCGCGGCGGGAATTCGGCCACGACCGGAAACCTCGTGCCCGGCTTCCCGCGCCCATTCCCGAATGGCATGCGCACGCTCACGCGCCGCCGCGTCATGCGCAGGGGCCGCCTTCACGGTTCCCCCGCCACGACCTGCCCGGTGCCGCCGGCTCGCGGCGATGAACTCCGCGAGGCTAGCCCGCAGGTTCTCCGCGTTGCGGCCGTTCAGGTCGATCTCATAGCTGCGGCCATCGAGTGCGAAACCGACAGTGGTGACGTCCCCACCCGGCGAACCGTCGAGATCGTCCACCATCTCCACAACGACCTTCTGCGCCATCCGGCAATCCTCACCTTCTCCTGCTGAAACCGCACTGTCGTGCATCAGCGGACTAGATCATCAACAACTTCGCGGGATCACAATACAAGAGCCCAATAGGGCGAGCGGGTCAGTCAAATGATAGCGCATGGGACTGTGCTGACATTCTTGCCAGCTAGCGCGCAGGACACTCCGGGCGCCGGGAGTCAGAGTCCTGGCAGCTTGCCCGCGATCTCGAGGCGGATCGTCCACATCGGACGGATCAATTTTGCGGCGCCGCCGGACCCCGACTATGGGAAAGTCACATGGTTCCCGGCGTATGGTCCGCGCTCGCCCCGCGCGGAATCGCGGACCGAAGTTCGAGAATGGCGCGGAGCATGATGCCGACTCCGCTGTCCGCGTCCGCCACATGCGCCGCGCCGGGGGAAGCCATAAGCGCGGGGCGACGGGCGTCTCGCTCGTCGCCAAGAATGGGCGTGGAACCGCTGTTGCCGGGGTATCCGGTGTCGTGATCGCTACCGCTAGCCAGCCCATGCCGGGGCGGCCGCCGCCCACCCCACGACCGGTGCCTACTCCGCCGCCGGTCCCGGAGCCGGTGCCCACCCCGCCGCCGTTTCCGACGCCCCCGGGGCCAGGAGGGCCGGTGCCCACGCCGGCGCCGGATCCGAGCCGACCGCCCATCCCCGACCCGATTCCGCCGGTCCCGGAGCCGGACCCGGTGGTGCCGACCCCACCCCCGCCGCCGACCCCACCGGGACCGGACCCGGCACCACCCTCGACGCTCGGCTGACCCGCGGCGAAAGTCCAAGCCGCCTCACACCCGGTGGTAGCGGGCATCGAAGAAGGCGAATACCCCGTAGCTGACGAAGCCGAGGGCAATCACCACCAGCAGCGCGGGGCCGAACGGCTGGGCGGCGAGGGTTTTCAGCGCCGCGTCCAGCCCCTGGGCCTGAGCGGGTTGGTAGGTCAGCCCGGCGATCGCCACCAGCACGCCGACAATGGCCACCGCGACGCCCTTGGCCATCGAACCGAACTGGCCGGTGTGCTCGGCCACCGCCCGCGCCGGCGGGGCTGCCCGGTGCAGGTCCATGTCCTCGGTGAAGGTCTTCTGCCAGCCCCGGTAGACCATGATCACCCCGGCCGCCAGCACGCCGACTCCGACCACCACGACCAGCACCCGGCCGACCGGGTAACGCAGCAGCTGCGCGGTCAGGCCCTGCCCGCCACTGCCCGCCGACGAGCCGCCGGCCACCCGGCCAGCGAGCACCGCCAGCGCGGCGAACAGAACGACCTGGCCGGCCGAGAACATCCGCTTCTTGGCCCGGTCGCCGGTGTCTACGACGTAGCGGAAGCCCCAGATTGCCTCCCCGGCGCGCCACACGACCACCGCCGCGAAGCCGGCGACGATCAGCCACAGCAACACCCGCCCGAACGGCTCGGCGGCCACCGTCTGCAGCGCACCGCCCTGGTCCGCCCGCTCGCTCCCGCCGAACGCCACCCGAAGCGCCAGCCAGGCCACCAGCAGGTGAATGATCCCGTTGGCCACCAGGCCGGCGCGCGCGCCGGCACGAACCGGCTTGCTACCGGCGACCCGACGGGCCTCGCGTTCGGCGGAGGTTTCAGACACGTGACACCTGGCTTGGCCGATGGGTCACCGGGCGAAGGCCATGTCGATCAGCGCGGAATCGATGCGCGCGGCGAGCTTGATGTCCAGGTTTGTCACGTCCCCGCTGCCCGGGGCGCACACCGAGAAGGTGATGGTCTCGCCGTGCTCGGCGATCTTGGCCCGGTGGTTGAGCGCGGTGGCCTCCCGGCGCACCCGGTTGATCAGCGTCAGGCGCCGGTCGGCGGGCAGCACCACGGTGCGGGTGATGCCTCGGTTGTCACCCGCCCAGTTGGTGAGCGCGCCGAGCGCGGCGACCACCTGTTCAGCGGTGAGCGGGGCGGGCCCGGCCGCCGGCTGCTCGACTGGCTCGAACAGCCCGGCGAAGCGCGGCCCCAGCGCGCGGGACAGCAGGTCACCGGTGTCCGGGTCCGCCGCGCACAGCTGGGCGAGCACCGCCCGGGTCAGCGCGCGGGCTTGTCCGGCGGGCCGGCCCAGCCGCTGCGACACCTCGGCCACGAGGTCGTCCGGCACGGCGAGTTCCGACTCTCGTCGACTGGGGAGCACCACCGCGGCGCGCATGCTGGCCGGAAGCGCCCTGCTCAGCTCGCGCCTCGGCTCCGGCCCGACCCGCGGCGCCACGCTGGCCAGCACCGCCCAGGCCACCTCGCGGACCTGCC
>DATHIT010000587.1:0-6316 GCA_035489915.1 Pseudonocardia sp. | reverse complement strand
CGCGTCGAGGATCGCGTGCACCTCGGCGCGTTCGAAGCGGGTCAGCGTCGCCCGGGTGGCGGCGCGGCGCAAGTCGCGCGGGACGGCGGCGAGGCGGGCGCGCGCGCCCGCCGGCGCCGCGGCGACGATCCGCCCGACTGCCGCAGCTCCCGCACGTTGCCCTGTGGGGTGCCAATAGTCGGCCAGCACCTGTGACCTGGCCATTTGTTTACGGCCTTGAGCGGTCGTCAATGGCAAACTGAACACGTTCAGGAGTGCTGGTCGATTATTTGAACGCGCTCAGAAACAGCTGTTGATCGCTGGAGCGCTTCAGACGAAGTCCCAGCTCCAACCACCTGACCGAGTTTTGTAGCCCCACAGGGCCGCGGGCAACCCCGTCTCCCGGGCTAGACGGGTGGGATCAACCCGCGAAGCCAGCCCTTCCCGCCGCAATCGGCGCAGCGTTTCGCCTCATAGGCCCAAACCGCGCCGCGGCAGGACATGACGGCCGCGCGGGAAATCGCCATCGCACCGGCCCCGGAGCACGCGTGACACGCGGTGCTTGTCATGCCGAGGTCCGGCCGGTCGGTCTTGCGGATGGGGCGCACCCGAACAGGATGCACGGTCCGCTCGGCAAAGTCGTCCGCCACATTAGCGCCCCGGCCGCCCGACCCGGGGGTTACCGGTCGTCACACCGTCCGTCCACAACCAATGCCCGTCAACCTCGGGACCGGGGCCGGGCCGAGCACCCACCGCATCGGACGCTTACACAACGGGCAGGTAGAGGATGACGCGGTCCAGGTCGACATGCCGGCACGGAGGCCGAGAGGGGCAGGTCCGCGCGGGCCCGGAAGCGACTCCGGGCCCTCGGCCCTGGTGCTGCCGCGGCGTCTACGTCGGATCGGTAGTGCCGCGTTACACCCGCCCCTGCTCGCGCCGCAACCGCTCCTGCTCGGCCTCTATGGCACGTAACCGGGCGTAGTTGGCTGCGTGCGCTTCCGCCTCCCGGCGGTCCGCGTCCTTGGCGATCAGCATGCGGTACCGAGCCCACTCCACCTCCGCCTTGCGCCTGTCCTCTCGGCGGCAGATCCCGCAACTCGGCCGTGACTGCCCGTCCCGGTCGTGCTGAGCCTTGTGGATGTAGCGGTGCCATGACCACAACGCGATCGCCACGCCGGCGGTGATCAGCGTGAACGTCGGATAGGCATTCAGGAACGCAACCACGGCGATGAGCGCCCCCACGGCGACGAAGAACCAGAACACCGTGGGGACATCCGACGCTTTGGGTGGGGCCATCCGCGGCTTCGGCGCAAACACGTGATCAGGATCCGCCCAACCCGTGGACCTCAGGTACTGCCGGTCCTCATCGGCCAGTTTGTCGGCCACGCAACCAGGACAGTTCTCAACGTGTGGGTGGGCTTCAGCCATGACGGGCTCCCGGGGCTTGTGTGGTGACGCTCACAGGATCGGAATGCAGGCGCAAGGTGTTACGCCATTCGGTAGAACCCCAGATGGTCCGCCTGCCGACCTGTGCCTCCTCCTGAGCCGGGTGCCCGGCCGGGCCACACGATCTCCACGCTGTAGGCGATGCTTGTCGGCCAGGCTCTTGATGACATTGAGCCCGAAGGCGTTGACGTGTCTACCGGGGTGCGCCACAGGTCTGGGTCCCCCTGGTGGGGGTTGGACGGTGGGGGCGGTCGGCGTAGCTTGGCGCCTCCTGGCGTGGGCTCGGTTTGAGTGTCTGGCGGGAACGGGGGGCCACCGATCTCGCGGAGCGCGGACGAGAGTTGAGGTGGCCGAAGATGATCGTGGAGGAGTACGGAAGCCCGCCTGAGCTGGTGGGGCGTGGGGCGGTGTTCGTGAGGCACCGGATGAAGAGCCCACAGGTGGCGGAGACGGCCTACGTCGCGCCGAACGCTGTGCTCTGCGGCGATGTGACGGTAGGTCCGCACAGCCGGGTGCTGTTCGGTGCTGTGCTCACCGCCGAGGGTGGACCGGTGACTATCGGGGCGAATTGTGTAGTTATGGAGAATGCGGTGATCCGGGGTGCGCCCCGACACCCGGTCTACCTCGGTGATCACGTGCTGGTGGGACCGCACGCCCACCTCACCGGCTGTGTGATCGAAGGCGACACTCGCGTCGCGACTGGTGCGGTGGTATTCAACGGGGCGCGTCTCGGTATCGGGGCGGAGGTCGAGTTCCACGGCGTGGTCGGGGTCAACACCGTCGTCCCGGCCGGGATGGCTGTGCCGATGGGCTGGTTCGCCGGCGGTGATCCCGCCGAGCTGGTGCCGCCGGGTGACTGGGCGCGCATCCAAGCCGTGCTCGGGCCCCTGGACTATCCCGGCACGGTGTTCGGGGTGGGGCAGACCGAACGCACGCAGCCCGACATTGCCCGTCGCTACGCCCGCAGCCTGGCGCTACACCACAGCGACCACATCCTGACCCCTGCCCAACACCCCCGCCTGCAGCCCGGCTAACTCCTGTGCCGCTCAGGAGCCATAACCGAGTTCTGACGCGGTACAGGAGAGCCCGGCGAGCATCCGCTCCAGCGCCATCCGCCCCATGATCCCGGCAGCTCACCCGAGCCGTCGGCAGCGCGCATCCGGGTGGGTACAGTCGCCTTTGTCGGCTCGCGGCGCTGGGGATTTCTCGTCTCGGTTCGGTCAGGTTGTGGGATCCGCCCTTGAAGAAGGTGGAGACGGAGGCTCAAGTCGTGCGGACATGGCCTCGATCGTCGGACTCCGAGCTACCGAGGAAGCCTCATTCCAGCACAAGCTGACCGCGCCAGTGTTCCGGCCCCGCGCACCCGCCTCGTCACCGCAAGGAGGGTTCGCTTTGCGGTCTCGTAACATCGGGCCTCGGCTGCCGCGGTGGGTATTCGCTCGAGGATGTAGGTGTGCACCGGCACCTCGTGGGTGCCGAACGCACGCTTGAACCTGCGCAGGTCGTCGGTCTGGGACAGGCCGAAGTCGTAGCTGCGCCGTCCGTCGTCGCACGCCGCCTCGATGGCGTACCGGTGCAGCAGCTCGTTCGCCCCGCTGCCGCGACAGCGCTCCTTGTCCATCGCGCCCCGCCAGTACGTGACCTGATCGCCGCGGGTGAGCACCATGATGCTGGCCACCGGCGCCCCGTTCCACCAGGCCATCCACACGGTGCAGCGCCCGCCCAGTGCTCGCGCGACCGACTCGAACCGGCTGCGTGGGTGATCGCGCCGGTAGCGCCATCCCATGAGCCTGACTGGATACCTGCGGTCTCGGGCCCACCGGTGCACCGAGCCGCGGTAGAGGACGTCGAATGCCGGGATCAACCGACCGGTGCTGTCCGACACGATCGTCACCCCACGCCGCTCCGCCTTGCGGGAGGCTGAGCGGACCTTGCTGGTGAACCTTTTTTCCCAGACCGTCGAGAATTCGCCATCCAGATCGAGTACGTCCGCGTGATGTGTCACGCTGTGCACCTCGGTCGGTACGGCAGGCTGCCACTGGCGAGCGTCGTCACCGCCCACCACCACCTGGGTACGCAACCCGGCCCGACCGACCTCCTTGACCAGCGCCCGCACCAGCTCGGGCTCCAACGGTCCGCCCTCGGTGAGGAACCCGCTGGCGTCCGCGCCCAAATTCCAATTGTCCGGTGGTGACGCGAACAGCCCGGGCAGGGCTGGCGAGCGGAGGCGGGGCAGTAGCACTCGTCGTCCGTCTTCGATCCGGAACAGCAGGCTTGCGTCGGTGAAACGGGTGCATCCTTGAATGCAGTCGAGCCATTCCGGTGTCTTCGACAGGGCCACGCCGGGGTTCTGCTCGACCAGTTCCCGCCAGGCCTGGCGGGCCTCGACCCCCTCCGCTTCGACCGTCATCCGGTACCCGAGCGATCCCATGCGATCTCAGCCCCTCGACTTCGGCTGTGCTGCTTCGTGCTGGCTGGGCGCGTCGCGCGGCGGCCCGCGGATTCGGGCCCGGGCGCACCCACCAGATGGCCTGGCTGCTGCCAACACGAGATTGTCGCCAACGAGCCAACACACCGCCCACGCGGGTCCACTCCCGGTGGCCCCGCTACGGTGGGACGCGGCCGCGAGCCTCTGTCGCGCGCGGCTTGTGGCCCTGCTGGAGGTCTTGGGATGACCCGAGTTCGACAAGGCAGCGCCTACCAGATCATCGGAGGCGGCCGCTGCGAGACGGCGCTCGCCGCGAAACGACGCCTGACCGTGGCCGATCGGACCGCATCCCGGTGGTAACGGAACCGGACGCACCCGTCTGGCGGCGGTCCACCGCACGGAACTCGGTGACCGTGGCCGGCTGGACCGTGGCCAGCCGGCTCGTCGGCCTGGTGCGCGTGCTGGTGATCGGTGCCGTCATGGGTCCGACCTACCTAGCCAATGTGTTCCAGGCGGCCTACGTGCTCGGCGGCAACGTCTTCACCTTGATGGCCGGGCCGGTGCTGGCCATGGTCGTGGTGCCCGCCGTGGTCAAGGCGCTCACGGCCAGCGGCACCGCGCGGGCGAGCGAGACCCTGGGCCGCGTCGCCGGCCGGTTGCTGGCGATCGCCGCCCTAGGCGCCGCCGCGCTCGCGCTGGCCTCGCCGGCGGTGGCCTGGATGCTGGTGTTCGGCGTCCCCGGGCCGGACCGGAGTCGGGCGTGGTTGCTCACGATCATCCTCATCCTTTTCATGGCCCCCCAGGTGCTGATGTACACCGTGTCCGGGGTGGCCGTCGCCGCCCAGCAGGCTCGAGGCCATTTCGCCCTGCCCGCTGCCGCTCCCGGGGTCGAGAGCATCGGGGCCATCATCACGGTGCTGATCGCGGCATGGGCCTTCGGCACCGGTCTCGAGGTCGGTCAGGCCCCGATAGCCATGATCATCCTGCTCGGAGCCGGGAGCACCTGCTCAGTCCTCTTGCTCGCCGGGCTGCAGATGTACGGCGCGATGCGCGCCGGCGTGTCCATCCGACCGCGCCGGGGCTGGCGTACCGACCCCGAGGCACTGGACTCCGTGCGACGCATCGCACGGTCCGTCCCCGTAGCCGCCAGCCCGGTGCTCACCAGCTTCCTGCTCACCGTGCTGGCCGGAACCGTGCCGGGCGGGGTGCTGGTGATCCAGCTGTCCTACCAGGTCTTCTACGGATTGTCCTACGTCGGCGCCCGCGCGGTGTCGATGGCGGCGCTGCCAAAGTTGGCCGCGGCCGCGAGCGCAAACGACGACGCCGAATTCGCCGCCGCCTGGCGTCAGGGCCTCAACTATGCCCTCATCGTCAGCCTCCCGTCGCTGATCCTGCTGGCGACGTTCGCCGGGCCGACAGCCGACCTCCTGGCGAACGGTGAGCTCCGAAAGAGCAGCCTCATCGGCATGCTTGCTACATGCCTAGCGGTGGTCGCGGTGGCCCAGCTGGTCGGCGGCATCCATGATCTAGGCAGACAGGCCCTGTTCTCCCGATTCGACGACTCTGGGCCACGGTCCGCGAGCTACTTGGCGCTGCTGGCCGGAGTCGTCGTGGGTGCCACGGCGCTGCTCCTGCCCGCGGATGGCAGCAGGCTCGCGTGCCTGGCCGCCGCGATCCTCGCGGCTGAGCTCGCCGCCGCCGCAAGGGTAATCAGTCGCCTGCGCCATGCCATACCGGCACACCGGATTGTCGACCTTGGGCAGATCGCCGTCGCCGCCGCCGGCCTGCTCGCGATGCTGCCGTTGATCGCGTCTGGCGGTTGGCTGCTCGAGACCGTTCGACCCGAGCGAACCATCGAACTGGCGGTGCTGCTCGGCACCGGGCTGCTGGCAGTCACCGCATATGCGGCGGTCCTGCGGGTGCTCGGGCGCCGACCGGCCGTCGACAAGCCCACCGTCGAGGGCGGGTGACCCGACATCAGACGCGAACCGCGCGAGATCGTCGGTTCCCTTGACCGCGATTGTGACCGGGGTGGGTATCCCGTGCGCGCGGGCGACTTCGTAGGTCGCTGCCTTGTCCAGGCATGTCGCCGTCACGGGCGGATCCGGCGCGGCGACGACGTGGACCTTTCGTGTCAACCTCGCGGTGAGCTGACCGCCGCGAGGGCCAGGTCTGAGGGCGGAATCAGCAATGCTCCGGGCATGCGCTCGGCGAGTCCGCTCAGCGCCTGAACGAATCGATTCTGTTCGCGCTGCAGGTGTGGACAGTCGAGCACCTCAGCTCTGCGGTCCCGGCCCCAGAGCTCGAGGCCCACCTGCGGCGGTGCTCAACCGAGAGACCCAGAACCGCCAGCCGCTGCCGTGTACGCCGAGCACCCTCGACCTCATCGACAGGCGCACGCACCATCGCCACCTCGTTCGCTCCCACGGCGTTAGGTGATGGCAGCGGCCGGCTCGATCGGGC
>DATHIT010000586.1:0-5808 GCA_035489915.1 Pseudonocardia sp. | reverse complement strand
GTACCGCGGTGCCCAGCGCGCCGAGCAAGGCGCCGAGCACGGTGTGCGAAACCAGTTTCCCGGCCAGGAACGCGGCGACCGGAGTCAGGTCATCGGCCAGGCTGGCTCGCGGGTTTGCGGTGGTGGCGCCCGCGCGACCCGAGGCGGGCCGCGCGGTCGAGGTTTCGCCCGGACGCTCGGCTGTGACGGTGGGTGCGGCCGCTCGGCGTTGACGGGTGATCAGGCCGGCGAGTAGGCCGCCTTGCACGGCGGCGCAGCTGACGCCGCCGGCGAGTAAGCCGGTGAGCAGCACGGCGGTGAGGTTCACGGGGTTTCCTCCGGGAAGCTGTCGAGCGGCAGAGAGGTACTGGACGGCTCGGCTAGGTGGGCATCGCTCCGCACAGCGGTGTCGCGCCGAGCATCAGTGTGATCAGGGCTAGTGGGGCGATGAGCAGTCCGAATGCGGCGGCGGACAGGCCGGCCAAGGACACGGCGAGCCGGAGCCGGGAAACCGGAGTGAGCAGCCGTTGGGCCCGCTCCCCGACTCCCCCGCCGAGCGCGCTAAAGGCCGGGGTGGGGACCTCCGCCTGGTTTCCGGCCGGGGTGGCGAGCGCGAGCAGGGCGCCGACCAGTGTGTGACCGGCGTGGCGGCTGGCCGCGGCGTCATCGGCGCGCATTTCCAGCAGGCGGGCCACCTCGCTCGCCGCCTCGGGGAACAAGGCCATCCCAGGCAGGGTGCTGGCCAGCGCGCGGGTGCAGGCCAGCAGCAGATGGTGGTGTCCGGCCAGGTGGGCGCGTTCGTGGGCGAGGACGGCGGCGAGCTGGCGCGGGTTGAGCGCGGCCAGCGTGCCTCGAGTGATGACGATCGCGGCGGGCCGCCCAGCGACGCAGTACACGCCGCGTTGAGGCGAGTCGAGCACGAGGTTGCCCTCCGGACCGGGGGTGCCGATCAGCCTCGCGGTGTGAGCGTGGTGGAGGGTGTCGGTTCGGGCACGGCGCAACGCTTCGACAGTGCGCCAGGCGAGCACTCCCAGCGCCGTCAGCGCGAGGACGGCCACGATCAGCAGCGCGGCCTGGACGGCAACTCCGGCGCGCCCGACGAGCAGGCCGTGCAGCGCGAACAGGCAGCCCCGCACCAGTTCACGATGGTCGCGCCAGCTTCGGATCAGGTCGGCACCCAGTAGTCCGACCGCCACCGGCCAGGAGGCCACCACGCTGATCGCCGTGGCGGTCCAGGCCAGCACCCCCAGGCGGGGCGCCAGCCCGGAGCGGGTCAGCCGGCGCAGGATCGGGGGCGCGATCACCGCGGCGATCAGGTTGTAGGCCAGCAGGCATGCCGCGACGTTCACTGGTCCGCCGTCCCGGCTAGCAGCTCTCGCAGCTGGATCAGTTCCGCCTCGTTCATCTCCCCGACGAAGTGGGTCAGCACGGCGTCGGAGTCCGCGCCGCTGGAGAGCGCCTCCCGCATCAGCTTCGCGGTGTACTCGGCGTGGCTGGCCACCGTCTGATACCGGTAGGCCTTGCCCTCGCGCTCCCGGGTCAGGTGCCCTTTGCGGTGCAGGTTGTCCATCGTGCTCATCACCGTGGTGTAGGCGATCTCCCGGTTGGCGCGCAGCTGATCGAACACTTCGCGCACGGTGGCGTTGCCGCCGCTGGCCCACAACCGCTCCATCACCACCGCCTCCAGCTCCCCGAACCGCCGCACCCCGGGCCTCCTACCTGCACAAACGCGCCGCCACCCGTCGATTCCGGGGCAGCGACCACCAGCCATTTACTGTCTACGTACCGAGATAGTAGTGAAGCCGATGACGACCGGACGGAAGGGGTTGACGGAGCTTCCCGCACTCCATCTACTATCTACGTACGTACTTAGGAGATGGAGGCTCCGCGCGATGACCGCTACTTCGAAGTCCACCCCACCCCGGCCCGGGCGTGGCCCGGTGGCGGCTGCCCGCTCAACCGGCAATCGGCGTTGGCACTGGGCCGGCGCGGGCGCGGTGGCGGTGTTCACCGCGCTCGTGCTGGTGGGCGTGAGCTTGACCGGTCACGCGGGAACCCTCGGCGCCCAGGACCACAACCCCGCGCTGCTGGCGCCAAACCGGAACCAGAGCGGCGCGGCGGTGGATGGGATCGAGGCCAGCCCGAACGAGCAGGTGCTGTTCCACATTCACGCCCACCTGGGCATCTACGTCGACGGCGCGCCCAAGCTGGTGCCCTACGGGGTGGGCATCGTCGCCCCCTTCCAGCTGGACGGCTCCTCGGCCGATCCCGCTCACGCATTCGTCGGCGGCGGCAGGGCCTTCTACTGGCTGCACACCCACGACGAGTCCGGCGTGCTGCACATCGAGTCCCCGGTGCGGCGCACGTTCAGCTTGGGCAACTTCTTCGACATGTGGGGCCAGCCGCTCAGCGACCACGAGGTAGGCCCCGCCGCCGGGCCGGTGACCGCATTCGTCAACGGCCACCGGTTCGCCGGGAACCCCCAGGACATCCCGCTGGACGCCCACTCGATCATCCAGCTCGACGTCGGGACACCGATCCCACCCCAGCCCTACACCTTCCAGGCAGGCCTCTAATCCCGT
This sequence comes from Pseudonocardia sp., assembly GCA_035489915.1. Lineage (GTDB taxonomy): Bacteria > Actinomycetota > Actinomycetes > Mycobacteriales > Pseudonocardiaceae > Pseudonocardia. The sequence continues at coordinate 3,247 of DATHIT010000586.1, read as the reverse complement.
GCCCGCCCTGGTCACGTGCGGGTTCCTCCAGCACGATCCGGCGGAACCGCTCGGACGCGGTGACTTCGAGGTAGCGGGCCACACAGCGGTCGTGGCAGCTGGCCAGCTCGGCAAGGTCTCGCCGCGATTGAGGGCAACCTCCTCGACCCCCTCGCGCTGTACGCGGTCCAGGACGTTGCCCCCAACCCTGACCAAGGCGGCCGCCCAGTGGAAGATCGTCGAATGGGGAGCCTTTCAGAGCTCCGCACTCCGGGAATCTCCCGAAACAGCGGTCATGCTTTGAGGGGCGGCTGTCCTCCGACCCACGAACGAGCGCGGTCGCGGCGTCCCTTCAGCCCCGCGGACACCGGAGCCGGCTTAGATTCGTCACGTCACCGCGTTGAGGCCGGCCGCCGTGAGCAGATAGGCGGTCTGATCGAGGCCTGGGTCGATGGCGAGGTCGACGACTGCCTTGCCGACCTGCTCCGGGGCAAGGATCGGGCCGGAGCGTTCGAGGGCGGTGGCGACGTCCACGCCCTGCCTGGCCGCGTAGGCGGCTACCGCGGCCGCGCCCAGGTCGGTCGCCGGGGTCAGCCGGGGGAGCACGGCGGTGAATCTGATGCCGAGCGCGTTTCGCTGGGACTCGTCCGCGGCGTACGACGTGACGAATCGGATGGTGGCCTTCGCACCGGCATAGCCGCCGCTGAGCGGTGAACCGGCTATGGCCGCGCCGCTGGAGAAGGCGATCACCGCGCTGCCGGGCGCGAGGGGACGCAGCAACGCTTCACGCGTCCAGTGAAATACCTGCTGGACGTCGACCTCCCAGTTGCGGCTGAACGTCTGCCAGGTGTGTCGCTGGATCGGCCGCGACAGCGGGCTTGCCCCCGCGTTGAGCACCAGCGTGCGTGGTTGGTAGGCGTCGATGAGCTCGCCGGCGACGACCGGATCGGCCGCGTCCGCGACGACGGGGGTGAAGGTGTCGCCGAGTTGGGCGCGGACGTCCTCGAGCCGGGCGCGGTCGCGGGCGACCCCGACGACGTTCGCGCCGGCCTGCGACAGCGCGGTGGCGATGGCCCGGCCGAAACCTTTGCTGGCGCCGGTGACGATTGCGGTGGTGGCGGATAGGTCCTGGGTAGACATCCGGGCTCCTGGGTCTGTCGGTGGTGAGCGGGGTGTTCACCTATACAGAGCCGGGGGCGCGCGGAAACTGATCGCGACGGGCCTACTTGCGCGCCGATCCGGTGTCAGCCGGTTGAGCCGACCCTGGGCGGTGTCTCCGGATGGGCGGCGATCACCTTCTGGTAGGCGCGCGGGCCGTCGCCGTAGTCGTCGATGGCGTAGTGCCAGGTGGCGAGGTTGTCCCAGAGCACGAAGTCGCCCGGATTCCAGCCGAAGCGGATGGTGTAGTTGGGCGAGGAGGCGTGCCGCAGCAGGTAGGGCAGCAGCGCGGCGCTCTCCGCTTCGCTGACCCCGGCCAGCCGCAGCGCGCCGGTGCTCAGGAACAGGCCCTTGCGGCCGGTGTCCGGGTGCTCCAGCACGACCGGGTGCTCCACGGTGCGCGCCACGGCGCCTTTTTTGCTGCCCTGCGCGTAGTGCTCGGGGTTGGCGTCGTAGACGGCGGTGACCGAGGCCAGCAGCTGCCTGAACGGCTCGGACAGGTCGTCGTAGGCGGCCTGCAGGTCGGCCCACAGGGTGTGCCCGCCCAGCTCGGCGACCTCGTGGTAGACCAGCGACTCGATCTGGAACGGAGGCGTGCGCCACAGCCCGCCGATGTGCCAGTGGCTGGCCTTGCCGCTCTGCTCCACCCGGTAGGGATAGACCAGCGGGTTGCTCGGGTCCTTGATCGCGGTGGGGTGGTCGAACGGCTGGCCGAAGATGCTGACGGCGGCCACGTGCCGGTCCGGGGTCAGGTGTTGTCCCCGGAACACCAGCACCTTGTAGTCACGGAAGTCTTTCCGCAGCTGCTCGGCGGTGGCTTCGTCGATGTCCCGGTTGAGGTCCAGACCGGTGATCTCAGCGCCGATCCGGGGTCCGGCTCGGCGGATTTCATAGGCGAGCGATGTGGTCACGAGACAGCCTCTCTCTCCGTACGTTGTCCGACACCGAGGGCGGCAAGCAAGGTCTCCCGGTGGGTGAGGAATGCCGGGTCACGGTGGGCGCGCGGCTGGTCCAGGTCGATCTGGCGGTCCATCACGATCCGTCCGCGCTCCAGCACCAGTACCCGGTCGGCCAGCAGCACCGCCTCGTCCACGTCATGGGTGACCAGGAGCACCGCCGGTCGGTGTCGCTGGCACAGTTCACGCAGCAGTTCGTGCATCCGGATCCGGGTCAGCGCGTCCAGCGCGCCGAACGGTTCGTCGGCGAGCAACAGCTCGGGCTGCCTGACCAGCGAGCGGGCCAGCGCGACCCGCTGCTGCTCGCCACCGGACAGCTCGGACGGCCAGGCCCGCTCCCGGTCGGCCAGCCCCACCTCGGCCAGCGCCGCCCGACCACGGCCGCGTCCGTCGGCTCCCCCCAGGCCGAGGATCACGTTGTCCAGCACCCGGGCCCACGGCAGCAGCCGCGAGTCCTGGAACACCACCGCCACCCCGGAGCCGTGGCCGGAGTCTGTCGCGCCGGAGGACGAACCGCCCGGCACCTGGAGTTCGCCGGAGCCGGCCACCCCGGCGTCCAGCCCGGCCAGTGCGCGCAGCAGGGTGCTCTTGCCCGAGCCGCTGCGGCCCAGCAACGCGACGAACTCCCCCGCCGCGATCCGTAGGTCGACCCCGTCCAGCACCGCCCGCCCGCCGTAGCCCCGGGTCAGGCCGCTGGTTCGGACCGCCAGATGCCCTAGCCGCCCAAGGTCCGCCGCCACGCCAGCGACCTCCGTTCCACGGTGCGCACCAGGGTGTCGCCGGCCAGCCCGAAGATCCCGTACACGACCAGCCCGACCACGATGATCTCGGTCTGGCCGTAGGTCCGGGCCTGGGTCATCAGATAGCCGATCCCGCTGGTCGCGTTGACCTGTTCCACCACCGCCAGGGCGAGCCAGGACATCGTCACGCCCAGCCGCAGCCCGGTGAAGAACCCGGGCAGGGCGCCGGGCAGGGCCACCCGCCTGATGAACTGGTAGCGGGACAGCCCAACCGTCTCGGCCAGCTCGACGTAGCGCTCGTCGATCCCGCGCAGCCCGGCGTAGGTGTTCAGGTAGATCGGCACCAGCACGCTGGCCAGGATGATGATGATCTTCATCTGCTCGCCGATGCCGAACCACAGGATGGCCAGCGGG
>DATHIT010000585.1:0-5559 GCA_035489915.1 Pseudonocardia sp. | reverse complement strand
GGCCACGATGTCGCCGACGAAGCGGACCTTGCCCTGGGCGAGCGGTGGGCGGGCGCACGCGTCGTTGACCGGCATGAACGAATGGTGCGGGGCGATACCCAGGTCGTCGGCGGTATAGACGGCGACAACACCTGGGGCGGCGGCGGAGGTGTCCACCCCGAGCACGGTGGCGTGCGGCAGCGGGGAGCGGACGAAGGACAGGTGCAGCACACCCTCGCCCAGGTCGAGGTTGTCGACGTAGGTGCCCTCGCCGCGCATCAGCTCCGGGTCTTCGACCCGACGAACCTCAGTACCAATCAAAGAACCACGCATGATTAGAACCCTAATCCTGTCCCGGCTGGTCCGCCGCTGGACCAGAGAGCCACCCTGCCGGGGCGAAACCACGTCGGAGACCAGGCGCGAGGGCTACCGTCATGGTCATGCCCGCGCCATGGATGATCCGGCGCCGGTCCAGGCTGATCGGAGCCGCGCTGGCCGGGGCCGCGTTGCTGGGTGTGCTCGCGATGGCTGGTTGTGCCGAGCCGACCACCACGTCCGCCGCGGCGCCCGCCGGGGCTTCCGGTTCGTTGCCGTCCAGGCCCCGGGAGCTGCCGCTGAACGGCATCGACGCCTGCTCGGTGATCACCTCGCCGCTGCGCATCCAGCTCGGGGTCACCTCGCGGATGGACCGGAACCGGCCCGCCGACAACCTGGACAGTTCGGACTGCACGTGGACCAACTTCCCGGGCGAGCCCCAGCTGGCGCTGTCCGTGCGGCTGGTGCTGAACCAGGGGATCCAGCCTTACCTGATTGAGCCTGGTGCCCAGGTGATCACCGTGTCCGGGTTCGGCGCCGTGCAGTTGCCCGCGCGGCCGGCGAACCCGGAGCAAGGCTGCATCGTGCGGCTCGACGTGGCGTCCGGTCAGAGCGCGTGGGTCAGCTACACGAGCGACGGCTCGATTCCCGGGCGCACCTACGACGAGATGTGCGCGAGGGCCCGGTCCGCGTCCGCCAGCGTGCTCGCCCAACTCCTAGCCCGCGTCCGCTGACCGTCCCCAAAGCCCGCGAGTCGGCGCTCTCAGCACACTGAGTCGGCGCCCTCAGCACACCCGGACGTCTGACCGAGTGAGTTGAATTCAACACTGAACGGTCCTCGGCGCGGCAGCACCTGACGTGGTTGGCTAGCCGTCATGGGATTGCTGGACAACCGGGTCGCCGTCATCACCGGGGCGGCGCAGGGCATCGGGCTGGAGATCGCCCGCGGCTACCTCGCCGAGGGCGCCCGGGTGGTGCTCGGGGACATCAACGGCGAGGCCGCGGAGAAGTCGGCGGCTGAGCTGGCCGCGGCCACCCCGGGCGCGACGGCCATCGGCGCCCGCTGCGATGTGACCTCCGAGGAGGAGGTCGGCGCGCTGGTGAACCGGGCGACCAGTGAATTCGACGGACTGGACGTCATGGTCAACAACGCCGGGATCACCCGGGACGCCACCATGCGCAAGATGACCCTGGAGGACTTCCGGGCGGTATTGGACGTGCACCTGGTGGGCTCCTGGCTGGGCACCCGGGCGGCCGGCGCGGTGATGCGCGAGCACAAGCGCGGTTCGATCGTGAACATCTCGTCCATCTCCGGCAAGGTGGGCATGCTCGGCCAGACCAACTACAGCTCCGCCAAGGCCGGCATGGTCGGGTTGACCAAGGCCGCCGCCAAGGAGCTGGCCTACCTGAACGTGCGGGTGAACGCCATCCAGCCCGGCCTGATCCGCACCGCGATGACCGAGGCGCTGCGCGAGGACATCTGGCAGCAGAAGCTGTCCGAGATCCCGATGGGCCGGGCCGCCGAGCCGGCCGAGGTGGCCAGCGTGGCGCTGTTCCTGGCCAGCGACCTATCCAGTTATATGACCGGCACCGTGCTCGAGGTGACCGGCGGACGCTACATGTAAAGGGGTAATCAAACAGTGCGAGTCTTCAACGGGGCGGACGAGCTCAAGGCGGCAGTCGGCGAGCAGCTCGGCGCCAGCGACTGGGTCACCGTCGACCAGAAGCAGATCGACACCTTCGCCGAGGCCACCGGTGACCACCAGTGGATTCACGTGGACACCGAGAAGGCCAAGAGCGGCCCGTTCGGCACCACCATCGCGCACGGCTACCTCACCCTGTCCCTGCTCCCGGTCTTCAGCGCGCAGATTTACAAGATCGAGAACGTCAAGATGGGCATCAACTACGGGCTGAACAAGGTGCGCTTCACCTCCCCGGTGCCGGTGAACAGCCGGCTGCGCGGCAGCTTCGAGCTGCTCGAGGTGTCCGAGGTGCAGGGCGGCGTGCAGGTGGTCAACAAGGTCACCGTGGAGATCGACGGCAACGAGCGCCCGGCGTGCGTCGCCGAGTGGGTGACCCGGGCCTACCTGTAGGTGCCAGAAGGCCAGAAGCAGAGCGTGGTGAGGAGAGTCCGATGCGGGATGCGGTGATCTGCGAGCCGGTGCGAACCCCGGTGGGTGGGTTCGGGGGTTCGTTGCGCGACGTGCCGGCGCACCAGTTGGCGGTCACCGTGGCGCGGGAGCTGCTGGCCCGCACCGCGCTGCCCGGTGACGCGGTGGACGACGTGATCATGGGCAACTGCTATCCGACGATGGACGCGCCGGCGTTCGGACGGGTAGTGGCGCTGGACGCCGGGCTGCCGGTGACCGCGACCGGGCTGCAGCTGGACCGCCGCTGTGGCTCCGGCCTGCAGTCGGTGTTGTACGCCGCGATGCAGGTGCAGACCGGGGCCTCGGACCTGGTGCTGGCCGGCGGCGCGGAGTCGATGAGCAACGCGCCGTTCTACTCCAGCTCGATGCGCTGGGGGATCAAGGGCGTGCCCAGCTTGGAGCTGCACGATGCGCTGGCCAGGGGCCGGGTCACCGCCGGCGGGGTGAACTTCCCGGTCCCCGGCGGCATGCTGGAGACCGCCGAGAACGTCCGCCGGGAGTACTCCATCCCGCGCGAGGAGCAGGACGAGTATGCGCTGCGCAGCCACCAGAAGGCGGCCGCCGCGACCGACGCCGGTCGGTTTGCCGACGAGATCGTCCCGGTCACCGTGAAGGGCCGTAAGGGCGACACGGTGGTGGAGCGCGACGAGCACATCCGGGCGGACGCCTCACTGGAGGCGCTGGCCCGGCTGCGCCCGATTCTCGGCCGCAACGATCCGGAGGCCACCGTCACCGCCGGCAACGCCTCCGGGCAGAACGACGGCGCCGCGCTGTGCGTGGTCACCTCCCCGGAGCGGGCCGAGGAGCTGGGCCTGCGGCCGCTGGCCCGGCTGGTGTCCTGGGCGGTGGCCGGTGTGCCGCCGGCCACCATGGGTATCGGCCCGGTGCCCGCGACGGCCAAGGCGCTGGGGCGGGCCGGGCTGACCATGGCGGACCTGGATCTGATCGAGCTGAACGAGGCGTTTGCCGCCCAGGTGTTGGCCTGTGCCCGCGAGTGGGGCATCAAGCCGATGGAGGACGAGCGGCTGAATGTGAACGGCTCGGGCATCTCGATGGGCCACCCGGTGGGCGCCACCGGGTGCCGAATCCTCACCACGCTGGTCCGCGAGATGGATCGCCGCGAGGCCCGCTACGGCTTGGAGACGATGTGCATCGGCGGCGGCCAGGGGCTCGCCGCGGTGTTCGAGCGTCTCAGCTGATCCGCGAGACCCTTCCGACTCGGATTTAAACATCTCTTCTCGGTGACGTGAAACACTCTTAACGCGCGTGGCGAACTCTCCTATGCACGGTGGTTGTCGGGGAGGGGAGCCAGAGTGTCGGAAGAAGCGATAGATCTGTCCAATCGGCGAGATCGGGCGCTGCTGCATGCGGTGGCCGATCAGCGGTGCGAAATCCTGCAAGGTTGGCAACCGGTGCTGTTCGTCGACGGCCGGCTGTGTTCCGACGCGGACGCCGGCCGGCGGCTGATCAGCGCCGGGTTTCTGGCCCAGCCGGGTCTGGGCACCGGGCGGTGGCCGGCGCGGCTGACCAAGGCCGGCGAGGCCGAGTTGGCCAAGGCCGACCAGGCCGACCGCGTCGCCGGGCGCCACTGAAGCGAGCGGTCACACCGGGCGGGTGGACCGAGGCGACACGCCAAAGATAGTCAAGTGAGATGAGACACCCTGGGCGCTCTCGGCGAGATACTCGACTGAGTACTTGTTGAGGGGAGCCCGGAAATGGGCGGGAAGACTGCTTATCTGCTGAGCCGGCGCGATGTCGCACTGCTGCACGCGGTGGCGGACCACCGGTGCGAGATCATCCACGGTTCCCAGCCGGTGTTGTTCGTGGACGGTCGGGTGTGTTGTGACGCGGACGCCGGACGCCGGTTGATCCGGGCTGGGTTGGTGGCTGAGCCGGGTCTGGGCAGCGGTCGGTGGCCGGCACGGCTGACCAAGGCCGGTGAGGCCGAGATGGCCCGAGCCGACCACGCGGCCCGGTATACCTAACTCTCAGCCGCCACCGAACTGAGGCCGCCGCTTCTCCCGATGCGCGGCGAGTCCTTCCTGCACGTCAGGCAGCCCGAAGCCGTAGAACTCCATGGCCAGCGAGGCGTCGAAGGCCGGGCCGGCCTGTCGGTACCAGTTGTTCAGCGTGTTCTTCGTCCACCGCGTCGCGGTGACCGAACCCGCCGCCAACTTGGTGGCCACGCCCAGCGCCTTGTCGGCCAGCTCGTCGTCGTCAACGCACAACGAAACTAGACCGATCCGTTCCGCCTCCTCACCGGTCATTGCCTCGCAGGTGAGCAGGTAGTACTTCGCCTTGGCCATGCCGCACAGCAGCGGCCAGCAGATCGCCGCGTGGTCGCCGGCCGCCACCCCCAGCCGGGTGTGCCCGTCGACGATCTTCGCCGTGCGCGCCGCGATGGACACGTCCGCGAGCAGCGCCACCACCAGCCCGGCGCCCACCGCCGGCCCGTGGATCGCGGACACGATCGGCGTGTCGCAGTTGACCAGGTTGTGCACCAGGTCCTTGGCCTCCTGGAACACCCGTGTCCGCACCACCGGGTCCTGGACCATCTCGGTGATCATGTCGAACGAGCCGCCGGCGGAGAATGCCTTGCCCGCGCCGCGCACCAGGACCGCGCGCACGCTCTCGTCGCGGTGCACCACGGGCCACACGTCGCCGAGCTCGGCGTGCATCGGCGCGGACACCGCGTTCAGGTTCGGGCCGTCCAACACGATCTCCAGGACGCCGTCGGCGGGCCGGGCGAAGGTCAGACTCGGGAACGCGGCATACCGGTCGGTCATGGTGATCCTTTCGGGCCGGAGGTCGGCAGCATCTCATCCCGATTACCGGCGCGACCCGCCGCGGGGGCGCTCATCCGGCGGGAAAAAGCGCTCCTGTGTGACGCCGGTCACGGCGTACGTTTCGGGGCATGGCTATCGAACTGAACCACACGATCGTGGAGAGCCAGGACAAGAAAACCTCAGCGACATTCCTGACCGACCTGCTCGGGCTACCCGCGGCGACCGAGTTCGGCCCGTTCCAGGTGGTGCAGGTGTCCAACGGCGTCAGCCTGGATTTCATGGACACCGACGAGGTGCACCCGCAGCACTACGCCTTCCTGCTCTCCGAG
>DATHIT010000584.1:0-11051 GCA_035489915.1 Pseudonocardia sp. | reverse complement strand
GGTCCTTCATCGCATCGCACCCCTCGTGACCCGTCGGTCAGAATGTGGCGATCGGGTTGACCGGGCTGCCGGACGTACCGGCGAAGCGGACCGGCGCAACTGCGAGGTGGAAGTCCCACTGGCCGAGCTCGGCGGCCGTTGTCGCGCACACCTCCAGGTCGCAGTTGTCGAGCAGCCACAGACCCATCGCGACGAGGCTCACGGCGTGAACCGGCATCAACACGTCCTCGTACCCCGACGGCTGAACGTCCTGGGGGGTGTCGGCGCCGATCAGCGCGACCTCCCGTTCGTGCAGCCACGGCAGGCAGGACGCGTGCCAGCCGGCCTGCGTGAAGCCTTGCGTCACACCGGCCTCGTGCCGGACGCGGCCGTAGCCAGTCCGCAGCAGTACCGCATCGCCGGGCCGCACCCGCACACCCTGGCGACGCTCGGCCTCCTCGAGATCGTCGGGAAACACACCCTGCCCCGGTTCCAACCACGGCACATCGCGGACCCTCGCAATGTCCAGCAGGACACCACGCGTGATGATCCCGTTCGCCGCCGCCGTGACGGCCGCCCACGCCGATCCCGTTGCGGCGTCGACCAGCGAGTGCGACCGCCCGTTGTACATCGTGCCGTCCCAGAAGATGTGGCACGGCGAGTCGACGTGGGTGACGGTGTTGCCGTGGAACGTGATGCCGAGCTGCTCGGACGAGAAGCCCCAGCGCCGGTCGTCGTGGAACGCGGGCACCGGCATGTTCTCGGCGCCCGGCATGTCGGCGGCGCACGGGCACGTCGTCGTCGACCGCTCCATCTCCCCCGGCACGGCGATCTCCCATGCGCACGACACGCTCCTGCCGTGGCGCACGGCCCGCGACGCCGCCAGCCGAACGTCGTCGGTGATGTGGTTCAGCGTGCCGAGCTCGTCGTCGTCGCCCCACCGTCCCCAGTTCGACAGCGTGTCGAAGTACCCAAGCACGTCGTCCTGTGTGGGCATCGGTCGCCCTGCTGTCATCCCAGCATCGACTCCTCCGGTCACGCGGTTCGAGGCACGCTATAGCAGCCCCCCACAGGGAGGTCACCACGCTGGTCGGCCGGGGGTCGATCGGGTGCCTTCCCTACGCCGCGCGGGGATCACCGTTTCCACCACGCCCTCACTGACGCCGCCGTGCCGACAACCCCGGAGTGGACCATCACTGACCAGGTCGAGCACGTGGGCCGGACCCAGCACTGGGTCGCGGAGATCATCGAGCGGCGCATCACCGACCCCACACAGCTGCCCACTGCGAGCGCAGTAGTGAGCTAGCGCGCTCAAGCAGCACCGGGCCAGTTCATCCGGCGTCGTCCCAGAACGCGGTCACAACGGCGTCGAACTCCTCCGGCGCCTCCTGGAACGGCTGGTGGGCGCGGCCGGGCAGTGACACCAGCCGGGCGCCCGGGATGCCGGCCGCCAGCTCTCGTGAGAAGCGCGGCGGCAGCAGGATGTCGAGCTCGCCGGAGACGACGAGCGTCGGCGCCGCAATCTCTCCCAGGCGGTCGCGCGTGTCGTGCCCGATGCATGCGCGCGTTGTGCGCTGGAACGGCTCCACGTCCTGCGGGTGGGGGTTGGCAAGCATCGCCGCCACGATGTCGTCGATGCGGCCGTCGTCGTACAGCGCCGGAGCACAGACCCAGGGCAGGATGGCATTGAAGAACCCGACCTCGGAGTCGGCAACCTCCGCCATCCAGATGAAGCTCTGAAAGACGGCCGTGAGGTAGCGGTCGCCGCCCGCCCACGAGTCGACGAGGACGAGGCTGCGCGCGAGGTCGGGTCGCGCCAGAGCCAGCTCCTGGGCGATCGCGCCGCCCATCGAGAAGCCTGCGACGTGCGTTCGTGCGATGTCGAGGTGGTCGAGCAGCGCCGCCGCGTCCGCCGCCATGTCGGATACGCCGAAGTCGCCGACCGGCAGTGACGATTGGCCGGCGCCGCGGTTGTCCACGACGGTGATCCGAAAGCGGTCCCGGAACGCGGCGACCTGGGCTTCCCACGCCGTGTGGTCGTCGCCGAGCCCGCAGAGCAGCAGCAGGTCGTCCCCGGCACCGGATTGTTCGTAGTGGAGGTCGACGCCTCCGAGCTGCGCGGTCGGCACGAGCGAAGGCTACTGACTCAGCGCGGGGCGGCGACCGCGTTTGACCCGGAGGTGGCGCGGCGCGAGCTCCAGCAGCCGCCGGCCGACCACGCCAGAGCGGCATCTGGGTCAAGGGATGGCGCGGACACACTGGCCGAGGTCTGCCGGCGGTCCAGACCGAGCGGGGGTGCTTCCACGCACCGGCCAAGTCCCCCTCTGGCAAGTCGACGGGATTGCACCTCAGCTCACGGGCGGCGCAATTCGAGAAGGTAACGCCCTACTGTGTGCGGCTGGTAGGGCTCCTCGAGCAGGGCGATCTCGGTGGTGTCGAGTTCCAGGTCCACGGCGGCGATGGCGTCGTCGAGGTGCCCGACCTTGGTGGCGCCGACGATCGGAGCCGTAACGGTCGGGTTGCTCAGCAGCCAGGCCAGCGCGACCTGCGCGCGGGGAACACCGCGCTTCTCGGCGACCTCGGCCACGCGCTCGACGATGACGCGGTCGGTCTCCTGGTAGAGGTCACCCCACATGTCGATCTCGCTGCGCGTGGTGGTGGCGTCCCAGTCCCTGGTGAGCCGGCCGCGTGCGAGCGGGCTCCACGGGATCACACCGACACCCTGGTCCGCACAGAGCGGGAGCATCTCGCGCTCCTCCTCGCGGTAGAGCAGGTTGTAGTGGTTCTGCATGGTGGAAAACCGGGTCCAGCCACCCAGATCCGCGGTGTGCTGGGCCTTCGCGAACTGCCAAGCCCACATCGTCGACGCGCCGATGTGCAGCGCCTTGCCCGCCTTGACGACGTCGTGCAGCGCCTCCATGGTGACCTCGATCGGAGTGGCCGGGTCCCAGGAGTGGATCTGGTAGAGGTCGACGTGGTCCGTGCCGAGCCGGCGCAGGCTGTTGTCGATCTCGGTCATGACGGCCTTGCGCGACAGGCCGGCCCCGTTCGGCCCCGGTCGCATGGGGCCCCTGAGCTTGGTCGCCAGCACGATCTCGGCGCGGTCGGCGTACTCCACCAACGCGCGGCCGAGGATCTCCTCGCTGGTACCGGCCGAGTAGACGTTGGCGGTGTCGAAGAAGTTGACGCCCGCTTCCAGCGCGCGGCGGATGAACGGGCGCGAGGCGTCCTCGTCGAGGGACCAGTTGTTGTCGCCCTGCCCGGGGACGCCGAAGCTCATCCCACCCAGGCAGATCCTCGAGACATCGAGTCCGGTCGATCCCAGCTTCACGTATTCCACGGTGCTTGTCGCTCCTCTTGATCAGGTTCGCCGGGTAGCCCCGGCACCACAGGCCCGGTGTCGGCGAGCAACCAGATTGGGCCTGGTCGTCAGATTCACAGGCTGGGCCGCGACCCGCGGCCGCACCAGAGACCTGGTGTTCCTGGTAGTGGCAGGGCCTGGATCGACGCGACGGAGGGCGTAGCGTCGGGACAGTGGCGCATGAGAACCCGATTGGCGAGTACCTGCGCGCCCGCCGTGAGTTAGTCCAGCCTCAAGACATTGGGATCCCGGACATCAGCGCCCGCCGGCGGGTGCACGGGCTGCGCCGCGAAGAGGTCGCGATGCTGGCCGGGGTCAGCAGCGACTACTACATACGCCTCGAGCAAGGACGAGACCAACATCCCTCACCGCAGGTTCTCGACGCGCTCGCGCGAGCCTTGCAACTCGACGAGGCCGCCACTGCCCATCTGCACCGGCTCGCCGCACCGCCGGCCCGCCGACGCCGCAAGGCCCCGCCGCCGGAGAAGGTGCCCGCCGGCATCCTGGGGCTGATTACGTCCTGGAGCCAGAGTCCCGCCTACGTTTACGGCCGCTACATGGACATTCTCGCCGTCAACACCCTCGCGACCGCGCTCGTCCCCTTCTACGTCAAAGGGGAAAACCTCGTTCGTGCCGTCTTCCTCGACCCGCGCGTACCCGACATCTACGGCAACTGGGAGGACGTCACGATGAGCACGGTCGCCAGCCTGCGGGTGCGGGTCGGCCCCGACGTCGACGATCCCCGCCTCAACGAACTGGTCGGCGAGCTCTCGGTCCGCAGCGAGCGCTTTCGCCAACTCTGGGCGCGACACGACGTCCACTCCAAACGCAGCGGCGCGGCCCGGATCGACCACCCCCTGGTCGGACCACTGGAACTCAGCTCCGAGAAGCTGCCGATCCCCGACACAGACCACCAGACACTGGTCGTACACCACGCGGCGCCTGGCAGCGCCAGCGCCCTGGCGCTTGAGCTCCTGGCCACCACCACCGCGCGGGAGGGAGAGCGCGAACAGGCCAGCAATATCCTCAGCTGAACGGTCGACTGGATGGTCACCAGCTCGACGACCACCGGTCGTCCAGCCCGTATGCGCTGGTACCGGCTGACACCAGGTAGCACGCCGCTTCCGCATTGACGCGGAAGAGGTCACTGGTTCAATCCCCAGTGCGGGCGGCATCAGGCGCTGCGTAGGTAGCCGGTGACGGTTTCGCCTATCGCGTGCCAACCGGCAGGGGCGACACCTTCCCGGTGCTCAGCTGGCTATTGGCTCCCAGACATAGCCGGACGTGTCCCGTTAGTGCGCTCAACGAAGTCCCTCATTAATGTAACGCCTGGCGTGGCGTGCGTTTCGAGAAGAAAGTGCCCACCGTCCAGGATGTGGGCTTCCATACGGGGCAAATCTCCCATCCACGAAAGTGTTTCGGCAAGGTCAAAGAAGGCATCGTGTCGTCCCCACACCATAAGAGCAGGTGGTTGATACGTACGAAGATAGTCTGAGATTAAGTCAAATCCTGCAACGTAGTTACCATAGTCGGCAATCAGTGATCGCTGAGCTGCTAGCCGGCCTGGCTGCGACATCACTCGCCAATCCTCCTTCCAAACAGATGGGGAGATTGTTCGAGCCACTTCATCCGGCACTCCGGCTACGTACTGGTCACGAATACCGTCGAGTGTTAGATGCGCTGTCGCAGAGGCTTCATTTCCACTATCAGGATGAGACCAAAATTTCAGCGTATCTTTCCACTGTGGTCCAAATCCAGTCCGATGAGCATTTGCATTCTGTATGATCAGACCTCGGACCAATTCAGGGCTGTCCATAGCGATGCGAAGCCCAACAGGGGCCCCATAGTCATGTAGGTACACGTATCGCTCGCCTACTTGCAGATGATCGAGAAGTTCGACTAAAGCCGCTGCGTAGCCGTCGAACGTTGCGTTCCTTAGCACGTCAGAACTACCAAATCCAGGCATATCGGGCGCGATCACGTAGGCTACGTCAGCTAGAACTGGGGTAATGTGGCGGAACGTGTTGGCTGAACTTGGAAACCCATGGATCAGTAGGGCTGCAGGAAGTCGTTTGTCGCCGGCCGTAACAAAAGACAGTTCTGCTCCGCCTGCTAACTTGATCGAAGATCTTGTAACGGCGGTCACGGTAACTCCCCCCTTTCTGTAGCTTTATGTTCTAATGGTACCTTATCTGATAGGCTCAAAAACCTATTTCCTTCGGCAAATCGGTTCAACTCCGCCTTGCTTCGCAAAGCAGAGTTACTAGATATCAGGCCTGTTGCCCAAGGAGCACTGATCCAACTCCGGTCGCAACACGTTGCTCGATCTGACCTCACACATCGGTGGCTGCGGACGTCTGCCTAGTGGAGCGCGATGCGTTCCGCTCGTGGTTCCACAACGCGGCCATGAGCCTGCTGTCGAGAGGTAGCACTCATGTCTACACGTGTGCCGCACCAAGGTTGGCTGCTGGGCGTGCTGCTGGTCGGGCCGTTCATGTCCCAGGCCGACGTCACGATCGCCAACGTAGCCACACCGTCGATCCACACGGACCTGGGTGCTTCGGGAGCGATGTTGGAACTGGTTATCGGCGGCTACCTGATCGCCTTTGCGGTATTGCTGATCACTGGTGCTCGCCTCGGCCAGAGCCACGGCTATCGGCGGGTGTTAATACTCGGCGTGGGGCTATTCACCGTCGCGTCGTTGCTGTGGGCTTCGCGCCGAACCCGATCGTCCGCCGGCGCAGTCGTCGGGCAGATCCTGGGCGGCGCGTTGATCTCGGCCGATATCGCCGGTAGCCAGTGGCGGGCGATCTTCCTGATCAATTTCCCGCTCGCCTGCATGTCGACGGGGCGCAGACGGCGCTCGGCGGTGGCCTGGCGAGGGCACAGTGCTCAGATGGCTTCGCGGGTCCTCCGTGCGAACCGCCCCGCGTGCCATGCTCAGGTGGTCGGTCTCAGTGGCAGGTCAGCCCCTGTCGGCGCGGATGCGAACCACGAGGAGAACCTGATGAGCCTCGCCTACCTGGCGCAACCTGAGCAGCAGCCCACGGTCGAGTGGCTAGCGGGTGGGACCTTCGCGGTATTGCTCGACGCCGCGGCGACCAACGGCCAACTGGGGGTGGGTCGGTTTCGGGTGAGCAAGGGCGAGGCGCCTCCGTACCACAAGCATCTCCGCGAGGACGAGGTCTTCATGCTGATCAAGGGCACCGCCCTGTTGTGGTGCGACGACGAAGAGATGGAGCTCTCCGAGGGCGGCATTGTGTTCCTGCCCAGGAACGTCCCGCACGGCTACCGCATCACCTCCCCCCAGGCTGACCTGCTGATGATGTGTACTCCAGGCGGCTTTGAAGGCATGTTCCTGCAGGCAGGCCAACCGGTGACAACTCCCCGACAGCCGGGCGCGGAGCCGTCGCTGGACGACATGGCCAATGCGGCGGACAACTTCGGGCAGGTCGTGATGGGACCACCAAGGTAGCCAGCCCCGACACTCGCCAAGTGGCAGGTCTCCGGGACGGTTCACAAGCCCGGGTCAGGTCCCGTTCTGCACCACGCGGGTCGGTACCTATATCTGGCCGCCGGTGTACGACCGCGCGTTGTGGGAAGTGCAGCAGGCCCATAATCTGAGTTCCATCATCGGCCCCAACCCAGCATGACGACCGCGACGACAGCGTCCACGGGGTGCGGATTCCGCCAGCGGTGCGGGGTGCTCTGCTGGGCGAACACCTGCCCGGCCGACAGTTCCGCGGCGGTCCCGTCCTCCATCTCGAGCACGATCTGTCCGGAGAGGACCAGCCCGAGGTCGAGGGTGGGAGTGTGGTGGAACGCCGAAGGTGGAGCGTCGGGGTCCTCGGGCGGGACGGTCACCGTCCAGAACCGCACTCCGCCCGCTGTGGGGAACGGCGTTCCGCTATCGGCTGGCGATTTCCCCGCGTCGGCCCCTGAATTCGCCGCGTCGGCGCCCGATAGCACCCCGTCGGCCTCCCAGAGCCGGCCGAGGCCGCGCCCGCCGGGGACGGGACGGACGGGCACGAGATTGTCGCGGGTGATCGTCGAGAGGCCCGCCTCGGTCACCCCGGTCTCGACCACTCGATAGCTGCTCGTCATCGGACCGGCAAGTGTCGGGTGGGAGCTTCAGCCCGCTGCTGCCGAGTTCGCGCGGAGCTGTCCACACGGGTGAGCGCGACGACAGGGATGGGTCGCCCGGCCTGCTTCTGCAACTCCGCGAGCTGCGGAGCTTCCGTCAATCGCTGGGCCCAGAGTCGCTCGCGTTCCGCGCTCCCGGTTTCCACCCCCGTCACCTGGTAAGCCTCGGTGCCGACCTCGACCTGGGCCAACGGGTTGGCCAGCAGGTTGTGGTACCACGCCGGGTTGTTCTTGCTGCCACCATTGGCCGCGAAGACCACCAGGCGTGTCCCCTCCTTGAGATAGACCATCGGCGTGGTGCGCGGCTGCCCGCTGTGGGCACCGGTGGTGGTGAGCAGGAGCAGGGGCAAGCCCTCGAACTGGCCGCCGACCACTCCGCCGGCGGACCGGAACTCGTCTATCACCAGCTGGTTCTGTTGCAGTCGCTCTGACACGGACTCATCCTTTCGACACCTGCTCACACCCCGAGCGGAGCGCATCTGTCCAGCTGACCTCAATACTTACTGTTGGTGCGTAGCACCATGATGGGCCAGTATGGGAGGGCTTACAAAACGCACATTTGTGTCCGCTACCGGAGGGGGATGTCCGCAATGGACGGCGTCGCGGTTCAGAGGGAAACGGTCGCGCTCCCGGGGCCCTGCTCCCGTATCCCGGTCGAGAACGCCGACATCGTCCGCCAGATCCTGGATCGGGTCGGGGACAAGTGGACTTTGATGGTGATCGCCACCCTGCGGGGCGGCGTGATGCGCTACACCGACCTGCTGCGCGCCATCCCCGGCATCTCCCAGCGCATGCTCTCGCGCACCCTGGCCCAGCTCCACCATGACGGCCTGATCACCAGGACCGCCTACGCCGAGGTGCCGCCGCGCGTGGAATACGCCCTCGCCCCCCTGGGCGACAGCCTCAATGACATCGTGGTCTCCCTGATCGACTGGGCGATCACCCACCACGACGAGATCCGCCAGCACCGGGCCCGCTTCGATACAGCCGGCGAACACTAGCCGCCGCCACGCGACCGATGAGGGGACCGGCAGCTGGCCCGGCGGTGGTGGGGCTGGTGCTATACCGGCCGCTCACCCGGAAGGTGCGCATCTGGACCGGCTGGGCGGACTGGTGTCGCATCGCCGCCACCCTGTCCTGGGCGGACCGGTGGCGGCTGTACTGGGCGAACGCCACGGGTCGCGCGGTATCCGAAAGGCGATTGGCCCCGCTTGCCGTTCAACGCGCTGAGGCGGCGCAGGCCATGCGGCAGGCAGGAGGGGCGACGTCGCGCCGGTGGCTGGGGCTTGCCGGGGTTTTCCTCGCTATGGCCGCGCTGGAGGTCTTGACCCGCGATTGGATCTTCGCCGGAATGTTCGCCCTCGTCGGTCTCACCTTTGCGTACTACGGGGTCACGGTGGGAACCGCGAAACGCAGCGCCGAGGCCAACCGACACCTTGCTGAGCGCCACTAAGCCGCGCGCGGACTGGATGGAGCCGCGCCGACACTCACTTGCCGCGCCTTCTGTCTCACGAACAACATCAATAAAACACTAGGTGATGTTCTGTACGAAAGGCCACTCAAAAGTGATCGTCACCTTTGCGGCGGCGCAGTTGAGCGTATTTCAGATAATCCCAAGACGATCGCCCACATGGTGGGTGAATCGCGTTAGCATCACCATGCCGGCGGGGCTCCCCACTCGCGGCCGGCAACCACTGCGGTCGTTCGAACGACCGCTGATGCGAACAGGAGATTAGACTGTGCTGAAGAAGGCTGGAATCGTGGTGGCCGTCACTGCGGCTGGTCTGCTCGTGGTGAGCCCCATGGCGTTCGCCAGTGACCATGAGAGCGGCGCGAGCTGTCACCAGGACAACAGCGCGAAGGACGAGTCCGACGGCAAGCACCGCCAGTTCGGGGCGCTCAACGTGCAGGACAGCGCTGTTCAGATCCCCATCCAGGCCTGCAACAACAGTGTCCTGGAAGGCGTTTTGGGTATCCTGTCCAGCGACCAGGAAAACTCTGACGACCACGGCTGATCAACACGGTTTGATCAGCGGAGCAGAACAGAGATCAAAGCGACGTCGTATTCCGATTGCGTAGCCGCGCGTTTCCTCTCAGGCACGGGCACGCACAGGATATCGACCTGTGGTGGCCTGTCCTGAGGGAATCGGAGTAACGACATACACAAAAGGGGTGGGCCCCGGGTTCCGGTGGCCCATCCCTTTTCGCTACGCATGCGACCTGCTTGACCTTCCAGCAGTTGGGAGGTCGAAGGTGGACACCGCGAACGAGCAGAGCAGGCCGCTCGTCGAGTCGGGCTGCCAGTCCGGACGGATCGCTTCCGGTTGGAGCGCAACGGGCGGCCCGGGCCTGGCGCGAATCATCCACATCAACGATGAAAGACCAACGAGCGCTACGTACCGTGGCTTCTGGTCGGGCCACCTCGCCTGCTACAGCTCGGCCGGCTAGGTGATGCGGCCTGTTCACCGATGGCCACCTGACCGGGACAGGTTGCGCGGCCGGGCCCGGTAACGCTGCCGGTCAGGTGTTCGATGGGGGTGTGAGGAGGAGGTGCGTTATGACAGAACTGAGTGTTGGTCGCCCGGGCAACCCCGAGGTTGCTCACCTCCGCGTTCGGCCTGAGGAACAAGGCCGGGTTGCTCAGCTCATGCAACAGCTCATCCCCCGTGAACAGGAAGTGCTGGGCCTGCTCGTCGACGGCCACCGTGCCGCGGCTGTCGCCGAGCTTTGCGGCATGTCCCTGTCGAGCGTCCACGATCGCATCCAGGCGATCCTGGCCAAGCTCGAGGTCAGGTCCCAGCTCGAAGCTGTCGCGGTGGTGCTCGGTCTGCTAAATGGCCGAGGGTCCGACGGCGCGCCAGAGCGCACTGCTTGACCCCTGCCGGTTCCCCGCCCGGGGATGGCGCTGGCTGGTCCGAGAAGTCTCGGCTGGCTAACGCGTACTGCAAATGTCGCCCAAAGCCACCAAATGGCCCTGCTACATCGTCTGCTTCGTCGATGTGCAAGGCCGTTGGAGGCCCGTAGCGTTCGACTCATGGCTACCTCGAGTACACCCACCCCCCGTGTCAGGGCAGCCGACACCGTCTGAGCGTGGTGATCCCTCCACGCTGCTCAACGCCCTCGTCGCGCAAACCCTCGATGATCTGGACGAGGGCCGCCTCGACCTGGAAAGCGCGCTCCACACCCTTGCCCGCGTTGCGTTCAACGCTGGGCAGCGCCAACCCCAGGCAAACACAGACCAGTGACACCGAGGGACGATCATCGGGTGGCACGTGAGGAGGAGTACCTGCTGGACAACCGGCAGGCGCAGGCGGGTCAGCGGTTCAATGCGCTGGCGGAGCTGTTCAACCCGTCGACGTTCCGCCATCTAGAGGCGCTCGGACTTGGATCGGGCTGGCGGGTCTGGGAGGTGGGTGCCGGAGGATCGTCCGTGCCGTCTTGGTTGGCCGAGCAGGTGGGACCGGACGGTCGAGTTCTCGCTACCGATATCGACACTGCCTGGGTGGAGTCCGCCCCGGGCTACGAGGTCAGACGGCACGACGTCGGGCTCGACCCACCGCCAGAGGGA
>DATHIT010000583.1:0-4087 GCA_035489915.1 Pseudonocardia sp. | reverse complement strand
GTGCCGCTACACAGTCATCCCGACGCAGAGGACTTCTACATCGTCGACGGCACGCAGCAAGTGCTGACGCAAGGGAGCCACGGCCTGGAATGGCGGGACGCTCACGCCGGAGACTACGTGCGGGTACCGGGCGGAACACTGCACGCTCACCGCAACGTCTCCGACAAACCAGCGGTCGACCTCATCGTCACGACTGCCCGCCTCGGGCGGTTCTTTCTGGAAGTTGGGCGCCCCGTCACCGGGCCGCCTCAACCGCCGACACCCGATGAGATCGCCCATTTCGTCGCTGTCGCCGCAAACTACGGCTACACCCTCGGCACACGGGTGGACAACGCAGCCGTGGGGATCGAAATACCCGATGGGACAACCAATCAATGAGTGACACCGGTGATTCGCGGGCGATCCCGGCGGAGGTTTCTGCGTTAGCTGTCGGGCAACCCGCGGGAGAACGAACTGCACGCTCAGCACCGACACGCTCAGCACATTCAACGGTGGCAAGGCCGTTGCGCATCGGTGTGCAACTCTGGCCTGGGGGCGCGCCCAGCTATCAGGTGTGGCGGCAATCCGTGCTCGAGGCTGAACAACTCGGCGCGGATGTCATCTTCGGCTACGACCATTTCCATCGACCTGCGCTGGAGCCGGTACGAGACGGCAGCCCGCGCCTGCTGCCCGAACAGCCGGACGTCAACAATTTCGAAGGCTGGACCGCCTTGGCCAGTTGGGGCGAGATCACGAAACGACCAGAGATCGGCGTGCTCGTTACCGGGATCGGCTTCCGCAACCCCGACCTGCTCGCCGACATGGCGCGTACCGTCGATCACATCAGCGGCGGGCGACTCATTCTCGGCCTCGGAGCCGGTTGGTACGAAAAGGATTACGTCGTCTACGGTTACGAGTACGGATCGGTCAGATCCCGGCTGGACCTCTTGGATGCGGGACTGTGCCGGATCGAACGCCGACTCTCTCAGTTGACTCCCGCTCCGCTACACGAGATCCCGCTATTGATCGGCGGCGGCGGCGAACGCAGGACGTTGCCGGCGGTCGCGCGGCATGCCGACATCTGGCACAGCTTCGAGAGTCTGGGCGAATTTCGCCGCAAGAACGAACTGCTCAAAGGCCTTGCGGCCGACGCTGGACGCAAGGACACGTCGATCGAGCGCGCGACCGGCTGGACCAGCCATGCCCACGCGGAAGACTTGCACACCGAGGGTGTCACCCTGTTCACAACCGAAGTTCACCCGACCAGCGACGGCTACGACTTCGCCGAACTGAAAACCATGATCGCCTGGCGCGATCAAAACAGCTGACCGCCGTCGTGGACCCACCCGCCGCCCCGTCTATGCGGGAACAGCTAGGCCGTACATCGCCGTGGAGAGCAAACGGGTCATCGAGTCGGACGGCACACCCGGTTGTTGCGCTGCCCACGCGAGGCCGACGGCGAGCGCGATCACCTCGCTGGCCGTGACCCCAGCGCGTACTGTCCCCGCCTTCTGCGCGCGATCCAGCAGGCGCGCGCAGGACGCCCGCATCGCGGCGCAAGAGGCGTGCAGTTTCGAGTTCTCGTCAGCCAATGCGGCCATGATCGATTCCGGCAGACCCAGGTACGTGCGCGCGCCGCCGCCCAATTCGGCGAGCCACTCGAGCAATGCGTCCTGCGGCGCGCGTGGCGAACCGAGCAGCTCCTCCGCTCTGGCACGCAGTTCCTCGAAATTACTGTCGAGGAGCGCCTCCAAAAGCGCCTCGCGAGTGGGGAAATGCCGATAGAGCGTCCCGATGCCCACACCCGCAGACCGCGCGACGTCCCGCAGGGATGCATCGGTCCCGCGGGCGGCGAATGCCTCCCGGCCTGCGCCCAGCAGCAGTTCTCGATTGCGCTGCGCGTCCGCCCGGGCTGCCTGCACCACGTCGACCCCATCCTTCATTGACAACCGGAGCACCGCTCCGTAGCGTCTCAAGCATACGGAGCACCGCTCCGAATAGCTGGCAGCTTACTGGTAGGAGGCTGGATGGCAACGCCAAACGGGGTAATCCTCGTCACGGGAGCGACCGGGCTGCAGGGCGGCGCCACCGCCCGCCACCTGCTTGCCGGCGGCTGGCCCGTGCGGGCGCTGGTCCGGGACCCGCACAGTCCGGGAGCCACCGAACTCGCCCGCGCGGGCGCTGAGCTCGTCGTAGGGGACATGGACGACCGCGACAGCCTCGACGCCGCTGTCCGCGGCGCACACGGTGTGTTCAGCGTTCAGCCCGCCTACATCGCACCGGATTACGCCGAGAACGAATTGCAGCGCGGACTCAACGTCGCCGACGCTGCGCACGCGACCGGCGTGGCTCATCTCGTCTATGCCTCCGTGGGCAGTGCGGACCGCGGCTCGGGGATTCCCCACTGGGAGGTCAAATGGGAGATCGAGCAGCACATTCGAGCACTCGGCATTCCGGCCACGGTATTGCGCCCGGTGATGTTCATGGAATACCACGCCGACCCCACCTACGGCGTCTACGGTCAGGCCGCGCACATCCGGACGATCCCACCCGACGAGAGAGTCCAGCTAGTCGCGGTCAGCGACATCGGCGCGTTCGCGGCGCTGGCGTTCGCCGACCCCCGTCGCTTCGTCGGCCAAGCGGTCGAGCTGGCCGGCGACGAATTGAGCCTCGACCAGCTCCTGTCCGCGATCACCCGCGCGACCGGGCGGGATGTGGCCGACATCGCCGGACGAACACCGGCCGACCCGTCCACCGCCGCGCGTGAATTCGCCGCAATGACCTCTTCATTCTGCGGCTGGCGCGCCGACATTCCCACCCTGCGCATGCTCCACCCCGCACTGCTCGACTTCGATAACTGGCTGGCAAAGGAAGGAGAGCCGCTGTTGCAAAACCACTTTCACGAAGTCGATGCCCGTCGTCAATTGAGCGGCGCGGAGTGTCGGAAGTGACGGAAACGGTGACCAAAGGAATCGGCGAGACCACCCCGCCAGCGCAGTCGGATTCGCGGTTTCACACGACGTCACCAGAGCAGGCAATGCACCTGTGCCAGACCGCATTTTATCCACATCAGCTCAAACTGTTGGGCCCCTCGAAGAACTTCGGATTCACCCAACGTGTCACACGCATCGGGCCAGTCACCCTGGCCGACGTCACCTACGAGACAGACGTTGCACTCAGTTTCGACCAGACTCGCGCCAGCTACCACGTCAACATTCCCCTCAACGGCTGGTTTGAGTCCCGGCATCAGGGGCAGGCGATCACCGCGACACCCGAGGCGGCCTCGGTCTTCGGGCCCGACGGCGAGACAACGGTGAACCGGTGGCCAGCCGGAACTCGCAATCTCGCGGTGAAGATCGACCAAATCGCAGTCGACAGGGCACTCGAGGCGCTGACCGGTGGCTCGGTCGAGTCACCGGTTCCATTCGACGGAACACTGAAGGTCCGCGCGGGTGCTGCCCACGACTGGGTGCGCCTCCTGCTCATGGTGCACCATCAGCTCGACCGCCCGGACAGCCTGTTACGGCACCCCGTGGTCTGGGACCCGTTGGTGGAAAGCCTGATCCATGGCTTGCTGCTGGTGGCCGACCACCCCCATCGCTCAGCACTCGCGGCGCAGGCAGATCCCGGCCGACCGGCCGCCGTCCGAGACGCGATGGACATCATCGACGCCGGATCGCACCTGCCGCTCACCACCTCGGCACTGGCGAGGCAATGCCACGTCAGCGTTCGCACCCTGCAGGAGGGCTTTCAACGTCACCTGGGAATCTCCCCCATGGCCTATCTCCGCCAGGTCCGACTACGCCGCGCCCACCGCGATCTGCGCTCCGGACATCCGTCCCACGACACCGTCGCCTCCATCGCGCATCGATGGGGGTTCACCCACCTCGGCAGCTTCGCCGCCGCCCACAAAAGGATGTATGGAGAAACACCGCGGCAAGCCCTGCGTGCTGCGCGCTAGTGGCACTTCCTCAGATCGATCCACTACCTGTCGTCACGCCGCTGAATTTCTGGTTCTGGGTGACCGACAGGAGCCGAAGCTTTTCGGCGTCTCGTGTGCCGGGTTTGGCGGTGAAGACGACCAGTGCCTGGGATTGGTCGGGGTCGA
>DATHIT010000582.1:0-14083 GCA_035489915.1 Pseudonocardia sp. | reverse complement strand
GCTGTGCACCCAGCGCTCGGCGAACGGGCCCTTGGTGTTGTCCCGGACGAACAGGTACTCCGCCCAGGTCACGTCGTCCAGCTCCAGCGGAGCGGCCGGGTAGGCGACGTGCGCCTGCCCCCCGTAGTGGAACTCGACCTCCTCGCGAGGCCCACACCACGGACAACTAATCAACAACATTCGTGTGCTCCTAGGTACGGCAGGCCTGGTGTTACCGAACTGCACAGGAGGCAGGTTTGGAGCCGCTCCAACCTGCATGGTGTGGAGTTCGGTAACAAGGGGCGGGTCACGGCGGCTAATGGGCTACGCCGGCGGCGCCGTGCTCGTCGATCAGCGCGCCGGTGCGGAAGCGGTCCAGGCCGAACGGGGCGGCCAGAGTGTTCGGCCGGCCGGTGGCCAGCAGCTCGGCGAATACCGAACCGACCGCGGGGGTGGCCTTGAAGCCGCCGGTCCCCCAGCCGCAGTTGATGAACAAGTTCTCCAGCGGCGTCGGCGAGATGATCGGCGACGCGTCCGGGGTGACGTCCACGGTGCCGCCCCAGCTCCGGATCATGTGCGCCCGGGCGAAGATCGGGAACAGCTCCACGGCGGCGGCCATCTGCTCCTCGATCACGTGCGCCGAGCCGCGCTGGCCGTAGGAGTTGTACGGGTCGATGCCCGCCCCCATCACCAGCTCACCCTTGTGCGCCTGGCTGACGTAGACGTGCACGTGGTTGGACATCACCACGGTGGGGTGCACCGGCTCGAGCAGCTCGGAGACCAGCGCCTGCAGCGGGTGGCTCTGGATGGGCAGCCGCAGCCCGACGGTGTCGGCCAGCACGCTGGAGTGCCCGGCGGCGGCCATGCCGACCCGGCCAGCCCGGATCGGGCCGAGCGACGTCTGCACCCCGGTCACCTGGTCGCCAGTGCGGAGAAACCCGGTGACCTCGCAGTTCTGGATCAGGTCCACACCCAGCGCGTCGGCCTTGCGGGCGAACGCCCAGGCCACGTGGTCGTGCTTGGCGATGCCGGCCCGGGGCTGCCAGGTGCCGCCGAGCACCGGGTAGCGCACGTCCGGCGAGACGTTCAGGATCGGGCAGACCTTGTGCACCTCGGCGGCGTCCAGCCACTCGCCGTCCACCCCGTTGAGCTGGTTGGCGTACACCCGCCGCATGCTCTCCCGCACGTCCTGCAGGGTGTGCGCCAGGTTCAGCACGCCGCGCTGGCTGAACAGGAAGTCGTAGTCCAGCTCGGCGGGCAGCCCCTCCCACAGCCTCAGCGCGTGCTCATAGATCGCCGCGCTCTCGTCCCACAGATAGTTGGACCGGATGATCGTGGTGTTGCGGGCCATGTTCCCGCCGGCCAGCCAGCCCTTCTCCAGTACCGCCACATTGCGCACGCCGTGGTGTTGCGCCAGGTAGTAGGCGGTGGCCAAGCCGTGCCCGCCGGCACCCACGATCACCACGTCGTACGACGGCTTCGGCGACGGGTTGCGCCACAGCCAGTCGGGCTGCTCGGGCAACGCCGCGGTCACGCCTTACCGCCGAAGTCCGCGACACCCGGGTACAGCGGGTGCTTGGCCACCAGGGCGGCCACCCGGGCGCGCAGTGCGTCCTGGTCGTAGTCCGGCCGCAGCGCCAGGGCAATGACGTCAGCCACCTCGGTGAAGTCCTCGTCGCCGAACCCCCGGGTGGCCAGCGCGGGAGTGCCGATGCGCAGCCCGGAGCTGACCATCGGCGGGCGCGGGTCGTTGGGCACCGCGTTGCGGTTCACCGTGATGCCGATGCCGTGCAGCCGGTCCTCGGCCTGCTGGCCGTCCAGCTCGGCCTCGCGCAGGTCGACCAGCACCAGGTGCACGTCGGTGCCCCCGGTGGCCACGGTGATGCCGTGCTCGGCCACGTCCGCCTCGAGCAGCCGCGAGGCCAGGATCCGCGCGCCGGACAGGGTGCGCCGCTGCCGCTCGGCGAACTCGGGGCTCGCCGCCGCCTTGAAGGACACCGCCTTCGCCGCGATCACGTGCTCCAACGGCCCGCCCTGTTGCCCGGGGAACACCGCCGAGTTGATCTTCTTGGCCAGGTCGGCGCGGCACAGGATGGCGCCGCCGCGCGGGCCGCCGAGGGTCTTGTGGGTGGTCGTGGTGACCACGTCGGCGTAGGGCACCGGGTTGTCGTGCAGCCCGGCGGCGACCAGCCCGGCGAAGTGCGCCATGTCCACCATCAGGTGCGCGCCCACCTCGTCGGCCACCCGGCGGAAGTGCCCGAAGTCCAACTGGCGGGGGTAGGCCGACCAGCCGGCCAGGATCAGCTTCGGCTGGTGCTCCTTGGCGAGGCGCTCCACCTCGTCGGCGTCGATCAGCCCGTCGGACTCCCGCACGTGGTAGGCGGCGATGTTGTAGAGCCGGCCGGAGAAGTTCAGCTTCATGCCGTGCGAGAGGTGCCCGCCGTGCGCCAGGTCCAGCCCGAGGATGGTGTCGCCGGGGCGCAGCAGCGCGTGCATCACCGCCGCGTTGGCCTGCGCGCCGGAGTGCGGCTGCACGTTGGCGTGCTCGGCCCCGAACAGCGCCTTCAGCCGGTCGATGGCCAGCTGCTCCACTACGTCGACGTGCTCGCAGCCGCCGTAGTAGCGCCGCCCCGGGTAGCCCTCGGCGTACTTGTTGGTCAGCACCGATCCCTGCGCCTGCAGCACCGCGACCGGCGCGAAGTTCTCCGAGGCGATCATCTCCAGGGTGTCTCGCTGCCGGCCGAGCTCGGCATCCAGCGCGGCGGCGACCTCGGGATCGAAGCTGCCCAGGTCCTGGTCGAAGGCGCTCATCAGGCTCCTCGTATCGGTGCGCGTATCAGTTGGGACTCGCGGCAACTAAAATACCGCCGCCTGCGTTCTGATATTTCAGATGTACGTTAGGCTAGGAACCATGAGCGGCGGCGTCAACCACTTCCTTCCAGGTTCTGCTTTTCCAGGCCGGGCCCCACTGCTCGCCGACCGGGCCTACGCGGTGATCCGGGACATGATCGTCACCCTCCGGCTGCCACCGGGCTCGCCGATCAACGAGGAGCGGCTGTCCGCCGAGCTCGGCGTGGGCCGCACTCCCCTGCGGGACGCGCTCAAGCGGCTCGAGGCGGAGACTCTGGTGGCCATCTATCCCCGGCAGGGCACCTTCGTCACCGAGGTGAACATCACCGACCATGGACTGATCGGGGACGTGCGCCGGCAGCTGGAGGGGCACGCGGCGCAGCGCGCGGCGGAGCGGCTCACCGCCTCGGATCGGGAGATGCTCCGCGAGCTGATCTCCGAGATCCGCGGCAGCGGCGGCGGCCGGGAAACCAGCATGCGATTGGACACCGAAATCCACCGGGCGATCTACGCCTGCGCGCACAACCGCTACCTCGAGGCGACGCTCGATCACTACTACAACCTGTCGCTGCGCATCTGGTACCTGTTCCTGGAGCAGCTGCCCGAGGTCGACCACGTCGAGCACCACGTGCCGATGATCGAGGCCATCCTGGCCGGCGACGGCGCCCGCGCCCGGGAGCTGGCGGTGCACCATGTCGACCACTTCGAGCAGTCCGTTCGGGAAACTCTGTAGCGCGCACATCGACCCTTGACAGGGCGCTCCCTCAGCAGGAACGCTCGTTGCGTAACGTGGAGACTGTTGCGAATAGCGCACCGGAGGATAGGTATGGCCGGACCCCAGGTGGTCATCATCGGGGCGGGCGTCGTAGGCGCCGCGCTCGCCGACGAGCTATCCATCAAGGGCTGGGACAACATCACCCTGGTTGACCAGGGCCCGCTGCCGGAACCGGGAGGGTCGTCCTCACACGCCCCCGGCCTGGTCTTCCAGACCACCTCATCGAAGACGATGACCGAGCTGGCCAGCTACACCGTCGAGAAGCTGTGCTCTTTGGACGTCGCAGGCGAGCCGTGCTTTCTGCAGGTCGGCGGGCTGGAGGTGGCCACCACCCCGGCCCGGCTGGCCGAGCTGCACCGTCGCGCCGGCTGGGCTCGGGCCTGGGGAGTGGACGCCGAGGTGGTCGACCCGGACCGGTGCCTCGAGCTCGCGCCGCTGCTGGACCGGGCGCAGGTGCTCGGCGGGCTGTACGTACCCACCGACGGGCTGGCCAAGGCGGTGCGCGCGGTGCAGGCCCAGGTGACCCGGGCGGCCGAGCGCGGCGTGCGGGTGCTGGAGCGCACCGAGGTGCTGGACGTGCTGACCGAGGACGGCCGGGTGACCGGGGTAGCCACCAGCGCCGGCGAGCTGCCCGCCGAGATCGTGGTGTGCTGCGCCGGGATCTGGGGGCAGAAGGTGGCCGGCATGGTCGGCATGACGCTGCCGCTCACCCCGCTGGCCCACCAGCTGGCCTGGACCGGTCAGGTGCCCGCGCTGGCCGGGCAAACCGAGGAGGCGCTGCGCCCGATCCTGCGCCACCAGGAGGCCGACCTGTACTACCGGGAACGCTTCGACCAGCTCGGAATCGGCTACTACGGGCACCGCCCGATGCCGGTCGGGGTGACCGAGATCCTGGGCGTGGACGACGCCGAGGTGATGCCCTCGGTTCAGCCGTTCACCGAGGAGGACTTCACCGAGGCCTGGCGGGAGACGAACTCGTTACTGCCCAGCACGGCCGGCGCGAAGATCGAGGAGGGCATCAACGGGCTGTTCTCCTTCACCACCGACGACATGCCGCTGCTCGGCGAGTCCAACCAGGTCAAGGGCTTCTGGGTGGCCGAGGCGGTCTGGGTGACCCACTCCGCCGGGGTCGGCCGGGCGATGGCCGAGTGGCTGGTGGACGGCCACTGCTCCTCGTTCGACCTGCACGCCTGCGACGTCAACCGGTTCGAGCAGCACCACCTGGCGCCGGACTACGTGGTCGCCCGGGGCTGCCAGAACTTCGTCGAGATCTACGACATCAAGCACCCGCTGCAGCCCATGGAGGACCCCCGCCCGCTGCGCACCAGCCCGTTCTATCAGCGGCAGCGCGAGCTCGGCGGGTTCTTCCTGGAGGCCAACGGGTGGGAGCGGCCGCACTGGTACGAGGCCAACGCCGGGCTGGTGGATGGCCGCGATATCGACGTGCCGAACAACGACCCGACCGACTGGGCCGCCCAGTACTGGTCGCCGATCGTGGGCGCCGAAGCGCAGTACACCCGCGAAGCGGTAGCCATCTACGACATGACCGCGCTGAAGCGGCTGGAGGTCACCGGGCCCGGCGCGGCGGCCTTCCTGACCCAGATGTGCACCAGCACGGTCGACAAGTCGGTCGGCTCGGTGACCTACACCCTGCTGCTGGACGTGGACGGCGGTATCCGCTCCGACATCACCGTCGCCCGGCTGGGCCCCGACCAGTTCCAGGTGGGCGCGAACGGCAACCTGGACCTGGACTGGCTGACTCGGCACCTACCGGCGGATGGGTCGGTGGCGGTCCGCGACATCACCCCGGGGACCTGCTGCCTGGGCCTCTGGGGTCCGCGCGCCCGGGACGTACTCCAGCCACTGACCAGCGACGACTTCTCGGCCAGCGGGCTCAAGTACTTCCGGGGCAGGCAGACCTACCTGGGCAATGTGCCGGTCACCGCGTTGCGGCTGTCCTACGTCGGAGAGCTGGGCTGGGAGCTGTACACCACCGCCGACATGGGCCAGAAGCTGTGGGACACGCTCTGGGCGGCCGGCGCCGAGCACGGCCTGATCGCCGCCGGGCGGGGCGCGTTCAACAGCCTGCGGCTGGAGAAGGGCTACCGCTCGTTCGGCACCGACATGACCTTCGAGCACGACCCGTGGGAGGCCGGGGTCGGGTTCGCGGTCAAGCCGGACAAGCCGGAGTTCGTCGGCCAGGCCGCCGCGCTTCGCCGCCGTGACCAGGTCACCCGGCGGCTCAGCTGCCTGACGCTGAGCCAGCCGGGCGCGACCGTGCTGGGCAACGAGCCGGTGTACTCCGCTGACGGGTCCGTGGCCGGCTACGTGACCAGCGCGGCCTACGGCTACACCATCGGCGCGGGCATCGCCTACGCCTGGCTGCCCGCCGAGCTGGCCGCACCGGGCACCGAGCTGCACATCGGCTACTTCGACAGTCGGCTGCCCGCGCGGGTAGCCGAGGAGCCCCTGTTCGACCCCAAGATGACCCGCCTCCGGAGCTGACGCCGGCGCCAGCTGAGAAGCTGAGGCGGCGACGGGCAAAGGCAGTGCGGCCGGGCGGCAGGTCTGACTACCGTGCGTCGGTGACGTGCCCGCACCAGCGTTGGGGCCGCCGGGTCTTTCTCGGCCTGCTCGGCATCGGCCTCGCTTCGGCGGCCGCGGGCTGCGGAACCGCGCCAACGGGTTCCGACCCCGGCGAGCCCGGTTCGGGTGTCGGCGGGTCAGCCCGGGGCGGCTCCGGCGGTCCGCTGGGCACCGGGCTCCAACCCCGCCCAATCAGACCGCCACGCCCCGTCGATCGGCCGCACGGGGTGGTCGAGCTGTTCGGTGGGCCGGCCGCCAGCGTGCCCGCCCGGCAGCTCGCGCTGACCGTGGACGACGGGTTCTGCGACCGCTGCGTGGCCGGGTACGCCGCCTTCGCCCAGCGCACCGGCGTACACCTGACGTTCAGCCCGAACGGCCGCTACGCCAGCGCCTGGGCGCCCCAGGCCCCGGTGCTGCGGCCGCTGATCGAGGCCGGCCAGGTGCAGCTGATGAACCACACCTTCACCCACCCCGACCTCACCAAACTGGCCCCGGCGGGGATCCGCGAGGAGCTGGAGCGCAACGAGAAGTGGATCGCCACCACCTTCGGCACCTCCACCCGCCCGTACTTCCGACCGCCGTTCGGCCGGCGGAACCTCGCTGTCGTCGAGACGGCCGGCGAGGTGGGGTTCAACCGGGTCGTGCTGTGGGACGGTTCGTACTCCGACTCGGAGCTGATCACGCCGGAGTTCCTGATGGCGCAGGCGCACCGGTACCTGCAGGCTGGGGTGATCATGCTCGGGCACGCCAACCATCCCACCGTGCTCGGACTGTTCGACCAGATCCTGGACGTGATCAGGCAGCGGCGGTTGACCCCGGTCACCCTGGACGAGATGTTCCACACCCAGCGACCCCCGGTGACCAGCTGAGTCGTTGCTGAGGGTGGCCGCGGCGCGTTTTCGTACTCGGCCGTCGCCGGGTGCACGCTGGGCGGGTGCACGCCCTCCTGATCGCCGCCGGATACACCGGGCCGCCGCCGCTGACGCTGGCGCGGGTGCTCACCGCCTGGCAGCCCAGCCTGGGCGCGGCGGCCGCGGTGGCATTCGGCGCGGCCTACTGGGTCGGGGTCCGCCGGCTGCGCGCCCGGGGCGGTGTGTGGCCGGCCGCGCGGAGTTGGAACTTCCTGGCCGGCGTCGGCTGGCTGGTGGTGATCACCTCCGGCTCGATCGGGGTCTACGCCGGGGTGCTGTTCTGGGCGCGCGCGGTGCAGAACGTGTCGCTGCTGATGATCGTGCCGATGCTGTGGGCGATGGGCGCCCCGCTGACCCTGCTGCGTGAGCTCGCCCCGCCGTCGGTGCGCGCGCCACTGGGCCGCGCGCTGCGCTCCGGGATGGCCCGCCGGCTGACCTTCCCACTGGTGGTCACGCCGGTGTTTGTCGCGCCGATGCCGCTGGTCTACCTGACCCCGATCTACCCGGCCAGCTTGGCGCACGGCTGGGTGGCGGCGCTGGTCGGGCTCGGGCTGTTGGCCGCCGGGTGGCTGTACTTCTGGACCCGGTTCCGGGTCGACCCGACGCCGCGCACCGACCCGTACCTGGTCAGCCTCGGCATCAGCGCCGCCGAGGTGGTACTGGACGGCGCGCTGGGCCTGGCGGTCTGGCTCGGCCCGCTGCTCGCCCCGCACTACTACCTCGCGCTGGGCCGCCCGTGGGGCCCGAGCCCTCGACTCGATCAGATCATCGGCGCCGGCGTCCTGTGGATCGGCGGCGACCTGGCCGGGCTGCCCTTCCTCGGCGTGGTGCTGCGCCGGATGACCAGCGAGGACGCCGAGCAGGCGGCGCAGGTCGATGCCGAGCTGGACCGGGAGGACGAGCAGCGCGCGAACGCCCTGGCCCGGAGCGCCGCCGACACCGGCCCGGAGTTCACCGGTGATCCGGAGCGGCCGCGGCTGTGGTGGGAGGACCACCCCGAGCTGGCCGAGCGGTTCCGCCGCCGCTGAGCACTCGGGTCGGTCGCGCCGCGCACCCGGCCCTGACAGGAACGGACGATGCCCATGGACAACACCGGACCAACCGCCGAGCAGGCCGGTTCTTCCCCGCCCGCGGCGGCGCCCGACACCCCGGCCGCCGCCGTGGACCTCGCGCACCTGCGGCAGCTCGGCTCGGTGCACGCCGAGCTGACCCGACTGGAGGCACTGCTCTGCGGCGGCCACCACCCGGTCACCGGCGTGGCGCACACGCTCACCCACGGTGCCAAGCAGGCGCACGTGCCCGCCTGGCTGCGGGTCACCCGGGGCGAGAGTCGTTGGCCGGTGGCCGGGATGATCGTGGTGGCCATCGCCCTGCAGCTGGTCCTGCCGGACCGGCTCACCCTGGTGTCCAAGTGGATGCTGCCCGGCCTGGAAGCGGCCCTGCTGGTGGCACTCATCGCGGTCAATCCGACCCGACTGAACCGGGAGTCGGCCGTCATGCGGGGCGGCAGCCTCACCCTGACGGCGCTGGTCAGCGTGGCAAACGGCTGGTCCGCCGCGCTGTTGGCCGTCGAGTTGGTGGGGGGACGGGCCGGCGAGGACGCCGGGCCGCTGCTGTCCACCGGAGCGGCGATCTGGCTGACCAACATCATCGCGTTCGCGCTCTGGTACTGGCAGTTCGACCGGGGCGGGCCCGCCGCGCGAGCGCACGCCCGCCGACGGATCCCCGACTTCCTGTTCGTCCAGATGCAGACCCCCGAGGTGGCACACCCGGACTGGGAACCGGCGTTCCTGGACTACCTGTACCTGTCGTTCACCAACGCCACCGCGTTCAGCCCGACCGACGTGATGCCGCTGTCCCGGTGGGCGAAGTTGACCATGCTCGTGCAGTCGCTGGTCTCCCTGGTGACGGTGGCCCTGGTGATCGCCCGCGCGGTGAACATCCTCAAATGACCTTGCGGACAACCTCGGCGATAGCCCGGTAGCCGGGCATCGGATCGGCCCAGCCGTCGGTGAGCACCTGGATGCCGACGTGGTCCGCGCCGGCGGCCAGGTGCTCGACCGACCGGGCCAGGACCGTCTCCGGCGGACCGTGCGGGATGAGCGCGTCGACCAGCCGGTCGCTGCCATCTTCGGCCACGTCAGCCTCGGTGAACCCCAGGCTGAGCAGGTTGTTCACGTAGTTGCGCAGGCTCAGGTACGGGTTGGTCAGGAAGTGTCTGGCGATCCGGCGAGCAATCACCGGGTCCGGATCCACCACCACGGTCTGCTCGGGCACCAGCAGCCGGGCCGGGCCGAGTGCCCGCCGGGCTCGCCGGGTGTGCTCGGGCACCGTCAGGTACGGGTGCGAACCGGCCGCCCGCGCCTCGGCCAACGCCAATGCCTTCGGCCCGAGCGCGGCCAGCACCCGCCGGTCGGCAGGGACCCCACCCTCGTCCAGCTGGCCGAGGTACTCGACCATCTTGTCCATCGGGCGCTGGTAACTGGTGATCGACTCGGGGTGGCCGATGCCCACCCCGAGCAGGAACCGGTCCGGATGCCTGGCCACCACCCGGCGGTAGGAGCGGGCCACCTCGGCGGCCGGGTTGGTCCACATGTTCACGATGGCGGTGGCCACGGTGATCGACTCGGTGGCATCCAGTACCCGTTCGACCAGGTCGAGTCCGGCCACCGGGGTGACTCCGACGCCCAGCCACACCGTGCCGTAGCCCAGCGCCTCGGCCTCGACGGCGTACTTCAGTCGTGCTTCGTCATCGTGCGCGGGGTTCAGCCACGCGCCGATCTTGCCCAGTTGGGGTGCCATGCCCCCACGCTGCTCCGCCCGGGTGGCCGGTGACAGAGATCGCCGGTCCTCCCCAACAGCTAGCAGGCCGGCGCCCTCGATGCAATCGTTCGCACAGCTCACCTCCGGGGCGGAGCCACCGACTCGCGTTCCACCAACGTCACCGGCAGCACCACGCGCTTCGCCGGCGCGGTCGGGTTGGCGATTCGCTCGAGCAGCAGCCGGGCGGCCTCGAAGCCCAGGTCGTAGTGCGGGATCCGGACCGTGGTCAGCGGCGGGCGCTGCCGGTCGACGAACGGCATGTCGTTGAAGCCGATCACCGACACGTCCGCCGGGCAGCGCAGGCCCCGCTCGGCCAACGCGGTGTAGCAACCGAGCGCGACCAGGTCGTTGGCCGCCACCAGCGCGGTGACCTCGGGCCGCGCATCGAGCAGCTGGCAGGCCGCGCGGTAGCCGGACTCCTCGGTGAACGACTCACAGAACCGCACCCGGTCCGGGTCGACCTCCAGCCCATGGGCGGCCATCGCATCCAGGTAACCGCGGTAGCGCTCCCACCCGGTGGACAGCTCCCTGGGCCCGGCCAGATGCGCGATCCTCCGGTGGCCCTTCCCGGCCAGCAGGCGGATCACCGCGTGGATGCCCGCCGCGCTGTCCGCCGTGACCGACGGCAGGTCGCCCGCGTCGGTGCGCCGATTCACCAGCACGGTCGGCGCCCCGAGCGTTCCGCCCGGGTCAGCGAGCAGGTCATCCCGCCGACTGGTGGCCAGGATGAACCCGTCGGTCTGCCGGCCGCGCATGGTGGACAGCAGCTCCCGCTCCCTGGCCAGGTCTCCGTCGGTGTTGCCGAGCAGCGCCATGTAGCCGGCGTCCCGCAGCCCGTCCTCGACGCCGCGCACGATCGGCGGGAACATCGGGTTGCGCAGGTCTGGGATGATCACTCCGGCCACCGAGGACACCCGGGTGCGCAGGCTGCGGGCCGCAGAGTTCGGCGCGTACCCCAGCGACTTGGCCGCCTCCATGACCCGGATCGCCGTGCGCGCGTTGACCATGTCCCGGGTTCTCGGGTTCAGCGCCCGGCTGGCTGTCGCGGCGTGCACCTTGGCGAGCTTGGCGACATCCTTGATGGTCGGGGCCGTACTCATCGGGTCAGCATAGGGACACCACGCGGGCCAGACGGCTCAGTACTCGTTGGCGATGAACAGGTCCTGCGCGGGGAACCGGGTGAGCACCTCGACGCCGTGCTCGGTCACCACGACCTCCTCCTCGATCCGGGCGGCGGAGAAGCCGTCCGAGGCGGGGCAGTAGGTCTCCAGCGCGAACACCATGCCGGTCTGGATCTCCACCGGGCTGTCCAGGCTGTTGAGCCGGGAGATGATCGGCCGCTCGTGCAGGCCCAACCCGAGGCCGTGGCCGAACTGCAGCCCGAACGCGGCCATCTCGCTCTCGAAGCCGAAGTCCACCGCCCTCGGCCAGACCCTGGCCACCTCGTCGGTGCCCACCCCAGGCTTCACGATCTGGATCGCCGCGTCCATCCACTCCCTGGCGCGCCGGTAGGCGTCGCGCTGCGAGTCGGTCGCGCTGCCCACCCCGAAGGTGCGGTAGTAGCAGGTCCGGTATCCGTTGTAGGACTGGATGATGTCGAAGAAAGCCTGGTCACCAGGGCGGATGAGCCGGTCGGAGAAGTTGTGCGGGTGCGGGTTGCAGCGCTCCCCGGACACCGCGTTGATCGCCTCGACCTGATCGGAGCCCATCTCATACAGCCGCTTGTTGGCCAGGGCGACGATCTCGTTCTCCCGCACGCCGGGCTTGAGGGCCTCGACGATGTCCTGGTAGACGCCGTCGACCATCGCGGCGGCCTGGGACAGCAGGGTGATCTCGTCGGTGGACTTGATCTGCCGGGCGTCCAGCATCAGCTGCTGGGCGTCGACCACCCGCAGCCCCT
The DNA here is from genome assembly GCA_035489915.1 of Pseudonocardia sp. Taxonomy (GTDB): domain Bacteria; phylum Actinomycetota; class Actinomycetes; order Mycobacteriales; family Pseudonocardiaceae; genus Pseudonocardia. The sequence goes on along the minus strand of DATHIT010000582.1, from coordinate 2,259 downwards.
GGCGCTGCATCTCGAACAGGAAGGGCGGCTCGACGATGTCCACCCCGACCGGCTCGTCCGCCACCCCGGCCTGGGTGAGCAGGTCCTTGATCTGGGCGACCGCCAAGACCATCAGCCCGGCGTCCGGCGAGATCGCGCCGCGCAGCCCGAGCATGCCGGCCCGGCAGTTCTCCGGCTTCAGCCACGGCGCGTAGAGCTGGTGGTGCTTGGCGGCCGAGCCGAAGTCCCACAGCATCGGCTCGCCGCCCCGGGTGAGCAGCGCGTACCGGGTCATCTTGTCGCCCAGCGCTCCGCCGATCCACGTCTGCGTGGTGTAGCGGATGTTGTAGAAGTCGAACAGCAACAAGGCCCCGCACTCGCTGGCCTCCAGGGACGCCATGGCCCGGCCCAGCCGGTAGTCGCGCAACCGGTCGAAGTCGACCCGCTGCTCGAAGTCGACCGCATTGTGGCCGGGCGCCGGGATCGGTCGGCTAGCGGTCATCTTCGGCCTCCAACCCATCACTGACCTCGACGTTCTCCGGCTTCAGAGCCAGCCCGGAGCGGCGCGCCTGCTCCTCGATCAGCACCGCGAAGTCCTGGTCGATCAGCCCCGCGCCGATCGCCGAGGCGATCAGCTGCGCGGTCGCCGAGGCGATCGGCATGGGCGCCTCGAGCTCCCTGGCGGCGGCCAGACCGAGATCGAAGTCCTTGCGCAGCAACGGCATGGTGAACGTCGGGGTGAAGTCCAGGTTCACCAGCGCCGGCGTCTTGTAGCGGCTGAACGTGGAACCCATCACCGAGTTGTTCAGGAACTCCAGGAACGCCGCCCGGTCCACCCCGCCCTTCTCGGCGAGCACGGTGATCTCCGCGAGAGACTGGATGACCACGCCGAGGAACACGTTGTGGCAGATCTTGACCAGGCGGGCCGCCTCGTCCTCGCCGACGTAGGTCACGCCCTGGCCGAGCTCGCCGAGCAGCGGCTCCACCCGCTCGAACGCGGCCCTCGGCCCGGACACGGCCAGGGTCAACTTGCCGGCGGCGACCACCTTCGGGTTCCCGCTGACCGGCGCGGCGAGCAGCTCGGTGCCGCGCTTCGCGGCCTCGGCCCGCACCGATGCGGACACCTCGGCCGACACCGTGGAGGAGTCGATCAGGATCCCCGGCGCGACGTCCGCCGCGGTGAGCACGCCGCCCTGGCCGACGGTCACCTGCTCCAGGTCGTCCGAGGCGGACACCATGGTGAACACCACGTCCCGGTCCGCCAGGTCCACCGGGCGGTCGACCACCTCGGCGCCATACTCCTGCAGCGATTCCGCCTTGGCCCGGGTGCGGTTGTACACCGCGACCGGGTATCCGGCGGCCAGCAGCCGGCGCACCAGTGCGGCGCCCATCCGGCCGGCTCCGACCCAGCCGATACGAGGCGGTTCTGCTGAAAAGCTAGCCATCGTCGTCCCGCTCCTCGATCATCCGGCGACAAAGAGGCGCCCACTCCGCCGCTCCTGCAAACGTTCGCATTACTGTGTCCAATTATGCCGCGCCCCGTCAACCCACGGTAGGGCATGCGCCGCAATCGTTTGCAACATCCTAAGCCTGAGCCGACTTTGGCCGGCGTGGCCGCGTGGCCGGCGTGGGCTGACGCGACACCGCCGGCCAGCCTCGCTCACACAGCCCTGTCGCGCTCACACAGCCCGCCTGGCCGCCGACACAGCCCCGTTGAGCTCACACAAGCCCGTTGAGCTCACACAGCCCTGTTGAGCTCACACAGCGCGCGGCATGCTCACACAGCCCGCGGCATGCTCACACAGCCCGCCTGGCCGCTCACACAGCCCGCGGCATGCTCACACAGCCGCCCGACGCGCTGTGCCGAGCCGTGCGCGCTGTGCCGAGCCGTGCGCGCTGTGCCGCGCTGTGGCGAGCGGCGGAAACGGCTCGCGCCCTGGCTACGTGTTTCGGCTGTGGCCGCCACTGCTGGGCTCACCGTCGAGCGGCGCCGTGTTGCCCAGCTACACAGCACGCAGGATGTGCACGCCTTCGGCCTGCCTCCTGTGCAGCTCGGCAACACCAGGCAGATGCGGCGCCGGCCCGCTCGGCCGGCTCGCCGGCCCGCTCGCCCGGCTCGCCGGCCCGCTCGCGCAGCTGGCCGGCTAGCTCGCCCAGCTCACCGGCCCGCGGCTGACCACCGCGGCTAGCAGCTGACAACCGCGGCTAGCGGCTGCTCGGGTGCTGGCGCTGGTGTTCGACCACGTCGTGCAGGACCTTCTTGAACTGGTCGAAGGTGTC
>DATHIT010000581.1:0-3991 GCA_035489915.1 Pseudonocardia sp. | reverse complement strand
GCTCCGGTGCTCGAGAGGTGCGATCGGGACCGGGTGCCGGCGTACCTCGAGGCCACCAGCGAGCGCAACGTGCCCCTCTACCTTCGACACGGCTTCGAAGTGACCGCAGAGATCCAAATCCCCGGCGGACCTAAAATGTGGGCGATGTGGCGGGCGCCCAAGTAGCAAGCTCGGTCGTGGCGGCCCGCTCAGTCTTCGTCCTCGGACCAAGCCAGTAGCTGCTCGGGCGGCGGCCCCATCGGCTGTGACAGATCAAGCTTGTAGGTGTCCAGGACCATCGCACGCAGCCACACGTCGAACGGCTCCTGCGAGGTGCCCATCATCTCGAAGGCGCGGCCCGGGTCATCGGCCTCCACGACGAGAATCTCCCTCGGCCCGTCCGGTCCCTGCTCCAGGAAGACACCCTGCCGACGCACACCTTGTAGGCGCCGCGCCGCGGCGAACTCGGCCCGACGGGGCCCGGCAGCCATACCTGACCGCGCCGGCCAACCGGGTGAGACCGCCTTCCTAGTACAGGATGCTTGGCAGGTATGCGCCCCGCGGTGGGGTGTGCAGGCCGAGGGTCATCAAGGTCATCGGCTGCACGACCCGCAGGCCCCGTTCCAGACACCACCGGAACAGCGCGGAGTTAGTGGTGGGAACCAGGATGCCGGAACCGCCGAAGGCATCGGCAGCCAAGATGAGTGCTTTGAGATCCTCGTTGCTCTCGCCGACGGCATGGGCGAAAAACGCCAGGTCGGTGGCGTAACCGCTGATTCGCCCGTCATGCTCGACCACCAGGGCAGTACCTTGCTCGAGCGCGTCGCGCAGCTCACCAGCCCGATCATGCCCATGGACTCCCCGGCAGACCGCGGTACACGCTTCGATATCGGCGGTGCTGGCGCGTCGGACCCGGTAACCGGAAATCTCGCCCTTCGGTGGTGTGCCCTGCATGCAGGCGAGCAGGTCACTGACCTGGAAACCGAGCTTGGCATACAAGGAGAGCGAACGGGTGTGGTACCCAGCCTGCAGCAGGCGGATGCCGGGCGCACCGCGGTCCGCGGCACGGCGCATCACGTCCTGCATGAGGACTCGGCCCACCCCGTGGTTCTGCGCGGCGGGGTCGACGGTGACCGGGCCGACGCCGGGAATCGTCGAGCGTTCATCGAGGAAGTTGCTGCCCACGACGTTGCCGTCCACCTCGGCGACCACCGAGTAGAAGCCGGGATGACCTAGCAGCATCGAAAGCAGCCCGGTCGCCACCTGCGGGTCAGGGAAGTCCGAGGGGAAATTGTGCTCGCTGGCAATAGTGCTGAACGCCCCATAACAGATGCGTCCGCAGGTCTCGGCGTCCTCGGGCGTGCCCGGCCGCAGCTTGAGGTCCATGACACCCTCCTTTCGGTTTCGGTTCGGGCTTGTGGATGGCTCACCGGACTAGGCGACGGTTTGGAGCGCGTGCCACCTGGACACCGCCTCGGCGAGGAGATCGACCTGGGCGGGCTCAGGGCTGCAGGGCATGAGGAGCACCTCCTGGGCGCCGGCCTCGGCGTACGCGCTCAGCCAGTGGATGACCGCGGCCGGGTCGGTCAGCGCGCCGGCCGCGATGTCCGCGGCGACGGCGGGACCCAGCCAGCCGTAGTAGTGGTGTAGATCTTGCTCAGCCGCGTCCCGGCCGCCGCGGCCGAGCGCGAAGTAGGCCATGGCCAGCGTGCGGGGCTGTCCGCTCCGGCGATGACCAGCCCAGGCATCGCGCAGGATCGCCAGGCCCTCGCGGAACTGCTCGAGCGTGCCGACGCCCATGCTCCAGCCGTCGGCCAGTCGCGCCGCTCGCTCTATCGCCCTCGGGACATAGCCAGCCACCAGCAGCGGAGGGCCGCCGGGCCGCGCGGGGGCCGGCCCGACACGGTCGCCTGACCAGATCTCCCGCAGTGTGCCCAGCTGGTTGTCAAAGCGTCTGCCGCGCCCGTCGGTGAACATGCCAACAGCGGTGAAGTCCTCGGCACGTCCGTCAAGGCCCAGGCCGAGGGTGAGCCGGCCGCCGCAGAGCCGATCCAGCGTGGCGGCCTGTTTGGCCAGCAGCGCGGTGGCGCGGATCGGCGCGATCAGCACGTCGGTGACAAGCTCGATGCGATCGGTGACGGCCGCGGCGGCGGTCAGGGTCACCAACGGCTCGTGGTTGTCGTACACCAGGCGATCGATCACGCCGAGCGCGTCGAAGCCATGGGCCTCGGCACTGCGCGCCCAGCGAACCAGGCTCGCCGTCTGGACTCCTTGAGTCGCGGCGGGCAGCCCGATGCCGACCTTCATCTCTGCACCTCCAGGGAGGCTGCTTGCGTGGCAGGCCACGATGCCCGCCCAATCGCGGTACGGCGATGCCCCGGTTCGGGGGAGGTGCCGCGCCGCAAACCCTCATTCGCGGGGGTTGTGGCGCGGTGCCTCGAGTGGGAGCCTCAGCCACGTGACCTGCGTCGACGGGATCGCGAAGGGCGTAGCCGTCGCCGAGAGCGAGACCGTCTTCGACGAGCTGGCGGCACGCCTCGCGCCCTTTGTCCCGTTCGACGCGTCGATCTTCTTCGGCACCGATCCCGCGACCGTGCTCCCCATGTGCCCAGCCCGGATCGACGGCGTCGCTAACAACCAGTGCCATGCCTACTGGCAACGCGAGTTCCTCGTGGAGGATGTGAACCTCTTCGCTGACCTCGCCCGGGCGCCGCTACCCACGGGAACGCTGTGGTCCGCGACCGACGGACTGCCGGCCCGCAGCGCCCGCTATCGCGATTTCTTGAAGCCGGAGGGCTTCGGCGACGAGCTTCGCGTCGCCTTCCGGGTGGGCACGTTCACCTGGGGCGTCGCCTCACTCATGCGTGGCGCTGGCCGTCCGGAGTTCAGCCGGGAGGAGGTTGCGCTGGTCGCCGCCCTCTCTGCCCCGGTCGGCAGCGCGCTGCGGCGAGCAACGCTCAGCCGGTCTCCGGCGCCGCTTCGGGCACCAACGGCGCCGGGCCTGATGCTGTTCGACCCCGACGGAGCGTTGCTCTCCGCCAGCGACGAGGCCCGAGCCTGGCTCGGTGAGCTGTCTGAACCGCCGATCGGCCCACGTCCACTGGGTCGTCCGCTGTCCACCGAGGTCGTCGGCGTCGTCGCGCGGGCCCGCGCCATCGCGCAAGGGCGGGCAAACGCACCGGCTCGCGTGCGGGTGCGATCGCCACGGGGCCGCTGGCTCATCCTGCACGCCACGTGCCTGCGCGACCTCGAAGGCGACGCCGGGTCCGTCGCTGTCGTCATTGAGCCCGCGCACGGCGAGGAGATCGCCCCGATCATCGTCGAGGCCTACGCGCTATCCCCACGCGAGCAAGAGGTCACCCGGCTGATCGCCCGCGGAGTGGGCACAGCCGAGATCGCGGCGACGCTGTTCGTCTCGCCGCACACCGTCCGGGACTACGTCAAGACGATCTTTGAGAAGGTAGCGGTCTCGAGTCGCGGCGAGCTCACCGCCAAGTTCTTCGCCGAGCACTACACCCAGCCACTCCATGAGGGTGCCTACCACGTCGACGGTGAGTAACGAACCCGCCTCGCTGGTTGATCAACTCGGCGCCCGGCCGCGCCGGGCGGCGGCGGTTCCGGCGACGATAGCGGTAAGGGCCAGCGCGGCGGACAGGGCGAACACCGCCGGGTAGCTCACCCCGGCGATGATCCCGCCGACCAGGCCGGCGACGCCGACCGACAGGTCCAGGAAGGAGCTGACCGCGCCGAGGGTGGCGCCACGCTCGGCCTCGGGTGCCTTGTCGATTGCGATCAGCGCCAGGGAGGGATACAGCAGCGTGAACCCACCGCCCGCGACCAGGGCGCCGACCGCCGCCACCCACCAGTTGGGGGCAAGAGCGATCAGCAGCAACCCGGACGCCTCCAGGATGGCTGAGGTCAGGATCATGGGCACCGGCCCGAACCGGTCAGGGAGGCGGCTGGCCAGCAGCCGCACGGCCACGTACGCGGCGCTGAACACGCTCAGCAGAAT
>DATHIT010000580.1:0-5891 GCA_035489915.1 Pseudonocardia sp. | reverse complement strand
AGGTACTTGCCCTTGGCGGCGGACGGCTTCGCCCGCAGGATCTCGTCCAGCGCGGCGGAGTAGTTCTCCACCAGCTTCTCCGTGCCGAAGCTCGCCTTGCCGATCACCAGGTGCAGGTTGGACTGCTTGTCCACCCGGAAGTTGATCTTGCCGCCCTTGATCTCGTTGACCGCCTTCGTCACGTCCGGGGTCACCGTGCCGGTCTTCGGGTTCGGCATCAGGCCACGCGGGCCGAGCACCCGGGCGATCCGGCCGACCTTGGCCATCTGGTCCGGGGTGGCGATCGCGGCGTCGAAGTCCAGCCAGCCGCCCTGGATGCGGGCGATCAGATCCTCCGAGCCGACCTCGTCCGCACCGGCGGCGGTGGCCTCGTCGGCCTTGTCACCGACCGCGAACACGATCACCCGAGCGGTCTTGCCGGTACCGTGCGGCAGGTTCACGGTGCCCCGGACCATCTGGTCGGCCTTGCGCGGGTCAACGCCGAGCCGCATGGCGACCTCGACGGTGGGGTCCATCTTCGTGGTGGACGTCTCCTTGGCCAGCCCGGCGGCCTCCAGCGGGGTGTACAGCTTCTCCCGGTCGATCTTCTCCGCCGCCTGGCGGTAGTTCTTGCTGCGCTTCATCTCACTGTCCTCTGTGTTGTTTCGCGGCGCCGCGGTGTTGGGCGGCCGCCGCTTGAGTCAGGTGTGGTGCGAGCCGCGCTCGGCTCTCCCACCGGGGCCACGGCCAGTCGCCGCGCTCCCCACCTAGTGGAACGTTCAGCCCTGGACGGTGATTCCCATCGACCGGGCGGTCCCGGCGATGATCTTCGCGGCCTGGTCGATGTCGTTGGCGTTCAGGTCCGGCATCTTCTGCGTGGCGATCTCCCGCACCTGGTCCATGGTCACCGAGGCGACCTTGAGCCGGTGCGGCTCGCCGCTGCCCTTCTCCACGCCGGCCGCCTTGAGCAGCAGCCTCGCCGCGGGCGGGGTCTTCAGCGTGAAGGTGAAGGAACGGTCCTCGAAGACCGAGATCTCCACCGGCACCACGTTGCCCCGCTGGGACTCGGTGGCCGCGTTGTACGCCTTGCAGAACTCCATGATGTTGACGCCGTGCTGACCCAGCGCCGGACCGACCGGCGGCGCCGGGGTGGCCGCGCCGGCCTTGATCTGGAGCTTGATGATCGCGGAGAGTTTCCGCTTCTTGGGAGGCATGTCCTCTGTTCCTTCTACCTACTTAGCCGGTCGCCCTGCCGCGACCTGGCTAGATCTTGGATACCTGGCTGAACGAGAGCTCCACCGGGGTCTCCCGGCCGAAGATCGACACCAGTACCTTGAGCTTCTGCGCGTCGATGTTGACCTCGTTGATGGTGGCGGGCAGCGTGGCGAACGGCCCATCCATCACGGTAACCGATTCGCCGACCTCGAAGTCGACCTCGACCGACGGCTTGCCCGTGCCGGCCTCGGCGCCACCCTTGCCGGCGGCGGCCTTCTTCGGCTGCTCCTGCTTCGGCAGCAGGAACTTGAGCACGTCGTCGATGGTCAGCGGGGACGGCTTGGAGGTGGCGCCGACGAAGCCGGTGACCCCGGGGGTGTTACGCACCGCGCCCCAGGACTGGTCGTTCAGCTCCATCCGAACCAGGATGTAGCCGGGCAGCACCTTGCGCTGCACCTGCTTGCGCTGGCCGTTCTTGATCTCGGTGACCTCTTCGGTGGGCACCTCGACCTGGTAGATGTAGTCCTCGACGTCCAGGGTCTGCACCCGGGTCTCGAGGTTGCTCTTCACCTTGTTCTCGTAACCGGCGTAGGAGTGCACGACGTACCACTCGCCGGGCGCGCGCTGCAGTGCGGCGCGCATCTCCTCGGCCGGGTCGAGCTCCTCTTCCGGCTCGTCGGCCACATCGGCGGGTTCGTCGGCGGGCTCGTCGCCGGCCGACGCATCGGCCGAATCCGCCTCGTCATCGTCAGTCGTGTCATCGGCAGTCTCGTCGACCGCCGTTTCGGTCTCGTCCTGGGCACCGAAGTCGTTGGCTGCGTCGTCCTGCGCCTCCGGCTCGTCGAGCTGGCCGGCGTGCCCAACCGCCTCGGCCACCTTCGTGTCCGGGGTGTCGTTGGTCGGCTCCGGACCGCCGTCGTAGGAGGTCACTGCAGTCTCGCTTCCTTTCCGTGCCTGGTCCGTCGCAGATTCGCGACGTGAGGTTCGGCCACCCTCTGGTTGCTAGGCGTTGCCGAACACCGCGAACACGCCCTTGGCGAACACGTAGTCGAGCAGAGCAACCAGCGCCACCATGAAGGACACGAACACCAGCACGACAATCGTGTAGGTCACCAGATCTTTCCGAGTCGGCCAGATGACCTTGCGGAGCTCGGCGACTACCTCGCGCAGGAACCGCATCAACCGGGCCAGCAGGGAAACCTTCACCGCCCGACCGTCGCGCGCCGGAGTCGGCCGGCCCTTGCGCCCGTCGATCTCGGCACCGACGGACGGGCCGCGCCGGTCGGCGGCGGACGCCGGACGATCCCGGCCGGCCCGCTCCGACTCGCGCTCCTCAGTCACGTCCGCTGCTCCACTAGTTCCCGCTTTCTGTTCTCAACACCCAATGTGTCAGGTGGCAGGGGTGACAGGACTTGAACCTGCAACCTGCGGTTTTGGAGACCGCTGCTCTGCCAGTTGAGCTACACCCCTATGGCAACTTCCGTCCACGCAACCGCCCGGGTGTGACAACCGGGTGGCATCGCGGAGAGCGGCGCGCCGGAACAAACGAGCGTGTACACGACGAGCCAGCCGCAGCGAGTGTACGGCACCACAACTTTACGCCCCAATCCGCGCCGCCCACGGCCCCCCCGAGCGGGTCGGATCCAGGACTCTTAGGTGCGACGACGGTCGATTTGCCAAGTTTGACAGGATGGAGGCATGTCCTCCGCGAGCCCAGCCCTGTCCCAAACCGCCCGACCCCGCGTCTCGGCCCGTATCGGCGGCATCGCCGAGTCGGCCACGCTGGCCGTCGATGCGAAGGCCAAGGCACTCAAGGCAGCCGGCCGGCCGGTGATCGGTTTCGGTGCCGGCGAGCCGGACTTCCCGACCCCGCCGCACATCGTGGACGCTGCCCAGGCCGCCTGCGTCGACCCGCGCAACCACCGGTACACCCCGGCCGCCGGTCTGCCCGAGCTGAAGGAAGCCGTGGCGGCCAAGACCGCGCGCGACTCGGGCTACCACATCAAGGCCGGCCAGGTGCTGGTCACCAACGGCGGCAAGCAGGCGGTGTTCCAGGCGTTCGCCACGCTCGTCGACCCGGGCGACGAGGTGCTGCTGCCGGCGCCCTACTGGACCACCTACCCGGAGTGCATCACGCTGGCCGGCGGCACCCCCGTGGTGGTGCTCACCGACGAGCGGAGCGGCTACCTGCCCTCGGTGGAGCAACTGGAGGCGGCCCGCACCGAGCGCACCAAGGTGCTGCTGTGGTGCTCGCCGTCCAACCCGTCCGGCGCGGTGGCCCCGCCCGAGCTGGTCGCCGAGGTCGGCCGGTGGGCGGTCGAGCACGGCATCTGGGTGATCACCGACGAGATCTACGAGCACCTGGTCTACGACGGGGTGCGCGCCGAGTCGCTGCCGGTCGCGGTGCCCGAGCTGGCCGACACCTGCGTGGTGGTCAACGGCGTGGCGAAGACCTACGCGATGACCGGCTGGCGGGTCGGCTGGATGGTCGGCCCGGCCGACGTGATCAAGGCGGCGAGCAACCTGCAGTCGCACCTGAGCTCGAACGTGTGCAACGTGGCGCAGCGCGCGGCGCTGGCCGCCGTGGCCGGCCCGCTGGACGCGGTGGTCGAGATGCGCTCCGCGTTCGACCGGCGGCGCAAGACCATCGTCGAGCTGCTCTCCGCGATCCCCGGGGTGAGCTGCCCGACCCCGCACGGCGCGTTCTACGTCTACGCCTCGGTCCAGGATCTGCTGGGCAAGGAACTGCGCGGGCAGCGGCCGGCCACCAGCGTGGACCTGGCTGCGCTGATCCTCGAGCACGCCGAGGTCGCGGTGGTCCCGGGTGAGGCGTTCGGCACGCCCGGCTACTTCCGGCTCTCCTACGCGCTCGGCGACGACGACCTGCGCACCGGCGTGGAGCGGATGGGCGCGCTGCTCACCGAAGCGAAGTAAAGCCAGGTCAGAGCCCGTGAGTGGTATTGGTCGCTATAGCGACCAATACCACTCACGGGTCTTTGGGGCTCTTGGGTTCGATCCGGATGTGGAAGTGCTCGCCGTAGCGGGCGGTGCCGTACTCGATGGCGCGCTCGACCTTCTCCCTGGTCCGGTCGTCCCGGTGCACCATCGGGTCGGTGCGCAGTTCCTTCGTCAACGAGACGCACAGCAGCACCATGACCAGGGCAAACGGCGCGGCGGTGATGATCGTCAGCTTCTGGACGCCGCTCAGCGCGGCGTCTCCGCCACCGCCGACCAGCAGCATGATCGCCGCGATGGCGCCCATCAGAGTGCCCCAGAAGATCACCACGCCCCGGCTGGGTTCGATCGAGCCGCGCTGTGACAGGGTGCCCATCACGATCGACGCGGCGTCCGCGCCGGAGACGAAGAAGATCGCCACCAGCAGCATGGCCACCACGCCGAGCGCGACCCCCAGCGGGTACGCATCCAGTACGCCGAACAGCTGCTCCTCCGGACTCTTGGACGCCAGGTCGACGCCGGAGCGCTGCAGGCTCACCGCGGCGCCGCCGAAGACGGCGAACCAGACCAGGCTGACCATGCTGGGGATCAGGATGACGCCGGTGACGAACTGCTTGATGGTGCGGCCCCGGCTGATCCGGGCGATGAACATGCCGACGAACGGGGTCCAGGAGATCCACCAGGCCCAGTAGAAAACCGTCCAGCCGGTCAGCCAGGTCTCCATCGCGTCGCCGCCGCTGGCACCGGTGCGGGCCGCCATCTGCGCCAGGTTGCCGAAGTAGTCACCGATCGCGGTGGGCAGCAGGTTGAGGATCAGGATGGTCGGGCCGGCGACGAAGACGAACAACGCGAGCAGCCCGGCCAGCACCATGTTGATGTTGGACAGCCACTGGATGCCCTTGGCCACGCCACTCACCGCGCTGGCCACGAAGGCGACCGTGAGCACCGCGATGACGACCACCAGCAGGCCGGTGCCGACGTTGTCCATGTACCCGCCGGCCTTCAGACCGCCGCCGATCTGCAGTGCGCCGAGCCCCAGCGACGCCGCGGAGCCGAACAGCGTGGCGAAGATCGCCATCACGTCGATCGCCCGGCCGATCGGCCCGTTCGCCCGCCGCTGGCCCAGCAACGGTGCGAACGCGTCACTGATCAGCTGCGTCCGGCCGCGCCGGAAGCTGCCGTACGCGATGGCCAGCCCGACCACCGCGTACATCGCCCACGGGTGCAGCGTCCAGTGGAACAGCGTGGTCGCCATGGCGACGTCCAGCGCCTCCTGCGATCCCGGCGCGACGGTGCCCGGTGGCGGGCTGGTGAAGTGGGTGAGCGGCTCGTTGACGCCGTAGAACATCAACCCGATGCCCATCCCGGCGCTGAACATCATGGCGATCCAGGAGACCGTGCGGAACTCCGGCTGCTCGCCGTCCCGCCCCAGCGGGATCCGCCCGTAGCGGCTGAACGCCAGCCAGATGCAGAAGACCACGAAGCTGGAGGCGGCGAGCACGAACGCCCAGCCGCCGCCCTTCATCACGCCGTTGAGGACAGCGCTGGTCACCGCGCCAAGCGAGTCGGTGCCGAACACGCCCCAGGCGATGAACGCGACAGTCAGCATGCCGGCGGTGCCGAAGACCCAGCGATCGACCGACGGCGGCGTATCGGCGCCCGATTCAGCGCCACCGTGCTGGCCGTTGCCTGGCGCATTCGGTGGCTGGCCCGGCCCTTGGGCGGGTGTGCGGGCGGAGTCC
>DATHIT010000579.1:0-2231 GCA_035489915.1 Pseudonocardia sp. | reverse complement strand
TCATCGGCTACGGCGGCGAGTTCCGGGCGCCCACGCTGGACTTCGTCGGCGGCGAGAAGAACGTCATCGGCAACATCGTCGGCACCTACAACGACCTCGCCGAGCTGATGGTCCTCGCCCAGGCCGGCAAGGTCACCCTGCACACCAGGCAGTACCCGCTCGACGCGGCGGTCGAGGCGCTCGACGATCTCGACCACGGCCGGGTCCGCGGCCGCGCCATCCTGGTGCCGTAGCTCCTCGACCGCAGCCCGCTGACCAGCACAGATTCCTAAGGAGACACGGTGGCAAAGGAGCTACGTTTCGATGAGGAGGCCCGCGCGCTGCTGCGCGCGGGGGTGGACAAGCTGGCCGACGCGGTCAAGTCCACGCTCGGCCCCAAGGGTCGCAACGTCATCCTGGAGAAGATCACCGGCAGCCCGGTGGTGACCAATGACGGGGTGACCATCGCGCGGGAGATCCACCTCAAGAACCAGTTCGAGAACATGGGCGCCCAACTGGTCAAGGAAGCCGCCATCAAGACCAACGACATGGTCGGCGACGGCACCACCACGGCCACCGTGATCGCCCAGGCCATCGTCCGGGAGGGCATGAAGGCGATCGGCAGCGGCGGCAACCCGGTGCTGGTCAAGCGGGGTATCGACGTCGCGGTGGGCGCTCTGGTGGAGCACCTGCAGTCGGTGGCGCACCCGGTGGAGACCGAGGAGGACTTCGCCCACGTGGCCGGCATCTCGGCCAACGACGACGTGATGGTCGGCCGGGTGATCGCCCGGGCGCTGCACACCGTCGGCGAGACCGGCATCGTGACCGTCGAGGAGGCCGCGCAGTACGGCATGAGCGTGGACTTCGTGGAGGGCTTCGAGTTCGACAACGGGTTCGTCTCGCCGTACCTGGTCACCGATCCCGGCCGGTTGGAGGCGATCCTCGAGGACCCGTACATCCTGATCACCAACGAGAAGATCACCCAGGTCCAGGAATTGATGCCGCTGCTCGACAAGATCATGCGCGCGCCGCGGCCGCTGCTGATCATCGCGGAGAACCTGGAGGGCACCGCGCTGAGCATGCTGGTGCACAACCACGTGAACCGGACCTTCCAGGCCTGCGCGGTGCGCGCGCCCGGGTTCGGCGACCGTCGGCTGCACAAGCTGGAGGACATCGCCGCGATCACCGGCGGCAAGGTGCTCAGCAAGTACGCCAGCTTCAACCTGCAGACCATGACGCTGGAGCACCTCGGCCGGGCCGAGCAGGTGCGGGTCACCGACAACAGCACCGCCATCGTCGGTGGCGGCGGCTCGGCAGAGGACCTCGCCTTCCGGATCACCCAGCTGCGCTCGGAGATGGGCCGCGCGCAGTACGGCGTGGACGAGGACGTGCTGGCCGAACGGATCGGCACACTTACCGGCAAGATCGCGGTGATCCGGGTCGGCGCGCCGACGAACGCCGAGCTGAAGGAACTGCAGCACCGGGTCGAGGACGCCCTGTCCGCCTGCCGGGCAGCCATGGCGGAGGGCATCGTGGCCGGTGGTGGCGCTGCCCTGGTGCACGCCGAGAAGGCACTGGACTCGCTGGACCTCAAGGGTGACTACGCGATCGGTGCGGACATCGTGCGTCGCTCGCTGACCGAGCCGGCCTACCTGATCGCCACCAACGCCGGCTACCCCGGCCAGGAGGTCGTCGCCAAGGTCCAGCAGAGGGGCCTGGACATCGGGCCGGACGAGGGCTTCGACGCGCTTGAGGGCCGCTACGGGAACATGATCGAGCTCGGCATCATCGACCCGCTGCGGGTGGCCCGCTCGGCGTTGCAGAACGGCGCCTCGGTGGCCGGGCTGCTGCTCACCACCAACTCGCTGATTGCCGAGGAGCAGACGCCGTGGGGCGGCAGCGCCTCGCTGATGACCGAGTTCGGACCGCTGGACGAGGGGCTGCGGCAGCCCTCGCCGGACTCCAGCACTCCCCAGTCACTGGGGCTGGGCCCGGCAATCGGCTGAGGGTGTGGGTGGCTGGCGGCTGCAACGGAGCACCGCCAGCCACTCATGTTTTCGGCCGGCAACCAGTGCGCGGCAGGCTTAGGGTCGGGGTATGGACTACCGCGGTCTTGGACGTACCGGAATGCAGGTCAGCCCGCTCTGTCTGGGCGCAATGATGTTTGGCGCCTGGGGAGAGCCGGACCACGACACCTCGATCAAGATCATTCACCGGGCGCTGGACGCCGGGATCAACTTCATCGACACCGC
>DATHIT010000578.1:0-7397 GCA_035489915.1 Pseudonocardia sp. | reverse complement strand
GGCCAGTGGCACCTGGTGATCTACTCGGTGCCGGAAACTGAACGGGCGCTGCGCGAACAGCTGCGCAAGAAGCTGTACTGGCTGGGCTTCGGGCCGCTGTCCTCCTCAGTCTGGCTCAGCCCGCACGACCGGGTCGACGCTGTGCGGGCCAGCTTCGTGGATCAGCCGATGATCCGGATAGACACCTTCCACGCGCGCTCCGGGAGCGCCGAGGTGGACCGGGACATGGCGGCCCGGTGCTGGGGCCTCAGCACGCTGAACCGTGATTACACCGAGCTGCTGGAGCGCTACCAGCCCCGGTTGTCCTGGTACCGGGCGCGCCGGCTGCGCGGCACCGAGGCCGTGGTGGAGCGGGCTCGGCTGCTCCACGACTACCGCTACTTCCCGGCCAGGGATCCCGATCTGCCCGCCCGCCTGCTCCCCGAGGCCTGGCCGGGGCAGGCGGTCCACGAGATGTTCCTCGAAGCGCACGAGCTGCTCAGGGAACCCGCCGAGGCCTGTGTGGACGAGTTGCTGGCCAGCATCGGCGGCATTTCCGGCGGCGATACGCGGGAAGCCGATCAGCACGCCGTCTAGCCGCTGGCAGTAGCGAGCGCGGGTGATGTCCGCGGGTGATGTCCGCGGGTGATGTCACCGACTCTTCGGGCGGCCGTCTTCCGCAATTAATGCACTTGCCGTACGTTCTGATGCAGTCGACCTAAATGATGCAGCGGAAGGGAACCGGAGATGGCGTGGGACTTCTCGACCGAGCCGGAGTTCGAGGAGAAGCTGGCGTGGATGCGCGGCTTCGTCCGAGAAGAGATCATCCCGTTGGAGACGCTCGACCTGGACTGGGAGTCGTACGCCCGGATCACCGCGCCGATGAAGGAGGAGGTCAAGGCGCGCGGGTTGTGGGCCGCGCACCTGGAGCCTGAGCTCGGCGGTGGCGGGTTCGGACAGGTCAAGCTGGGGCTGATGCACGAGATCCTGGGGCAGTGCCGCTACGCGCCCGGAGTGTTCGGCAACCAGGCCCCGGACTCCGGCAACGCCGAGCTGCTGGCCATCGGTGGCAGCCCGGAGCAGAAGGAGCGCTGGATGCACCCGCTGCTGCGCGGCGAGCTGCGCAGCGCGTTCTCCATGACCGAGCCGGGCGCCGGCGCGGACCCGACCATGCTGTCCACCCGCGCGGTGCTGGACGGCGACGAGTATGTGATCAACGGGCACAAGTGGTTCTCGTCCAACGCCTCGGTCGCCGACTTCCTGATCGTGATGGCGGTGACCGACCCGGACGTCTCGCCCTACCAGGGCTCCTCGATGATCGTCGTGCCGGTGGACACCCCCGGGGTGAACATCTTGCGGGACATCCCGGTGATGGACCACCCCTGGACCAGCGGCCTGGACGGTGGGCACGCCGAGATCATCTACACCGACGTGCGGGTGCCCAAGGAGAACCTGGTCGGCAACCCGGGCGACGGCTTCCGGCTAGCCCAGCAGCGACTCGGACCCGGGCGGATCCACCACGCGATGCGCTGGCTGGGCCAGTCCAAGCGGGCCTTCGACATGCTCTGCGAGCGGGCGGTGAGCCGGCACGCGCACGGCTCCGCGCTGGCCGACAAGCAGATGGTGCAGGATTTTGTGGCCAACTCGGCCGCCGAGATGCGGGCCGCCCGGCTGCTCACCCTGCACGCCGCCTGGACAATGGACCAGGTGGGAGCATCGAACGCCAGGGTGGAGATCGGAATGATCAAGTACTGGGGCGCCAAGGTGCTGCATGACGTGATCGACCGGGCCATCCAGGTGAACGGCTCGCTGGGCTTCTCCGGCGATCTGCCGCTGGAGCAGATGTACCGGTCGGCCCGCGCGGCGCGGATCTACGACGGCCCGGACGAGGTGCACAAGGAGACGGTGGCGCGCCGGATCCTGCGCGGGTACACGCCCACCGAAGTACCCACGGAGCACGTGCCGACCCGGCGTGAGGCGGCCCGGCGGAAATTCGCCGACTACCTCACGGTGGCCACCGCCAACCTGTGACGAACGCCGAGGCCGTGAGTGGCGATGGTCGCTATAGCGACCATCGCCACTCACGACTCGAGGGGGACACGGCGACCCGGCTGCGGCGTACCGCCGAGCAGCTGTTCGCCGCGCACGGGTTGGACGGGGTGTCGCTGCGGCAGATCACCAGGGACGCCGGGCAGCGCAACAGCACGGCGTTGCAGTACCACTTCGGCTCCAGGGACGGCTTGGTGCGCGCGGTGCTCGACCATCACCTGTCGCATGTGGTGGTGCGTGGGGCCACCCTGCTGGACCGGTACGAGACCAGCGCCCTCGGCTCCGGCGCCGGACTGCAGGAGCTGGTGGACGGGTTGGTGATGCCGTTGTGCGCGGAGCTGGACTGCGCCGACGGTGGGCCCGAGTTCCTGCAGATCGCCGCGGAAGTGGTGAACCGGAGTGATTGGCTCTTTGAGCCAAGCAGCTTGATCGAGGCGCTGATCGGCTCACACTGGCGGTGGGGCGAGCTGGCCGAGCCGTTCTTGTCGGAGGACGCGGCCGGCCGGCTGCACCGCAGGTTCGCCGCGATGCGCTTCGTCTATGTGGAGCTGGGCCGGCGGGCCCGGCAGGCGCTGCCCAGGCGGGACGACCGGCTGTTTGCCAGCCAGCTCACCGACCTGGTCGCGGCGTTGCTCACCGCGTCGCTGAGCACCCGAACCACTGAGCTGCTCCGGGACAGGGACCGGTCGGGGTGACCGAGCCGGTCCCTGTCCCGAGGCACTAGGCCAAGCTCAGAGGGTGATGCCGAGCGCGCCCAGCAGGGCGTTGACCGCGGCGAGCCCGGCGTCGAGGGCGTCGCCCAGCCCCAGGTCAACGCTCAGCGCCAGGACCTGGTCGTTGGTCTGGGTGGCGGCCGCGACAGCCGGCTCGCTGGCCGGGGTGGCGGCGTTCGCGGTGCCGGCGCCGATCAGCAGGGCGGCGGAAGCCGCGATGACAGAGGCAACGGTGGCTCGAACAACTCGCTGCATGGGTCCCTCCTCAGTTACACGATGCGAAGCTGTTACCTCGCATGGAGGACGCTAGGAAGAGTTGACCAATACAGCGAGTATTCACTCTCCACTTGGACGAGTCGGCTGCGCCGAACGGAGCATCCACCTGGGTGTTCTCATATGTGAATCCTGAGATGTGTCTCAGGTCACGCCGGGTGTGGAGTTGTTGAAACAATGCCAGTTCGGAACTAGATCAACGGGATGGCTCGGGGGCTCTCAGGGTTCTCCCGGCAGACAAAACCGGCCGGTCGACAAAGTCGACCGGCCGGTTTGGGCTGGCCGGTGGGGAGCCCCGGCCACGCCGAACTACTAGTTGACGCCCGCCAGGGAGGGGGCGCCGGTGCCGAGAACCGAGGTGGAGGGAGTGGCGGCGGTGGCGTCGCCATCCTCGCTGTCGGCGTCCTCGCTGTCGCCATCCTCGCTGTCGGCGTCGGCGTTGGCGCTCGGGGCGGCCGGGGTGCCGCTCAGGCTGCCCAGGGTCTGGCCGGCGGTGCCGAGCTGGTCGGTGCCGCTGAGCCCGTTAACGCCAGTCGAGCTGACCTCCGGAGTGGTGTTGCCCTCCATCTCGCTGGAGTCGTCGGCGAAGGCAGTGCCGGCGCCGAGCGCAAGCGCTCCGACGGCGGCCGTCACGGCCAGGGTGATGCGCAGACGTCGCTGCATGCTGTCTCCTCTTCGGGGTTTCGTCACACTGGGTAGGTGTGACGACGGATCATGCTAGGGGAGGCCATATGGGTGATTGCAAGTGGTACCACTTCACCCACTTAGCTCAGTATACCCACTGGCCTCGCTGCCAAACGGGGGACTGCGACTGCTCTACTCGGGGGTAGATCAGCTCGCCCGCAGACTAGGGCCCCGCGCCTTTGTCGCGGGAGTTTGCCGGGCGAACGTTACAGCCTGTTAATACCGAAATGGGAACGGACGCGCCGCGATCAGCCGCCGGAGATCGCCCGTACTACTCGGGACGGGCTGGGGCGGCCCAGCTGCTCGGCCATCCAGGCGCTGGTCTCCACCAGCTTGCCGAGATCGATCCCGGTCTCGATGCCCAGGCCGTCCAGCTGCCAGACCAGGTCCTCGGTGGCCAGGTTCCCGGTGGCGCTCTTCGCGTAGGGGCAGCCACCCAACCCACCGGCGGACGCGTCCACTGTGGTCACCCCTCGGCTCAGCGCGGCGAGCGTATTGGCCAGCGCCTGGCCGTAGGTGTCGTGGAAGTGCACGGCGATCCGCTCGACCGGGATCTCGGCCGCGCGCAGCGCCTCCAGCAGGGCCACCACCCGGCCAGGGGTGGCCACGCCGATGGTGTCGCCCAGGCTCAGTTCGCTGCAGCCCAGCGCCATCATCCGGCCGGCCACCGAGACGACCTGGGGAATGGGCACCTCGCCCTCCCATGGGTCGCCGAAAGACATGGACAGGTAGGTGCGCACGGTAAGTCCGGCCTGGCGGGCGCGCGCCACCACCGGCGCGAACATCTCCAACTGCGAGTCCAGCGACCGGTTCAGGTTGCGCGCGGCGAAGGTCTCGGTGGCGCTGCCGAACACCGCGATGTCGGTGACTCCCCGCTCCAGCGCGCGGTCCAGCCCTCGCTCGTTGGGCACCAGCACGGGGTAGCGCACCCCGGCGACCCGGCGCACCCGGTCCAGCACCTCCTCGGCGTCGGCCAGCTGCGGCACCCACTTCGGGTGTACGAAGCTGGTCGACTCGACCACGGTGTGGCCGGCGGCCACCAGCCGCTCGATGAACTCCACCTTGACCTCGGCGGGTAGCACGGCTGACTCGTTCTGCAGCCCGTCCCGGGGGCCGACCTCGCAGATGGTCACCCGAGTAGGCAGGCCGGCAAGTCCGATAGTCCCGTACTCAGCCATGAGAGCACCCTAGGAGACGACGCGGGGTCGGGCGCGTCCGACAGCGTCCGCGCCGAACGTTGTGCCCTGAGCACAGGCGTCCAGCATCGGAGCTCCCTAACATCCCTGATCAAGGACGGGCAAGGAGGCGGTCTGATGCGCGTGATCATCGTTGGAGCGGGCTTCGGCGGCATCGCCGCCGCGATCGAACTCCGCCGGCACGGCTTCGACGACGTGACGCTGCTGGAGGCGGCTCCCGAGCTCGGCGGGACCTGGCACTACAACACCTATCCCGGTTCCGCCTGCGATGTGCCCAGCCACTTCTACTCGTACTCCTACGCCCAGCGGCGGGATTGGTCACGGCTGTGCTCGCCGCAGCCGGAGATCCTGGACTACCTGCGGGGCATCGCCGCCGACTTCGACATCCAGCGGCGGATCGTCACCGGCGCCAAGGTCACCGCATGCGAGTGGGACGACGCCGCCTGCCAGTGGACGGTGCGCACCGAGGACGGCACCGAGCGCACCGCGGCGGCGGTGGTGCTGGCCACCGGGCAGTTGAACCAGCCGGCCATGCCGAGGATCGACGGGCTGGACCAGTTCACCGGGCACACCTTCCACTCCGCCCGCTGGGACCATGACTACGACCTGCGGGGAAAGCGGGTCGCGGTGATCGGCACCGGGGCCAGCGCGGTGCAGTTCGTCCCGGAGATAGCGAAGCAGGCCGCCCAGCTGACCGTGTTCCAGCGGTCCGGCAACTGGTTCCTGCCGCGCCGCAACCGCGCCTACCCGGCCGTGCTGAAGGCGCTGTTCCAGCTGGTGCCGGGGCTGCAGGAGGCGCGGCGGCAGTTCCTGTTCCGCTACATGGAGTCGATCACCGCGGCGATCCGGCACCCGAGCACGGTGGGCTGGCTGGGCCGGCTGCGTGCGGCGGTGTTCATGCGCTGGCAGTTGCGGGACCGCGAGGTGCGGCGCAAGGCGTGGCCGGACTACACCTTCGGGTGTAAGCGGGTGCTGTTCAGCTCGGCGTTCCTGCCGGCCCTGCAGCGGAAGAACGTCGAGCTGGTCAATGAGCCGATCGCGCGGATGACCCCGGACGGGCCAGAGACCGCCGACGGAATTCGCCACGTGGTGGACTGCGTCATTTATGGCACCGGCTTCAAAACCAATGACTTCATGTTCCCGATGGAGATCACCGGTACCGCTGGGCGCTCATTGCGCGAGGTGTGGGCCGCTGGCGCGCACGCCCATCTGGGCATCACGGTGCCCGGATTCCCCTCCATGTTCATCCTGTACGGGCCGAACACGAACACCTCGGGTGGATCGATCATCTTCTACCTGGAGGCTCAGGCCGGCTATCTGCGGCAGGCGCTGTGCCGAGCCAGGGACACCGGCGCGGCCGCGATCGACGTGCGCGCCGAGGTGGAGGCCGCCAGCGATCGGGAGGTGCAGGCCAGGTTCGCCGGTACCGCGTGGACCCAATGCGACTCGTGGTACCGCGATGGCGCGGGTCGGATCGTGGCCAACTGGCCCGGTTACATGCGCGAGTACGCCCAGCTGACCCGAACGTTGGCCCCGGCGCAGTATCAGCTGATCCATCGGGCCGAAGAGACCGACCAGCCTGAGCCGGTGCGCGCCGAGCAGAGCACCTAGGAGGGTCCTGAACAATGCCGCTCGTCGCGAGCGGTG
This sequence comes from Pseudonocardia sp., assembly GCA_035489915.1. GTDB lineage: Bacteria > Actinomycetota > Actinomycetes > Mycobacteriales > Pseudonocardiaceae > Pseudonocardia. The sequence continues at coordinate 856 of DATHIT010000578.1, read as the reverse complement.
ATCCAGTCGGATGCATCGCAAGGCGGAGGAGTGGCCGATACCGCTGTTGTATCGGCCGCGACGACAACGCCGCGAGGCGCCGACTGGGCACCGCGCAGCAGAGCATGCATTGTTCAGGGCGCTCCTAGCCCCAGACACAACTCAGGTGGCCGCCTGGGGAGCTGGCGGCCACCTGGGGAATGAGTTGAGGAGGGACACCGGCGGATCGTTTCCGCCCGCCGGCGTCCCCTCCGGTCCGGTCAGCCGGACCGTGAAAGTCCTCGGGGGAATCTCGGTACTCCTGAGCTCAAAACGACCTCAGGCCGTGCGGTGGAGACGAATCAGCTGTCCGAGCCGGAGTCGTCGGACGAGCTGTCGTCGTCGCCCGAGTCGTCGGCGTCGGACGAGTCGCCGTCGCCCTCGTCGGCGGTGTAGTCACCGGACGAGTCGGTCGGGCTGACCTGGCTGGTGCCGCCACCGATAATGTCGGTGACCACGTCGGCATAGGCGGTCCCGGTACCAAGTAGAGCGGCACCGGCGGCGGCCGTCACAGCCAGGGCGATGCGCAGACGTCGCTGCATATTGCAATCCTCCTCTGGGGGTCGAACCGCACGCGGTTCGTACGGCTGCGCGGAATGCTAGGGGATATCGAATGGACTAGCAAAACAAGGACCCCCCTCACCCGCCTGGAGCAGGCGACACGCCGTGCTAGTCCGTTAGAGATCAGTCCAGTCCTCCAAAGATGTTCTGGTCCCAGTCGATGACCGACCCGGTCACCACCCCGCTGCGGTCCGACAATAGGAACACCACAAAGTCGGCGATTTCGTCGGCCTGGCCCAGTTTGCCCATCGGCAGCGCCTTGCCGGCGCGCTCCCGC
>DATHIT010000577.1:0-12154 GCA_035489915.1 Pseudonocardia sp. | reverse complement strand
AATACCTGCTGGAAACCACCAGCCACCCGGTCGATCGAATCGCCACCCAGGCCGGATTCGGCTCACCCACCGCCTTCCGCGACCGGTTCAAACGCGTCGTCGGCACCAGTCCCAACACCTACCGCGCCGCCTTCGCCCCCGCAGTCCGCTGACCTCAGGCCCGCTCCTCGTTGATCGCGGTGTGGGCCGCGGCGGCCACGGCCAGCAGCTGCCGGTCATCACCGGACGGCCCCTCCAGCGACAGGCCAACCGGCAGGCCGGCGGCGGTGTGTCCGTTGGGCAGGCTGATCGAGGGCATGCCGGCAAGCGATCCGGGCCCGGTGTTCCGGGTCGAGGTGAGGAACAGGTTGACCTCGCGTCCGTTGTGCAGGGTCGTGTCGGTGTCGCCCAGCGGAGGGGCCGGCAGTGGCACCGTCGGGTACACCAGTGCGGCCACCTGGCTGCGTTGGAACGCCTCCGCGTACGCCTCGCGCAGCCGGCCGCGTCCCGCCAGGCACTCGAGGTAGACGGCTTCGCCGGTTGGCTCGGCCAGGATCGCGTCCAGGATGGCTTTCACATCCGGCGAGCTGACCTGTGCCGCGAGGTCAGCCAGGGTGAGGTGGCAGTAGGGCGCCGGCAAGGTGGCGAGGTAGCGCGGCAGTGCGTCCGCCACCTCGTGGAACACCAGCGGGAACCCGAACTGTGCGGAGAGTTCGTGGGCGTCCACCACCCGCATCTCGACCAGCTCGGCGCCGGCGTCGGCAAGGCGGCCCAGGGCCGACTCGGTGCGCGCGGCCACCTCGGGGTTCAGCTCCGAATAGAAGCCGTGCCGCGGCACACCCAGCCGGAGCCCGGTCAGGTTCACCGTGGCCGAAGAACTTTCGCCGGTGACCACCGCGTCAACGAGTGCCGCGTCGGCGACAGTGTTCGCCAGGATCCCGATGGTGTCCCGGGTGGGCGACAACGGCACGGCTCCCTCGTTGCCCCAGCGGCCGGCGGTCGGCCGGAATCCGACAATTCCGCAGTAGGAAGCGGGGATGCGCACCGAGCCCCCGGTGTCGGTGCCCAACGCGATCGAGGCCAGTCCGGCCGCGACAGCCACCGCGCTGCCACCGCTGGAGCCGCCCGCCGAGTGTTCCGGCGCGTGCGGGTTGCGGGCGGCGCCGAAGGTGGCGTTGTTGTTGGTCGTGCCGAAGGCGAGTTCGTGCAGGTTGGTCTTGCCCAGGGTCACTGCGCCGGCCTGGCGCAACCGGGCCACGACCGGGGCGTCCGCCGCCGGTCGGGAACCACGAAGGGCCGGCGTGCCGGCGGTGGTTGGTAGATCGCCGGTGTTGATGTTGTCCTTGATCGCCAGTGGGACGCCGGAGAGCGGCTGGGCGTCGGTGTGGCCGGTTTCGGGTATTTCGTCGGCGATGCTAATGAACGCGTGCAGGTCCGATTTTGCGCTGACCCGGGCCAGCAGTTCGCCGGTGATCTCCGGAATGGACGCTGCGCCTCTGCGTAGGACGTTGTGGAGGGCGGGAATGGTCAGCGTTTGGGGCAACATCGAGGCTCCTCCCACCGTGCCGGCTCGGCTCAGTGTCCCCGACTCGACAAGACGCGTCGCCAGATCGCTGCTTGAGCGATTCCGGTCCGGCAGGATGACCCCGTGATCGCCGCGGGAACGCAGGACGGCGGACCGATGCTGCAGCTGCCCAGCACCGGGCCGGACCCGATGTCCTTCGACATCGCGCTGGCCGCCATCCTGGGCTACGCCCGAGGGCGCCGCCCGCTGCGATTCCGGTCGCCCGACTGGCCACAGGGCCGGTGGGCGCAGCTGCCGGCTTTCGGCTGGGCCCGATTCGACGCGCAGCCGGTCGGCCCGCTCGGTGATACCGACATCCTGATCGGCGAGGGGCTGCACGACAGGCTCGACCGCGCCGACTGGGGCGATGTGCACGACGCCCTCAGCCGGGTGCGCCCGCTCGCCGATGCCGCCGCCGACCGGGCGGCCGGTCGGACCTTCTGGGAACTGCCCGACGAGGAGCTGTCCGTGCTCGGCGAGCCAGGCACGGTCGGCGCCGCCCTGCGCCAGATCGGGCGGACCAGCGGGAGACACCCCGAGCACGTCTCCGCGGCGCTGCACCACCGCCGCCCCGAGCTGGTCCCGCACCTCACCCGAAGCACGCGGCGCGCCATGCTCCCGCACGTCGAGGAGGGTGACAGCGGCGTGGAGGCGGTCATCCTGCGCGAGCTGCGCGCCAACGACCAAGCCCTCTCCGCGCTGGAGGCGACCACGGCGGCGCTGCTCGGCGACGCCCGGCCGACCCGGCTGCGCCTGCACGACATCCTGCTCTGGCTCGCCACCACGCTCCGGCTGACCCACGCCGTCGAGCTCGGTCGCGGCACAGACGAGTGGCGGGCGCACCACGCCGGCGACTACGTCGAACCCGGCGAACTTCCGGCCAGGGAACGCGGTAGCTGAGCGGCGCTAGGAGGGTCCTGAGCAATGCCGCTCGTCGCGAGCGGTGATCCAGTTGGATGCATCGCAAGGCTGCGTCTTCTTCGGAGTGGCCGATACCGCTGTTGTATCGGCCGCGACGACAACGCCGCGAGGCGCCGACTGGGCACCGCGCAGCAGAGCATGCATTGTTCAGGGCGCTCCTAGTGTCCGCCTGGGGCCCACTGGGCAAACCACGCGGCGGCCGCGCGCAGCGGAACCGTGACCGGCGCGATCCGCGGGTACCAGGCCTTCTCCCATTCCAGGGACACCCAGCCCGACCAGGTCTGCAGCAGCTCACCGCACTCGGCGAGCGGGACCCCGCCCTGCCCCGGCGGAACCGGCGTCCGGTTGTGCGGGCCCTCGACGTCCTTGATCTGGAAGTAGCCGAGGTACTCGCCGAGCACCGCGCGGGTTCGCGCCGGCGCCTCGCCGTGCCGCCACGGGTGCAGCGCGTCCCACAGCACGGCGACCTGCTTCGGCGCCGCGAACGGTTCGACCAGGCGCAGCGCGGCCTCGCCGGTCGGGTGCGAGTCGTGCGTCTCGACAAGCAGCTGTACGCCGGTGTCCCGGAGGTCGTCCAGCACCGCGCCGATCCGCTCGTGGGCGGCCCCGTCGCCGCTGTCCCTGCCGTCGCCGCCGGGGAACACCCGGACCGAGGGAGCCTCGAGGCGCTGGGCCAGCTCGATCAGCGCCCGCAGCTCGGCGATGACCGGCTCGTGCGGCCCGGGCGCGCACACCTTCGGATAACCGGCCAGGCACGCCACCGCCAGCCCCGCATCGGCGATCTGCCCTCGCACCCGGTCGACCTCGGACCAAATGAGCCCGAGGTGGAGCTCTTCGTCCGGGTGCACCCGGATTTCCAGGCCGTGGCAACCGTGCTCGGTGGCGACCTGTGCGGCCTCCTTCACCGGCACTCCGGGCATGCCCAGCGTGCTGACCGCGAACCGCCAGCTCATCGGCGGTGCTCCACGGTGACCGGCTCGAAGGCGATCCGGGTGAGTGAGCCGTTGTCCGCCCACCGCACCGCGACGCTGTCCGCATCCGCGATCACCTCGGTGACGGCCGCGGCCAAGGGCTCGGGCTCCGGTTCCTCGGTCAGCGTGGCCAGTGCCGCGTAGAGCGTGGTGCCGGTCGCCGCCTCGGCGGTAAGCCGGGGTACCCGCGCCCAGGGCACAAACGCGGTACCCGCGGGTGCTCGCACCTCGTCCTGGCCGGTCCAGCTGTGCAGGGGGTGCAGGGCCGACCGCACGGCCTCGTCCCTGCCGGTCGCCCATCCCGTCTGCTCGACCCCGGCGCCATGTGGCGCGCCGACCACCCGGTGCACCCGCAGTTCGAGTCGGCCCCTGGCCACGGTCACGCTCTGCACCCGCAGCCCGGGCACCATGGGCGCCCCGGCGCCGAAGACCGGGCGGTGCCAGGAGGCGGCCCAGCCCCAGTCGTCGCCTTGTCCGGCACCCAGCGGATGGATCCGGCGGCGGACGCTGCGTACCCCGCCGATCACCACGCTGAGGTGGTTGTCCGCGACGTTGGTGGTGGGGCCGGTCCGGGTGGAGTAGGCCTGCCTGCCGTAGAGCGGGTCGTCGTCGGCGGCCGATTCACCTCGGTGCGGCGGTACGTGGTCGCTGCCGTGGTTGTGCAGCCGGACGATCCCGTCGACCCGGGTGCTCTGCACCAGCAGCCCGGCGGCGGGCAGCGCCAGCACCCGGTCCGGGCCCTCGCTCGGCGCCGGCTCCTCCACCCCGGTCCACAGCGGATGCCCGGCCGGGGCGAGCAGGCAGACGAACGCATTGGACGCCCAGTAGGGCGAGGCCGGACCGGAGTAGCGCTGCACGGTTGCCGCGTGCGGTCCGTGCCAACCCAGGCTGAGCTGCCCGTCCTGGCCCACCGCGCCCCGGTCCAGGAAGTAGCGCAACGATCCGCTGATCACCCGCCGGGACGCGCCTGGGCGCAGCGGGGTGTGGCCGGTGACCGCTCCCAGCCCGACCGACGACGCCGCGGCGAAGCGGTAGGTGAGCGAGCGCCCGAAGTGGATGGGTGCTCCGTCGGCGCCGAAGAACAGCCCGAAGCTCTCCAGGTGTTCGCGCAGCCGGTCGCCGTGCGGCGTGGGCAATTCCGCGAGGTGGGCGTCGAGCACCGGGTACAGGTGCAGGGCCCAGCCGTTGTAGTGGTCGAAGGCCCGCCCGTCCCCGTCGGAATACCAGCCCTGACCGCGGTACCAGGTCTCCAGCAGCTCCACGGCCCGAGTCCGGGCACGGGCGGTCTCCGCGTCACCGCGACCCACCGAGTCCAGGAAACCGGCCACGGTGAACGGGAACAGATACCAGTTGTTGGGCGCCGGCACGTGCCGCAGCGCGCCGCGCAGCCACGCCTCCACCCGGTCTTGCACATCCGGGTCCAGCCCGTCCCACAGCCACGGCCGGGTCAGCCGCAGCCCGAGAGCCACCGACGCCGACTCCACCATGGGCTGGCCCTGGACCGAGTGGTCGAGAATGACCGGCCAGGACTCCGCGTCGTCGTTCCCCGGGGCGTGGGTGCCCGCCGCGATCCCGTCGGCGTAGCGGTCCAGCCACCCCAGCGGGTCCTTGCCCTCGGCGCCGGCCACCCGGAACGCGGCGGCCAGGAAGGTGCGGGCATAACCCTCGAGGCCGTCCGAGCGGACCCCGCTGCGGGACGCCGGCCCGGGCAGGTCGAGCAGGGCTCCACGCGGGCTGGCCCAGCGCCATGCGGCCTCCAGCAGTCCGTCGGCGGCGGCCTCCCAGTGCTCCCGGGTGTATCCGGTGTAGGGACTCAATTCCCGGTCGTCGGGCGGGAGTTGAAGGGGGTTCATGCGAGGTGGGCCAGCCTTTCGGGTCGGACCGGATGGGCGAAACCGAGACCCGAGGCCCAGCGGGCGACCTCGGTGACGGCGAGCTCGGCGAGGCGCTCCCATTCGTTGCCCTGCGAGCCGGCCAGGTGCGGGGTGATCAGTACGTTGTCGGTGTCCCACAGCGGATGTTCCGGCGGGAGGACCTCGGGGTCGGTGACGTCCAGGACGGCTCGGATGCGGCCGTCCGCCGCCGCCTCGACCAGCGCGTCCTGGTCGACCACCGCTCCCCGGGCAGTGTTGATCAGCACCGCGCCCGGTCGCATCGCGGCGATCAGTTCGCGGCTGACCAGGCCGCGGGTGGCCGGGAGTAGCGGGGTGTGCACGCTGACCACGTCGCTGTGCGCGAACAGCTCGCCGATGCCGACCGCCGCCACGCCGAGCGCGGCGGCTTCCGCATCGGTGACGTAGGGATCGTGCAGCAGGATCCGCAGGTCGTACGGCCGCAACAGTTCGATCACCCGGCGCCCGATCAGCGAGGCGGACAGAATGCCCACGGTGCGCCCGAAGTTGCCGACCTCCCTTGGTGTGCTCAGCCAGGCATCACGTCGGCGGGTGGCACGCAGGTCCCGGGCGCGTTCCAGCACGCGTTTGCCGCTGAGCAGGATCATCGCCACGGTGTACTCGGCGACCGGCAGGGCGTTGGCCGACGCCGCCGAGGCCACCTCGATCCCCCGGTCCCAGCACTCCTGGGTGACGTGGGTACGCACCGAGCCCGCGGCGTGCACGACGGCCCGCAGCCGGGGCGCGGCGGCCAGCACCGCCGCGTCCACCGGCGGGCAACCCCAGCCGGTGACCAGCAGCTCCACCTCGGCAAGCACAGCGGCGGCCCGCTCGGTGGCGAAGTCGTCCAGCACGGGGCCCGGCACGAGGTCGCAGACCTGGCCGAGCGCGGCCAGCGCGTCGGGCGGAAACACGGCGGCCGCCGCGTCCGGCGCCATGGCCAGAGCGGCGCGCGGGCGCGGCCGGCCGTTGGGGGTGGTGGGCATCTGTCTCCTGGGTTATTTGACGGCTCCGGCGGTGAGTCCCGACCGCCAGAACCGCTGCAGCAGGACGAAGGCGACGATCAGCGGCAGCACCGCGAGCAGCGAACCCGTGATCACCACCGGGTAGTAGTCGGGATCGACCCGGGCCGAGCTGTTCCACGTGTACAGGCCCAGGCTGACCGGATACAGCTTCTGGTCCGAGAGCATCACCATCGGCAGGAAGAAGTTGTTCCAGATCGCGGTGAGCTGGAAGAGGAAGACAGTGACCAGGCCGGGCCCCAGCATCGGCAGCGCCACCCTGGCGTACATCGCCAGCTCGCCCGCGCCGTCGATCCGGGCGGCCGACAGCACCTCGTCTGGCACGTAGCCCTGGCTGAAGATCCGGCCGAGGTAGACACCGAACGGGTTGAACAGCACCGGGATGAACACCGACCAGAAGGTGTTCACCAGCCCGGTGCCGGAGGCCATCAGGTACAGCGGCAGCGCCAGCACCGTCTGCGGCACCATCACCGCGGCCAGCACCAGCCCGAACAGCTTCTCCTTGTGCCGGAACCGGTACTTGTCGAAGGCATAGCCGCAGGCCACGCTCACCAGGGCACTGACCGCCGCGCCCAGCACGGCGTAGAGCAGGCTGTTGAGGTACCAGCGGCCGTACAGCCCCGCGTCCTCCCGGAACAGGTCGGCCAGGTTGCCGAAGAAGGAGAAGCTGCCCAGGGAGAGCACGTCGCTGCGGGCCAGCGCGTCCCGGTCCTTCGTGGCGGCCAGCACCAGCCACAGCACGGGCAGCAGGGTGTACAGCACCCCGATCCCGACCACGACGTTCACCGCCACGCGGCCGAGCAGCCGGGGACGCAGCGCGGTAGGCAGCTCGGTGGTGCTCATGCCTCGCTCCGGGAGCCGGCGCGGTTGGACCAGCGGGTGACGCCGTAGGAAAGCGCGATCGTGCACAGCAGCAGGATCACCGAGGCCGCCGCGGCCAGGCCGTAGTTGTTGCGGGTGAACGCGGCGTCGTAGATGTACATGGTCGGTGAGAAGCGCGAGCTGATCATCGGGCTGGACTGGCTGAGCAGCATCGGCTCGGTGAACAGCTGCAGCGCCCAGATGAGGGTGAACAGGACGACCATCACGATCGAGGAGCGGATCAGCGGGGTCTTCACCCGCAGCGCGGTGCGCACCGGCCCGGCGCCGTCCACCACCGAAGCCTCGATGATCTCCCGAGGCACCGCCCGCAGCGCGGCGTAGAAGATCACCATGTTGTAGCCGAGGTTGCTCCACAGCGAGATGTTCACGATCGAGGGCAGCACGGCGCGGGCACCGAGGAAGTCGATGGTGAGGTCGGCCCTGGCCAGCAGCTCGACGACCGGGCTCAGTCCGGGCGTGTACAGGTAGAGCCAGATGATCGCCGCGATGATCCCGGGTACCGCGTGCGGCAGGAACAGCCCCAGCTGCGCCCACGACCGCAGCCGCGCGCCGCCCGAGTCGAGCAGCAGGGCGAGCGCGAGCGCCCCGACCACCAACAGCGGGATGTAGAGCAGGCAGTACCCGAGGACCGTGCCCAGCCCGGCGAGGAAGGTCGGGTCGGTGAAGACCACCGCGTAGCTGCGCCAGCCGACGAACACCGTGCGCTCCGGCCCGAAGCCGAGCCCCGGCTGGTCCGCGCCGAAGAAGCTCAGCCACACGGCGGTGCAGACGGGGATCAGGAACACCGCCACGAGCAGGACGAAGAACGGGGCCATGAGCACCCCGCAGGCGGTGTGTTCCCGCCGGCGGGTGGTCGCGCGGCTGGTCGTGGGGACGGCGGTGATGATGCGCGGCGCGGACCCTGGGGGCGCTGTCGTGGTCATCGGGTGTCACCGCGCCTTTCGAAGTGGGTTCACCGGTCAGCCGCTGTGCTCGGCGGTGGCCAGGCCCAGTGCCTCCAGGTCCGACATGGTGGCGCTCTGGGCGGTGCGCACGGCGTCGAGCAGCGAGCCCTCGCCGGCGGCCGCGCGGGCGAAGCCGTCCTGCAGGACCTTGAACGTGGCGGTCATCCTCGGACCCCAGATCCAGCCGTTGCGGATCTTGTCGGCCTCCTCGTGGAACAGCCGGTAGATGTCCTGGCCGGAGTAGTAGGCCCGGTCGAAGGCAGCGGCACCGACGGCCACCAGCCCCGGCGCGGCCGGGTACTGGCTGCTGGTCCCGCTGGCGAGCCGGGCGCGCAGCGCATCGGGGTGGGTGACCTGCCATTCGATGAACTCCATGGCGGCCTCCGGGTGCGCACTGTCCTGGGTGACCGCGAAGGTGGACCCACCTTGGGTGCCGACGGCCGGGTGCGCCGGATCCCACTGGGGAAGCGGCGCGATCGCCCACTGCCCAGCCTGTCCGGGCCGCGCCTGTTTCTGCGCGCCCGCGTCCCAGGCCCCGGTGAGCCGAGCCAGGACAATCCCTCGCCCGATCTGCGCGTCGTACTGCCTGCTGTCCGTCGCGTTGGCGAACACCAGGTCTTCGTCGATCAGCCGCTGCCAGTACTCCGCGATCTTGCGGGTCGGCGGGTCAACCATCGAGACGTTCCACACGCCGCCGCGCAGGTCGAACCACTGGGCGCCGGCCTGCCATGAATACGGAGCGAAGTGATGGCCGCCGTCCGTGGGGAACACCACCAGCCGCCTCGACGAGTCCCGTTCGCGCACGGTGCGAGCCAGCGCGGCGAACTCGTCCCAGTTGCGCGGGATAGTCAGCCCATACTGGGCGAACAGGTCCGACCGGTAGTGCATGACCATCGGCTCGATGTCCAGCGGCACGGTGAAGACCCGGCCGTCGAAGGTGGTGAGCCCCCAGGCACTCGGCAGCAGCTGGCCGCGCAGCCGGTCGCTCACCAGCCCGGTGATGTCCCTGGCCACACCGTCGATGGCAAAGCCGGGTACCTGCGGGTACTCGATGGTGGCCACATCGGGCGCATTGCCCGCCCGCGCCGCGTTGCTGAGCTTGGCGTAGCCGCCCTGGCCCCCCGAGGGGATCTGTTGGAAATCCACCCGGATCCGGCTCTGCGTGCGGTTGAACGCGTTGACCACCTGCTGGCTGCCGCGCAGCGCGGACCAGAAGGTGATCCGAACGGGCCCGGCGGCGCCGCTGGAGGCCCGGCTGCCGGCCGAGGAGCAGCCACCCACCGCGGCGGCCAGCGGGACCGCGAGGCACCCGGCGAGCAGGGACCGGCGGCTCAATGGACCAGGCATCAGTGCCTCCCGCTTCGCATTCGGGACACTGGCATTCTGATCGGCTGAGCGATTCTAGGTCAATAGATCGCTCAAAGCGGTCAAACGCTCAGCGGCGCGGTGGACCCCCGAATCTTCAGCTCCGGCAGCAGCTCGACCCTGCATGGGCGCCAGCCCCCCGGCGGGTCGGCGGTCGCCAAACGCTGCATGAGCAGCTCCGCCGCCGCCCTGCCCACCTCCGCCTTCGGCGGCGCCACGGCGGTCAGCGGAGGGCTGCCCAGTGCCGCCACCACGTCGTTGTAGGCCACCACCGAGCAGTCCGCCGGCACCCGCATCCCGTCCTCGGCGAGCTGCTGCACCAGCATCAGCGCCTCCACATCACCGTGCAGCACGGCGGCGGTTGCCCCGCGCTCGCGCAGCAGGCCGGCCAGCTGGAGAGGCGGGAGCGGCGGATCGTCCGGGTCAGGGCCGGCATCCGGCGCGCTCAGCACCACGGTCCAGTCCTCGACCTCGGGCCGAGCGGCGGCGATCTCGGCGAAGGCCGACCGCACCGCCCGCGCGGTGGGGCTGTCGTCCCGCGCAGCCAGCACGACCCGTCGATGACCCATCGAAACGAGGTGCTCGACCGCCAGATGCACCCCGTACCAGTGGTCCGAGCAGACCGAGTCCATCACGTGCAGCGCGGCGCCTGCCCTCGGCCGCCGCTCCATCAGCACCGTCGGCACGCCAGCCTCGGCCAGCCAGCCGTGGTCCGCATCCTCCGTCGACGAGCTGCGCCAGCGCGGCGCGATCAGCAATCCCCGCGCGACACCGGAGAGGATCCGTTCAAGATCGGCGCGAGCCAGGTCGGTCCGCTGCGGCGCGATGTGCAGGACGACCCGCATCCCGGCCTCTTCCAGCGCGGTGCGCGCCCCGTGCACCACCTCGTTCAGATAGGCGTGCCGCTCCGGCACCACGATCGCGACCGCACCCCCCGACGCCGCCGACCCGTCGGCCACCGGAGCCGGTTCCACCGGGACGACCGAGCGGGCCACGCCGTGCCCGCGCCGCAGCCGGCCGGCCCTGGCCAGCTGCTCGACATCCCGGCGCACGGTGACCACCGAGACCTCGAGCTCGGTGGCCAGCTCGCTGACCCGCGCGGCCCCGCGCGACTGCACGGCCGCCAGGATCCGCTGGCGCCGGTCGACACTCGGCTCTCGCATGCCGATACCTCCCGAATGCCCCTGTTCGTTTGACCGTTTGTGGTCAGCATAACGATCACGCGCCGCAAGGGACTCCGGGACCGCCCGATCGTTGACATGTGACCTTTTGGTCACCTATCTTCTCTGGCGTGGATCTGGTGTTCCGGGCGCTGGCCGACCCGACGCGCAGGAGCTTGCTCGACGAGCTCTTCCGCCAGGACGGGCAGACGCTCAGCCAGCTGGAGGAGCGCTTCGAGATGACCCGTTTCGGAGTGAGCAAGCACCTCAAGCTGCTCGAGGAGGCGGGCCTGGTCGTGGTCAAGCGCCGGGGCCGGGAGAAGTTGCACTTCCTCAACGCGGTGCCGATCCGGCTCGTCCACGACCGCTGGGTGAGCAAGTACGCCGAACCCTGGGCCGCCGGGCTCAGCGACCTCAAGACGAGTTTGGAGCAGACCATGGAGAAGGTCTTCGAGATCTACATCCGCACCACCCCCGAACGTCTGTGGACCGCGATCACCGACCCGGAGATCCGCCGCAAGTACAACTTCGGGGTCGGCATCAAATCCGACTGGACACCCGGCGCGCACATCGAGATGCGCAGTCCCAATGCCCCAGTCCCGCTCGGCGAGGGCGAGGTGCTCGAGATCGACCCGCCGCGTCGCCTGGTGCACACCCTGACCGCGCTGTGGAGCGACGAGGTCCGCGACGAGGGCGTCTCCCGGGTCACCTGGGAGATCGAGCCGGTGGCCGACTCCTGCCGGCTGGTGGTAACCCACGACCAGCTGCGCGAAGGCGCCAACGACGAGCTCTACGGCGGCTGGCCGATGATCCTGTCCGGCCTGAAGACCTGGCTGGAGACCGGCGAAATGCTCACCACCCCCGGCTCGCTGATGTACAGCTGAGCGCTCAGCCGGAAAGGAACCCGAGATGGCCGCGAACATTCACATCAGTGGCGTGCGAACCGTGATCGGCGCGGGACCCCGGCCCGGGCCCAATCGGGCCGGGGACGCGCAAACCGGACAGCCCACCGGCGCGTGCCCGCCCTCGGAGGCTGCTTGCCGACCGCACCGCTGGGAGCGGCGTCAGGCCGGCTACTGACCAAGACGGGAGCCGAGTCGGATCGGTTCCCACTCCGGCTCAGAATTCGCCCCGCGTGCGCGCCGCACCCGGCACCCGGCACAGGCCGCCGCCGCTGACACAGCCCGCTCATGGTGCTCACGCAGCCCGCGTGGTGCTCACACAGCCGCCCAACGCGCTGTGCCGAGCCGGGCGCGCTGTGCCGAGCCGGGCGCGCTGTGCGGGGCCGGGGGAGGTGGCGGTGGCGCCCCGCGTCTTGTTACTGAGCTGCACACCACGCAGGTTCCGGGCGCGTTCGACCTGTGCGCTGTGCAGTTCGGTAACACGCGGCGCGCGGTGGGTCCGCGCCGGCCGCCAAGGAGTCCGCGCCGCGCGTCGAGATCGACGTGAGGGTC
>DATHIT010000576.1:0-2340 GCA_035489915.1 Pseudonocardia sp. | reverse complement strand
CAGGGCCTCCCGGGCGGCCCGCATCGGATACGGCCCGCCACTGCAAACGCTACCGGCGAGAGGCCGGGTTCGGTCAACACAACGCGCATACATTCGGTGATCTGAGGAGGCCGAATACCGGGTTGGGCTACCGCTCGTCGCGCAGCGTCAACCGTAGGCCGAGGTTATGATCGAAGATGCTTACGCAGCGTTCACATTTGCTTCATGCCTGGACTTTCTTGTGCTGCTAAGGATCGGCTCAGTTCGTCCCGCAGAGCGGTGGGTGTGAGCGGCTCGTCGAGCAACCGGCGCACCCGATCCAATGCGTGCTGCCCGGCCGGACGCGCATCCAGCCAAGGTCGTAACAGCCGGTAGCCCTCCACATAGGTAGTGGTGTAGCCGCGCCACAGCGGATGGTTGAGGAAGCGCAGCATCTGCCGGGCCCGAGCCTCGGGGACGAGCAGCCAGCGGCACAGGAACGCCACCACCTCGTCCACGCCGGCATGGCGCTCGTGCAGCAGCAGCGCGGCGTCCTGGCGCACCGGCAGCAGCGCGACCATCGCCCGCTCCACCTGTTCGGCCAGCTCGCCGTCGAACCGGATGCCCAGCGGGGCGAGCACCTCGGCGGTCCACCGGCCCCACGCCGGCCCGACCGCCGCGGTCAGCCCCAGGTCGGCGAGCCCCTCGGAGATCAGGCATTGCGGCGTGTTGACCAGGAACACCCGCCGCTCGGGGCGTTCCTCCTCGTCCGGTGGGACGAGTTGACCCCGGGACCGTTCCGTGTGGTGGCCGGGGTAGGCCTCGTGTGCCACCAGGTGAGGCAGTTGAGAGAGCCGCCGACCGGCCTCGCTGTTGATCACTACCCGGGAGTGGCAGCCGCCGAGGTGGTGGCTGAACGCGCTCCACGGCCGGTCGGTACACACCTCGTAATACACCGCCTCCTCGGCGGGCAGCTCGATCCGTTGCCGGGTGAGTTCGCGCAGCGCACCGGACAGCGCCTGGACGGCCGGTCCAAGTCGGTCCGCCGGCAGCTCCTCGGCCTTGCGATAGGCGGTCATCCGGGCGGCGAGCGGACCGCCGCCGGGCAGGATCGCGGCAAGCTCGGCGTGCGCTTCGCGGTATCGGTCCTGATTTCCCGGCTCGACCTCGGTGTCGAAGTAGGCACGCAGCTCGTCCCGGAACCGCGGAGTTTCGCCGGCCATCCGGCGCAGCATGCATTCCAGCGCGACCAGCTGGCGATTCAGGAAGTCCGCCCTGGCTGATGCGGGTAGCGCCGACGCGACATCGGCACGCAGCCGTGCGGCCTGCTCGGCCAACGCCTCAGCTGTTGGCCGGGGCTCATCCGCCACCTGCCGGCGCAACGCGGGCGCACCGGTGAATGCGTCCACCAGCCCGGCGGCGAGCCGGTCGCAGCGCAATGCCAGCAGCACGTACTCTCTGGCCTGCGCATTCCTATCCACTGGCGCGGAATCGTACTCCCGAGGGCGGTCAAACCGCCCCGCGACAAATTGGTTCCGCGCTCCCGCGGCAGGTCGGGGAGGCCAGGTCTGAATGGGCTGTTCGAGTGAACGGCAGTCACGTGCTGTGATGGCGAGCGCGCCGATCCTCCCCGAACAGGGCGCCGTAAAGTCACTCGAACGAAGGAATAACCAATCCAAAACACGTCAAGTCACACGATAGTGGTACGGAGTTTTGTATGTGCTCGACTCAGCAGTAGTTTCGTCCCAGTCAGCGCGGGCTCCCCAAGCATCGCTGGCGTCGTGAAGGGGGCCGTCGTCTTAACGGCGTCGGTAGACTCGATCAGGAGATGAACACTGTGCTGAAGAAGGCTGGAATTGTTTTGGCGGCCGCGACCGCCGGTGTGCTCGCCTTGAGCCCGTTGGCATTCGCAGGTGACTACAACGGCGACAACAACGGTCACCACCACAACGGTGACAACGGCGATGACGACGACAACGGCGGCGACCACGGCGACGACAACGGCGCCGCCTGCTACCAGAAGAACAAGGCGAAGGACGACTCCGACGGCCTTCACGCCCAGGGCGGCCTCGTCAACGTTCAGGACGTCACCGTTCAGGTGCCGATCCAGGCGTGCAACAACAGCGTCCTCGAGGGCGTCATCGGCATCCTTGCTGGTCACCAGTCGAACAAGGACTCGCACGGCGGCTGAGCTTTCAACCCTTCGCTAACGCGCTCCGCCTCGACGGAGCTCGCTCCCCGGTGAAGGATTGCAAGACCGAGCCCGATGGCGGACCAATGGTCCGCCATCGGGCTTTTTGCTGTTCAAACACGCCATTTCTCAGTTCACCCGAAAGTGACCGTAACCTTTTCGCAATAACAGAAGGAACCAGTTTGGCCTCC
>DATHIT010000575.1:0-16370 GCA_035489915.1 Pseudonocardia sp. | reverse complement strand
TGGTAAGGGTGGCGAGCCTGGTAAGGGTGGCGAGCCTGGTAAGGGTGGCGAGCCTGGTAAGGGTGGCGAGCCTGGTAAGGGTGGCGAGCCTGGTAAGGGTGGCGAGCCTGGTAAGGGTGGGATTGGCAACTTGGGCACCGGAACCGGCAACTTGGGCACCGGACCTGGAATCCCGGGCAAGGCCTCCGGTACCGGAGGCACGGGTGGCAACCCGAGCAACGGTGGCAATACCGGGACGGGCGAGTCGAAGAAGTCCGAGAGCAAGCGCGTGATTCAGCCTCCGGCACCGAAGGCCCGCCCGGTTGAGCAGCCCCCGCCTCCGGGCCGCGGCCAGATCCTGATCAAGGGTGAGCCCAAGGTCGAGAGCAAGAGCAAGAGCAAGGACGAGAGCGAGAGCAAGACCAGGAGCGAAAGCAAGAGCGAGAGCGAGAGCAAGAGCAAGAGCGAAAGCAAGAGCAAGAGCGAAAGTAAGAGCAGCGACTCCGACGAGTAACCGTCGAGCGGCCCGCTCACCGCTTTGTGCCCCGCACACCCACCGCAACGGGTGTGCGGGGCACACGGCGGTGCGGGGCCGACGCATGTCGCGCTCGCGGCGTCGACGGGATGCTCGGGGTTGTCCGATCAGCCAGTCGGCGCGGAGAGCAACTCTTCGCAGGTGCGGACCAGAATCCGTGCGGCATCCCGCACCGCCGAGGTGGTCGCAGGGTGCGAGGCCAGGAGTTGCCAGTGCATCAGTCGCTCACCGGCGGCATCCTTGATGGCCGACGGACTGGCGTCCTCGGCCAGGCCCAGCCGGGCCCTCGGCTCCGCGCCATCGGCGCCGAGTAGCTGCTCCGCCGCGTGCCGGTCCACGTCGGGCAGCCGCAGCGTGCCGGACTGGAGCGCATCCGCGAGGTCGATCTCGACCAGCTCGTGCGCCCCGAACCGAGTCCGCTCGAGCTGATAGAGCAGGTCGCCAATATGTGGGCCGCCAACCGTGGAGGTCCGCACCAGGGTCTCCAGCTCGACCAACGTGGCACGCACCCGGAGCGCCTGAGTTGGCCGGGCGAACCGCCAGACCAGCAACTCGTGCAGCCGAGCTAATCCGCTGAGCCGCACCAGGGCCTCCCCCAGCGTGGCGGGGTCGGGCGCTTCGCCGCCGCGGATCAGCCGCACCGCCTGCTCAACGCCGAACCGGCCCAGCTTCGCCAGCAGGTCCGGGCCGACCTGCTCGGGCACCTCCGCCGGCGACCGCTCGCTCAGCTCGCACAGCGCCCGGTACACCGCCTCGTCGAGGTCGCTGCCAGCCAGCGCGAGCAGTCCGGCCACCGGGACCAGAGCCTGGCAATGCCGGCTGACATCCGGGTCCTCCCGGTACTCATCGGCAACCTGGTTCGCCCGCTGCAAAGCGTCCGCGCCCGAGCCGCCGAGCTCGTCCGCGCGGGCCAGAACCCCGATGGTGGGCGGCGGCGCTGGCGCGGTGGACTCCGGCGGCGGTTCGAACAGCGCGGCGTCCTCCCGGCCCGGGCCGCGAAGCACCGCGATCCGCGCGACAGGTGACTGGTCTGGCGCCTCCCGGTCGAGCAGCTCCAGCGGCGGGTTGAACGGCTGCAGGCGGAGCGCCCGGAGCAACGTCGACGCGCCCGACCCGGCCACTCCCAGGACCCCTACCTGGCACGGCTCGTTCAGCTGCCTCGCCAACTCGGCCAACCGCACGCTTTCGGGCCCCTCCGGATAGATCGCCTGCGCGGCCCGGATGAGCCCAAGGGCCTGCCCGCGCAGCGACCGATCCCCATTTGCGGGTTGGGCCCCGACGACCTGAGTTGTCGAGACCGCTGGCTTGAGCTGGCGCGTCGGACCGGTTGGGGCCGGGCCGCTGGACTGTGTGGTCGCGGCGTCCTGTTTGGTCCCGTCGGCCAGCGGGGGCGTGGGGGTCGAGGCGGACGCGTTGGCTGGCTGGGGTGCTGGGCTCGGTTTTGGCGCTCTGGTTGCTCGCGGAGTGGGGCTCGGCTTGGGTGTAATGGCTGGCCGTGGGGTGGGGCTTGGTTTGGCTGCGGCGGGCAACGGTGGGACGGGGCCCGGTGTGGGTGCGTCGGCGGTGGGTGGGGCCGGGCTCGGCTTGGCTGCCGGAGGCAGCGGTGGGGTGGGGCTCGGCTTGGCCGCGTCGGCGGTGCGTGGGGTAGGGCTCGGTTTGGGTGCGTCCGTCGGGCGTGGGGTGGGGCTTGGTTTTGCCGCGGCGGGCAGTGGCGGGACCGCGCCTGATTTGGCTGCGGTGGGCAGCGGTGGGACAGAGCCGGCTGTGGGTGCGTCGACGGTGCCCGCTTTTGCCGCGGTGGGCAGCGGTGGGGTGGGGCTCGGTTTGGGTGCGTCCGTCGGGCGTGGGGTAGGGCTTGGTTTGGCTGCGGCGGGTAGCGGTGGGACGGCGCCGGGTTTGGCCGCGGGTGGCAGGGGTGGGACGGCGCCGGGTTTGGCTGCGGTGGGCAGCGGCGGGGTCGGTGGCGGTTTGGGCGCGTCCGTCGGGCGCGGGGTGGGGGTCGGTTTGGGCGCGTGGGCCGGTGGCTGGGTGGGGGTCGGTCTGGCGGCGTCGGGTGGGGCTTGGGGCGCGATTTTCTGCGTTGCCTCGGTCGCCGCCTGGTCGATGACCTGGGTGGCGGCGTTGGCTTGCGCGGCGGCCCAACCCGACGGGGCCTGGGCGTGGATTGGCTCGGTGATGGGCTCGGCCGGCCGCGCTGGCTGGCCGGGCTGGGTGGCGATCCACTGGGTTGTGTCGGCCGCCACGAGCGGCGCCGCAGGCTGACCGGCCAGCGGCCGCGCCGTCCGGTCCTCCGCTGGCGTCCGGTCCGCTGGCGCCCGTTCCGGCGGAGTGGGTTGGGCCGCTGTCTGAAGGGCCTCCAGGAGCTCGGGCCGCACCGGTTGAGTCGCTCCGGGCGATAGCTCGGCGGGCACCGGCACGGAGCCTTGCACGGTGGTGCCCGCCCCTGGCGCGGAGATCACCTCGATCCGACCGCTCACCCCGCTGATCCGGGTCTGCAGGTTGCGCTGCCCCCGACCGCCGGACTTGGTGCTCGCCGCGGCGTCGAATCCGGGGCCCTGGTCCCGCACGCTGAATCGCAGCGCGCCGTCGCTGAGCCAGATGCGGACGGCAATCGGCGCGCCCGCCGCGTGCTTGCGGGCGTTGTTCACCGCTTCCAGACAGCAGAAGTAGATCGCCGCCTCGATGTCCGGCGGATACCGGCGGTCGTCCACGCCGCCGTCGA
Organism: Pseudonocardia sp.; assembly: GCA_035489915.1. Lineage (GTDB taxonomy): Bacteria > Actinomycetota > Actinomycetes > Mycobacteriales > Pseudonocardiaceae > Pseudonocardia. Next base: position 13,134 of record DATHIT010000575.1, on the reverse strand, counting down.
AGCTCATCGCGATGGGTGGGTCCGCGCCGGCCAGGTCGGCGGCCAGCGCGGTGGGCAGCCCGCGCTTGGACAGCACGATCGAGGACACCCCGGACGCGGTCTTGGCCAGTACCGCCTCGGTGGTGTCGATCTGGGTGTTCAGCTGGTCCAGCCGCCCCCTGGCCTGCTCGAGCTTCCCGCTGCCCACCTCGTACTCCACCAGCCCCAGCGCGAGCCGGAGCGAGACCAGGTGGTGTTGCGCGCCGTCGTGCAGGTCGCGCTCGATCATCCGCCGCTCGCTGTCCATCTCGGCGACCGCCTGCCGGCGGGACAGCGCGATCTCCTCGGCGTGCGCCAGCGCCGCGCGCAGCTGCCGTTCCAGCTCGATGCCCAGCCGGCTGGCCTGCAGGATCGCCCCGAGGCTGTCGGCCACATCGTCGAGCAGCGTCCGGCGCTCGGTGTGCAGGCCGGCCACCGCGCCCCGATCCACCGCGATCGAGCCGATCTGCTCGGAACCCTGCCGGATGGGCAGCACCACATGGTCGTCCGCCGCGCCGCTCTGCTCGCTGTCGCTGCCGTCCGACCAGGCGTAGGTGCGGTCCCGCAGCCCGGGGCGCAGCACGGTCAGCCGGCAGGACCGCGCGCCGAGCCCCCGGCCGATCGCCTCGGCCACGCCGGCCAGGTTGGGCCCCTCGGTGGAGGTGGTCCTGGACAGCGCGGCCACGTCGGCCAGCACGCTGTACGGGGTGGGCCGGCGACCGTAGAGGAGCCGATCCACCAGCCGCTCGGCGCGCAGGTACGCGGGCAGGAACACCAGTGCCGCCAGCCCGGTGGCCGCCGCCGCGGCAATTACCTCGCCGGTCGAGCTGTCGGTGCCCGGTAGCCAGCCGGCCACCGCGCTGATCACCACGTAGCCGCCGCCGATCAGGACGATCACCATCATCGACGCCAGGCCACGGCTGAACATTCGCTCCGCCTGCCACAGCCCGCCACGCCGGATGGCCACCAGCACGGCGGCCGCGATACCGGCGGCGGACAGCCGGGAGAACCAGAACAACAACGCGGTGGGCTGCCCGGGCGGGGTGTCCTGCACCGGCGCGGCCGCGATGGCGGCGGTGTGCGCGGTGGGGTCCACCAGCATCAGCCCTGGTTCGCCCAGGTACCAGAGCAGCACGGTGAGCACGGCGAGCACGACGCAGGTGCCGAATGCGGCCAGCAGCACGCTGAACAGCAGCCGGGCCTGGGTGCGTCGCACGGCCGTCGCGCCGTTCCGGATCCTGTTCGGCAGCACCGCCAGCCCGGCCAGTGGCACCGCGAAGCCGAAGAAGAGGATGCAGCTGATCGTGTGCGGGAGCAGCGCGGTACCGAACCCGACCACCACCAGGGTGCCGATCCCCACGGCGACCAGCGCCCACCGGCGCATCCCGGACCTGGGCCCGATGTCCCAGTGGCCAGCCGGAAGCAGCAGCAACGCGACGACGTAGGCCGCGCACGCCACCCCGTGCAGCACGATCTGGTGGATAGTTCCGATGTTCAGCCCGGTCGCGGTCTGCATCGCCACCGCCGCGGCGTGCGCCTGCAGGTTGAATGCCCCGGCGGAGCCGATCATGGCGACGGCGAGCAGCTGGGTGACCCAGGTGCGCAGCCCGAGGAACAGCAGCACCGCGGCGATCAGCAGGTTCAGCCCGGAGAACAGGTAGTCCATCACCGCTTGGCCGAGTGGCTCGCTGCGCGGCACGGCTTCGAGCACGCCAGCCGCCCACGCACTCCCGGCCGCGGCCTGCTCGCTGACCTGGTCGGCGATCGACGGCACGTAGGTGGCGAGCGCCACCAGCGCGCCCAGTGCCAGCCAGCCGATGGACACCACGACACAGGCGGTGAGCAACACGGAGTATCCGGCGGCCAGCGCGACCTCGGCTCGACGAGTGGTCATGACGTGCGCAGCCTTGCCGTGACCGAGCTCATCAGGTCCACGGACGGCTCCAAACGGTCGGGCAGCCACGCGCGCAACCGGGTACCGCCCGACTCGTCCTGGAACATCACCATGGCGCCGCCCAGCGCGGCCAGCCGTTCCGCGTCGTGCGCCAGACCGGCGCGCAGCTCGTCCAGCGAGGTGTCCGGCGTCTGATCCTCGAGTTCGACGGAGAGCTGGTTGTTCTCGTGCGCCAGGTGTACCCGTAGCGGCTGGTCCCCGTCCCGCGCGGCCAACTGCTGTATCGCCGACGCGGCGAGGTAGTAGATCCCAGACTCGACCTCCCACGCCAACCGATCAGGCAGGGTGCCGGTCAACTGGACCAGCCGGGGCATATCGGTGGCCAACTCGTCCAGCGCGCCGTACGGCCCCTGGTCGCGCAGCACCGCGGGGTACACGCCCCTGGCGATCACCCGGAACCGGTCCAGCAGCTCGTCCAGCCGGACCCGGGCACGCTGGATGGCCCGCTGGGCCGCCTCGGCGGGGGTCGCGGGCGGCTTCTCCTCGTCGTCCTCGTCCTCGTCCTCGTCGTCTTCGTCGGGGTCCGAGTCGGGATCGTCTTGAGCGGCTCCGTCCTTGGCGGAGGCTCGGGCGGCCTCCGCGCCGGGTGGCTGCTCGTCGGCGGCGCCCGCTGACTCTTCCTTCGTCTCTTCGTCGGGCGGAGTCAGCGCCTTTTCCGCGTCGGCCAGATCCGCGCGCAGGGTGGCCAGCCGGTCGGTGGTCGCGTTGCCCAGCTCGCTGATCAGCCGGCGCCGCTCCACATGCCTGGCCTGGGTCAGCCGCTGCCGAGAGGCATGCAGCTCGGCCGCCAGCTCATCCGCCCGCCGGACGCGCTCCTCCAGCTCGGCGTTCAGCTGCACGCCGCGCAGCAGCATCCCGGCGCCGTTCGCCACGTCCTGCATCAGCCGCAGGTCGGCCGGGGTGACCGGGCGCCCCGGCTTGCCGATGGCCAGCACGGCTCGCAGCACCGGCCCGTCGAGCACCGGGACCACGTGGTCGGTGTCCGGCCGGTTGAGCAGCATCGCCAGGCTGGAGACAGTGCGCGGCTCGGCGCCATCCGCCACCGGCGGGTAGCTGGCCGCGCTCACCAGCTTGTCCTCCACCACCAGCCACAGCTCGGCCCGCTGCGCGTCGGTGCCCTCGGCGAGCACCCTGGCCAACCCGGGCAGCGCCTGCTCGAGTGATCCGCCTCGGATCCGGGCGGCCGCCTCAGCGAGCGCGGAGTACGGGGTGGTGGTGGAATCCCTGGCCAGCTGTCGCACCAGCCGGTCCACCACGGACAACACCATGGGCAGCGCGGCGACGGTGGCGCCGGCGGCCACGAACGGCACCAGCACCGCCGCCGTCCCGGTCTGCCCCGCCAGGGCGCTCAGCGCGCCGATCACCAGTGGAAAGGCCACCGCCACGAAGCACGCCACCAGGAGCAGACGCAGCGATCTCGCTACGAGCGTCCTGTTCATCGCGCACCCACTGGTCAGAGCCGTCGCGCACACGCTAAGGCGCCAGGCCCGCGCAGCCAAGCTCGATGTGTGGACGGGTGACACGCGATGGTGTCAAAACAATGCGTTTGGAACCCTTAGACCTCGGTGCGCTGGGAGCGCAGGTAGGTGAGCACGGCGAGCACCCTGCGGTGGTGCTCGGAGGTGTCGGTGTGCAGCCCGAGCTTGCCGAAGATGTTCGCGATGTGCTTTTCCACCGCCTTCGGGGTGACGAAGAGCTGGCCGGCGATGCCGTTGTTGGACCGGCCCTCGGCCATCAGCCGCAGTACGTCCGTCTCCCGATCCGAGAGCGAGGCGACGACGTCCTTCTTCTCCCCCCTCGGCCGCTCCACCAGCCGTTTGGCCAGCACGGGTTCGATGACGATCTCGCCGTTGTGGATCCGGTCCAGCGTGTCGGTGAGCACGTCCACGCTGCCCACCTTTTCCTTGAGCCGGTAGCCGATGCTCTCGGTGCCGATCTCCAGGATGCGCATCAGGTAGTGCGTCTCGGCGTAGTGCGACAGGAACAGCAGGCCCATCTGCGGGTAGAGGCCGCGCAGCCGCTCCGCCGTGGTGAGCCCACCGTCCGGCTCGGGTGGCATGCGGATGTCCAGAATTGCCACATCCGCCTGTTCGGTGGCCAAAAGCGCGACCATCTCGTCGCCCCCGGCGACCGCGCCGACAATCTCGTGCCCGGCCGCCCTCAGCAGCATCAGTAGGCCCTCGCGGAACAGGGCACCGTCCTCGGCCAGCGCTACTCGCATGGAATCCTCATTGTGATCGTTCCTGTCTCCGGACTGCCGCCCTCGGCGAGGTCGGCCGTGCCGCCCAGCGGGCGGGCCTGGTCAAGCATGAATCGCAGGTGCCGCGCTCCGACTCCGGAAACCACCATGACCAGGTCGTTTCCGTCTCGGCTGATGTTCACCCGAAGCGCCGGCGGGGCCTCGTCCGGCCGCGCGGCCAGGCACTCCGCCACCGCGAAGTAGGCCGCGCCCTCGGCCACCGGCCCGAACCGCCGCCGGCCGACCTCGGGCGCCACCTCGATCTCCAGCACGGCGCCCAGCCGGTCGGCCTCCTCGCGTATCGCCGGACCGAGCCCGGCCTGGTCCAGCAGCGGGGGATAGATTTTGCCGGCCACCTCCCGGAGCTCCTGGAGTACCGCGTGCAGCTCGTCCTGCAGCTGGCCGATCCGATTCTCCCAGTCCGCCTCGTCGAACGGGGCCTGGTCCCGCAGCAACCCGAGCCGCAGCGCCAACGCCGAGATCCGCAGCGACGCCCCGTCGTGCAGCTGGCGCTCCAGTAGCCGCCGACGCAGCCACTGTTCGGATTCCCGCCGTCGCTGGGCATCACCGGTTTCTTCGTCCGGATCCTCGGCCGGGACCTCGCGCAGCCGGGTTACCGGCCCGGCTACTGGCAGCATTTGGGGGCCCCCGACCGGCAGACCGTTCGGGGACCGCTCGCCGTCCTGCCGGGGAGACGCCGGGGTCATCGATCAAGTGTCCCGGCGAGGCGGCGGGACGGAAAGGGTGCCAACCCCCCCAGCTGGTGGGGTTCTCCCCACCCTGTTCGGGGTACCGCTCTGATAACGGCTACGAAATCCCTGGTCAGACGGCTGCACATCGTTCACATTTGTCTCGATCTGCTGGCGCGGCCCCGGCTAGGATGGGACCCCATTCAGGGAGGGGTGAAGTGGCCTACAACCTCGGCGTCGACCTCGGTACCACATTCGTGGCGGCCGCCGTAGCCCACCCTACTCAGGTGGAGATGTTCACACTAGGTGACCGCTCGGTGGTCGCCCCCGCTGTGGTGTACCTGCGGGACGACGGCGAGCTGGTCACCGGTGACGCGGCTGGACGGCGCGCGGTGAGCAGCCCGGACCGGGTCGGTCGTGAATTCAAGCGGCGCCTCGGTGACCCCACGCCGGTGATGCTGGGCGGCGAGCCGCATGCGGTCACCGGGCTACTCGGCTCGCTGCTGCGCGACGTCATCCGCAAGGTGACCGAGACCGAGGGGGTTCCGCCGGAACGGGTGGTGCTGACCCACCCGGCCAACTGGGGGCCGTTCCGTCGGGGTCTGTTCGAAGAGGTGCCGAACCTGGCCGGGCTGTCCGACGTGACGTTGGTCACCGAGCCGGAGGCGGCCGCGGCGCACTACGCGGCCTCCCGCGAGCTGGACGACGGGGAGATCGTCGCGGTGTACGACCTCGGCGGCGGCACGTTCGACGCCACCGTGCTGTGCAAGCGGGCGAATGGCGTGGAGATCCTGGGCACCCCGGAGGGCATCGAGCGGCTGGGTGGCGTGGACTTCGACGAGGCGATCCTGTCGCACGTTAACTTCACCGCCGGGGGCTCGCTCAGCGAGCTGGACATGCGCGACCCGCAGACCACGATCGCGCTGGCCCGGCTTCGCGAGGAGTGCATCCTGGCTAAGGAGACGCTGTCGGCGGACACCGAGACCGTGCTGCCGGTGTTCTTGCCCGGCCGGCACTTCGATGTCCGGTTGACCCGTGCGGAGTTCGAGGACATGGTCCGCGCTCCGATCGAGTCGACCATCGGCGCACTGTCCAGGACGCTGCGTTCGGCGGGGGTGTCCCCCGACCAGCTCACCGCGGTGCTGCTGGTGGGTGGCTCCTCCCGGATTCCGCTGGTGGCCCGGATGGTCTCCGAGGAGATGGGCCGTCCGACCGTGGTGGACACCCACCCCAAGTACGCGGTGGCGCTCGGCGCGGCCACGCTGGCCGGGATCCCCTCCGGTGCCGCGGTGCGCGCCTCCAGGGGCACGTACGGATCCAACGGGTCGAACGGGTCGAACGGACACAGCACCCGGATCGGTCACCTGCCCGGCGCGGATGGGGACGAGCCGGCCTGGGGGGTGTCCGGCGTCGACGTCGCCCCGGTTCGTCAGGAGCCGAGGGTGCCGGAGCTGCCGAGGGCCGGTGCGCCGCCCCCGACGACCGCCTTGGCCGCACCGGCCGTCGAATCGCCACCCAGGGCGCCCATTGACCCGCCCACCGCGGCCATCCCCACCCAGATCTCCGGCGCTCCGCCGGCCCCACAAACCGGCGGTTGGGCGCCGCCCGGTTACGCGGGGCCCGGCCCAGGGCGCCCACCCGGACCGCCGCCTCGGGGCGGCCCGCCGAGGGGCGCCCCGCCGGGCGGCCGTCCGCCCCCCGGCCCGGGGCGCGGGTACGAGCAGCGCGGCCCGTCGCCGGAGCCGCAACACGAGCGCCCGGGTGTGCCGAAGTGGCAGCTGGTCGCGCTGGGCATGCTGGCCCTGGCGGCGGCGCTCGCGGTGGTGTTCGGCACCGTATTTGTGATCAACGCGTTCCGCGCCACACCGCCGGAGGAGGACGCCACCTCGGTGTCCAACCCAGCCGCGCTGGCCCCGCCACCGGCCGCGCAGACCGTGGTGGCCAGCGTGCCGATTCCCAGCCTGGACGCCCCGATCGCGATCGGGGCGACGCCGAAGTTCGCCGCGGTGTCGCCGAACGGCCGGCTCGTCTACGTGGCCAACGGAGACGCGAAGATCGTCACGGTGATGGACACGTCGATCAATCGTGTGATTGCCACGATTCCGGTGGATGCCGGCCCGCCGCAGTTCCTCACGTTCGCCCCGGACGGGCGCCGCATCTACATCAGCATCTTCGACCAGGCCAGGACGATCGCGATCGTCGGCGTGCTGGACACCACCACCAACAAGGTGGTGGCCACGATCCCGGTGCGGACCCGGCCGTTTCGCAGCGCCGTGACCCGTGACGGGCGGCTGCTGTACGTGCCCAACCACGACTCGGGCACCCTCTCGGTCGTCGACACCGCGTCGCTGAAGGTGGTCAAGGAAATCAAGGTGGCGCCGAACCCGCACTGGATCGAATTCAACAAGGACGGCACCAAGGCCTACATGGCCAACCACGAGTCCAACGTGGTCTCGGTGCTGGACCTGAAGAACGACACGGTCATCGCGCAGATCCCGGTCGGCACCAGCCCGCATGCGCTCTCGGTGCACCCCACCAAGCCACTGTTGGCCAACGTCAACTACGACTCGCAAACCGTCACGATGATCGACACGAACACCAACAAGGTGATCGCGACGATCCCGGTCGGGAAGAACCCGCAGTCGATCGGATGGTCGCCGGACGGCCGGTTCGTCTACGCGGTGAACAACACCGACTCCTCGGTTACGGTGATCAACGGGGAGACCAACCAGCCCACCGCCACCATCCCCACCGGGCCCAGCCCGACCAGCGTCGCGGTGCTGCCGGACGGCCGGCACGCCTACGTGACGAACCTGAACAGCGGCACGCTGACCGTGCTCAACCCCGGCGGCTGAATTCCGCCGACCCGGTGGCCCGGGGGTGAGCCCTACCTCGTTTTGACGGGTTGACCCAGCCCCGTGTGGGGGCTGCTCGATGGTTGCGGCGGCCGGCTCGGAGCATTCTTCAATGGTCCGGAAATCAGGACCTCAGCTTCGAGCAGACGGTTCATCCAAGGGGTGTTGGCCATGATGACAACAGCGACCACCACGGTCCGGGTCCAGCTGACCAACCGGGACCGCGCCGTGCTCAAAGCCGTCGCCGAGGGTCGCTGCCAGGTATCCCTCGGCCACGGAACCCCGCTGGTCATCGACGGGTTCTGCTGCTCCGACCAGTTCGTCGGGCCTCGCCTGGCCGGCGCCGGCCTGATCTCCGTCGCCGGCACCGCGCCAGCACCCGCGCGGCTTACCGCCACCGGCATGGCGCTCCTCCAAGCGGCCTAGTGCACAGGTGAACCTGATGGCCAGCTTCGACGCGCCGCTCGGCTCCAGCACCGTCCCGCACGTGACCGGGAAGCTGCCCGGGCCGCGCTCCGCCGAGTTACTGGCCCGCCAGGAGTTGCGGGAGTCGAACGCCCGGAGCTATCCCCGGCACCTCCCATTCGCGATCGCCGACGCGGCCGGCTCGTTCATCCGTGACCTGGACGGGAACGTCTTCATCGACTTCCTGGCCGGCGCCGGGGCGCTCTCCCTGGGGCACAACCACCCCGAGCTGGTGGCCAAGGTGACCGAGCAGCTCGGCGTGCTGACCCACGGGCTTGACGTGCCCACACCGGCCAAGGACGCCTTCACTCACGCCCAGTTGGCCATGTTGCCGGCCAGCATGCGGCGTCGGATGAAGATCCAGTTCTGTGATCCCTCCGGGGCGAACGCGGTGGACGCGGCGTTGAAGCTGTGCCAGACCGCCACCGGGCGTGCCGAGGTGGTGTCGTTCCAGGGCGCCTTCCACGGTGCTAGCCACGCGGCGACCGCGCTGACCGGCCACGTTACCCAGCCGAGTGCCGCGCCCCGGGTGCATTTCTTCCCGTTCTCCTCGTGCGGCCGGTGTCCGCTGGCGCTGGCGCCGGGGACCTGCGAGATCAACTGCGTCAGCGTTCTGGAGCGGGCGTTGGCCAACCCGCACAGCGGGGTTCCGCTGCCAGCGGCGGTGATCATGGAGCTGGTCCAGGGCGAGGGCGGGGTGATCCCGGCGCGCGGCGAGTTCGCCCGCCGGGTGCGCCGACTCACCCGCGAGCTGGGCATTCCGCTGGTGGTGGACGAGGTGCAGACCGGCTGTGGCCGTACCGGCACCTGGTTCGCCTTCGAGCAGTACGACATCGAGCCGGACGTGATCGTCGCGTCCAAGGCGCTCAGCGGCATCGGCCAGCCGGTGGCGATCGTCATCTATGACCAGAGGTTGGACACCTGGCGGCCAGCCGCGCCCGCCGGCACGTTCCAGGGCAACCAGCTGGCCTTCATCGCCGGTGCGGAGAGCGTGCGGATCGTCTGCCGGGACAACATCCTGGGCAACGTGCGGGCTCGCGGCGAGCAGGTCGCCGGGCGGCTGACCGAGTTGACCGACCACCCCGGGGTGTCCGAGGTGCGCGGTCGCGGCCTGATGTGGGGGATCGAGCTCACCCCTCCCCCCGGTGGCCGCCCGGTCGGCGAGCTGGCCGAGGAGATCCAGGCCCGCGCGCTGCACAACGGGCTGATCGTGGCGCGCGGCGGGCGCGACGGTGGCGTGCTCCGGCTGTTGCCACCGCTGAACGTCACCGAGCAGGTGATGGACATCGCGCTGGACATCCTCATCGAGGCCATCCGGACCCGCACCACGGCACACGCCCTGGCCGCCTGACCAATCCAGCCGCCGCATCGTTCACCAGGGGACGCTTCGTCCGGGTAAGCGGGCTCGTTCGCAGAGGGGTGCTGCCGGGCGCCTCGGTCGGGTCGAGGCGTCCGGCAGCTCCGGGTCGCCTACCGGCGTCCCCCACGGCGCCGGTAGGAGTTTGTCGGGACCGGCGCGGCATGTCCGCCGGACCGGTCCCTGGTCAGGCGGCGCCCTTGGGCACCGCCGGGTATGGGTGGCGCACGATCGCCTTGGTGGGGATGGCCCCGCTCGCACGGTGTGCTCGGGGGCGGTGGCGGGTGATGCGCACGAAGAACAGAGTGCTACCCGGGGCCCGGTCACACGATGGGGTGAACCCCCCGGCCGGTGGCGAGCACCCCCATCTTCAGGTAGGGCACACCCCCTGTGCGCCCGGCCCGGCTCGCTCGAAGGAGGGTAAATCTCTTCCCCGGCGGAGGCCGGCTCGGCAGGATGGCCCTCGATGAGCGGCGACGGGCGTGAGTTGCTGGCGGCGGTGCGCGCCGAGCTGGCCCCGAGGGACGGTGAGAACGAGCTGGTGCCGCTGATCGCCGACGGCACCGCGCCACGGTCGGTGTTCGCCGTGCTCGCGGCCGAGGAGCTGCGCATCGTGCCCAGCGACTGGCGCAGCCTGCACACCCTGGCCGCTCGGTCCGACGAACCGGCCGCGCGCAGCTACTTCGGCGGCCTCGCCGCCGGCGAGGAGCAGGCGCTGGCCGCCCTCGGGCCGCTGGCTCAGGAGGCCGGCCTGACGCCGGATGCGGTGCGCGACCACGAACCGCTGGCCGGTTGTCAGGCCTATCCCAGCTACTTCGCCTGGCTCGCGCTGAATGCGGCGCCGGCCGAGGTCGCCGTGGCGATCACCGCCAACTTCGCCGCGTGGGGCGGCTACTGCGCCCAGATCGTTCGTGGGATGCGCACGCACTACGGATTCAGCCCCGCCGCCATGGCCTTCTTCGAGTTTTTCGCCGAGCCGCTGCCGGACGACGGGGCGGTCGCGGCGATCCAGGCGGGCCTGGACGCGGGCACGCTGGACGAGCGGCGAGCCCGGCGGTACGCCCGGCTGTTCCAGACCTACGAGCTGATGTTCTGGAACACCCTCGCCAACCCGGCGAGCTGAGCGCCCGGCCTGGTAGCCGCGGATTTCCTCAGCTTGGTGGCGCAGCGGACAGCTGCGATGGGTGTGACGAAAAGGGCTAGTTGATACCGTGCCTTCCAGCGGCCCCGCGCGTTGTGCTGAGCAGATCGGCCGTGCGGCCGGCGCGCGAACGCGCCAAGGATTGCGGCGCGGAGCCGGCTGAGTGCGCGGGGTGTGCCGCTCCGGGGGGTGCGGCACAGATGGATGGGGGCAGCCAATGAACTTGCGAGAGGCTTTCGCGATCGCGATGAGCAGCCTGCGGGTCAACGGCCTCCGCTCGGCCTTGACCACCCTCGGCATCATCATCGGTGTCGCGGCGGTGATCGTCCTGGTTGGGCTGGGCGACGGCATCAAGGCGGGTTTCAACACCCAGTTCGGCGCGTTGGGTAACCAGATCAACGTCTCGCAGATCACCGGCACGGTGCCCGGCGGTGGCGAGGCGAAGGATCTCAAGGACAGCGACGTCACCGCGCTGCGCAACACCTCGGTCGCGCCGGACATCGCCAGCGTGACCCCGGTGGTGAGCGGCTCGGAGATGGTCACCGCCAACCAGCAGCAGTTCCGCGCGGCGATCCAGGGCTCTACCGCCGACTACCTCACCGTGGTCGACCGGGACGTGGTGATCGGCGCGATGTTCACCGCCGAGCAGGCGCGTAGCAACGCCCGCGTGGTGCTGCTCGGGCCGAACGCGGTGGCCACGCTGTTCGGCGGGGACGCCGGTGCGGCGCTGGGCACCACGGTGCGGATCGGCCGGAGCAACTTCCAGGTCATCGGCGTGCTGAAGAGCAACGGGCAGTCCGACGACGCCGCGGTCATGCCACTGGGCGCCGCCCGGGCGTACCTGGTAGGCGGCAATGACACGATCAACTCGATGATCGTGAAGGCGACCAGCACGGACACCGTGCAGCCCGCGCTGGCCGAGATCTATCAAGTGATGGACGACCGGCACAACATCAGGGACCCGGCGTCCCGGGACTACAACGCCACCGCGCTGCAGAGTCTGCTCGAGCAGGCCGACCAGTTCCTCACCTACCTGACGCTGTTCACCGTGGCGGTGGCCGCCATCTCGCTGATCGTGGGCGGGATCGGGGTGGCCAACATCATGCTGGTGTCGGTCACCGAGCGGACCAGGGAGATCGGCATCCGCAAGGCCATCGGCGCCCGACGCAGTGCGATCATGAAGCAGTTCCTGATCGAGTCGACCATGCTCTCTGGGATCGGTGGGGTGATCGGCATCGTGATCGGGATAGTCATCGTGGTCATCGGCATGATCGTGATCCCGAAGGTGGCGCCCACCTTCGGCGCGCCCGACGTCTCGCTGCCCGCCGTCGCGGTGGCGTTCGTGGTCAGCCTGCTGATCGGATTGATCGCCGGCGGGTACCCGGCCAACCGGGCCGCCCGGCTGCGTCCGATCGAGGCGCTCCGGTACCAGTAGGGCCCGGCTCGCCGCATGATGGGCTGATGGGTTTGCAGCTCAGCGTGCCGGGCCTGGCCGAGGTGCGGCGCCGCGCCGGCGCCGGCTTGTTCTCCCGGGTGGCCGGTCCGAGTGGGCCAGCGGACCGGGACCGGATCCACCTCGCTACTGGTGAGCGGTGGTTCGCCCCGGATCGGCCGATTCGGCGGGTGCACGGGGACGCCGCGATGTTCGTCGGAGGGCTGCGCGCGCTGCTGCTGCAGTCGCTGCACCCGCTGGCCATGGCCGCGGTAGCGGCGCACTCCGGATACCGCGGCGACCCGTGGGGTCGGCTGCAGCGCACCAGCCTGTTCCTGGCGGTGACCACCTTCGGTACGGCGGAGGATGCGCAGCGCGCGGTGCAGCGGGTGCGCGGGGTGCACGAGCGGGTGCGCGGCATCGCCCCGGACGGCCGGCCGTACCGGGCCAGCGATCCGCACCTGGTGCGCTGGGTGCACATCGCCGAGGTGGACAGCTTCCTGCGCTGCTACCAGCGCTACGGCCAGCGGCCGCTGAGCGACGCGGAGTGCGACGGCTACGTGGCGGACGCCGCCCGGGTGGCCACCGCGCTGGGGGTGGCGGACCCGCCGCGCAGCCGCGCCGAGCTGGCCGAGCAGCTGGCCGCGTACCGGCCGGAGCTGGCGGGCACCCGGGAGGCGCGGGAGGCAGCCCGGTTCCTGCTGGTGCACCCGCCGTTGCCGCTGGTGGTGCGCCCGCCGTACGCGGTGCTGGCGGCCACCGCCGTGGCCACCTTGCCGAGCTGGGCGCGCTGGCCGTTGCGGCTGCCCTACCTGCCGGTCGCCGAGATGACCGCCGTCCGGTTGGCCGGCCACGGCCTGGTCGCCGGCATCCGCTGGGCGATGGCCGGACCGGACTAGGAGGGTCCTGGGGGCCGCCATCGCCCGGGACCGGTCCCCGTATGGTCTGGCGCCATGGTGATGTACGTCCTCGGCGTGGTGCTGT
>DATHIT010000574.1:0-8604 GCA_035489915.1 Pseudonocardia sp. | reverse complement strand
CGACGCGATGGCCGCCGGGGTGGACGGCGCGGTGAGCATCGAGGGGCGGCTGCTGCGCACCTACGCCGACCTGGTCGGCTTCATCTCCGACAAGCTCACCGACGAGGACTCCTCGGTGCGCGCGCCGTGGGCCGGACCGGTCACCGGGACCGGCACGATCAACGCCTTCCTGCGCCGGCTGCGCTCCAGCCTCGCCCCGCTGCGCACCGTGGTGCGGGGGGACCTGGCGGACACCCCGGGGCGGCGGATCAGCACGGAGGGCCAGCAGGTCACCGTGGTCGACCTGCACAACCTGCCGGAGCGCGCGCAGCGGTTCGTGGTCGGTGTGGTGCTGGCCGCCGAGACCGTCCGCAAGGAAGCCGCCGGCCCCGGTGGCCTGCTCTTCACCATGATCGACGAGCTGAACAAGTACGCGCCGAGGGAGGGCAGCAGCCCGATCAAGGAGGTGCTGCTGGACATCGCCGAGCGCGGCCGGTCGCTGGGCATCATCCTGATCGGCGCACAGCAGACGGCCAGCGAGGTGGAGCGGCGGATCGTGGCCAACTCCTCGGTCAAGGTGGTCGGGCGGCTGGACCCGGCGGAGGCCGGCCGGCCGGAGTACGGCTTCCTGCCGCCGTCGCAGCGTGGGCGGGCCACCCTGGCCAGGCCGGGAACCATGTTCGTCTCCCAGCCGGAGATTCCGGTGCCGCTGGCCGTGGAGTTCCCGTTCCCGGCCTGGGCGACGCGGCTGTCGGAGAGCGCCGGGGAACCGGTCCGGGCACCCGCGACCGGCCTGCTCGCGTCCGGCAACGGCTCGGCGGGGAACGGCGCGGCGGGCGGCGGAGCCGCGCGCAGCCCGCTGAGCCGGCTGCCCACCGTGGACGACGAGCCGCCGTTCTAGCCCTGCCCCCGGTTCCTAGCAACCGCCGAGGATGCCGGGTCTGCGCGGGCCGCGCGGGGTCTGTGCGCCCTAGAGCAGGTGGGTGGCGGCTTGTAGGCCGAGGCTGCTCGCCGCGACCAGGACCCAGAGCATGCCGCCGAGCAGCAGCGGCCGCACTCCGGCGCCCCGGATGTCGGACCACCGCATGGACAGCCCGATCCCGGCCAGTGCGGTGGTGATCAGGAACGTGCCGACCTGGGTGAGCGCCGGGTCCCAGGCGGTCGGTACCAGCCCGACCGTGTCCAGCGCCGAGGCCAGCAGGAAGCCGACCAGGAAGAACGGCACGACCTTGCGCCACGGCAGGGACACCCATCCCGGGCGGCGGCCACCGCCCGGGACGGGTGTGGCGCGGGCGTCCCGGCGGGCTCGCCAGAGGGCAAGCGCGAGCACGATCGGGATCAGGGTGAGTGTGCGGGTCAGCTTGACCACCACGGCGTAGGGGCCGGCGGCGGGGGAGAAGGAGTACGCGGCGGCGACCACCGAGGAGGTGTCGTTGACGGCGGTGCCGGCCCACAGCCCGAAGGCCTGCGGGCTCATCCCCCACGCGTGGCCCAGCGCGGGGAACAGCAGCACCGCGACCACGTTGAAGGTGAAGATCGTGCCGATGGCGTAGGCCACCTGTGCCCGCTCGGGTTTGAGCACCGCGGTGGTGGCCGCGATGGCCGAGGCGCCGCAGATGCCGGTGCCCACCCCGATCAGGATCCGCGCGTCCCCCCGGACCCCCAGCAGCCGGCCGAGCAGCCAGGCGCCGAGCAGCGCGATGGCCAGCGTGCCGAGCATGACCGGCAGCGATCCGAGCCCGACGCCGGCCACCTCGCGCAGCGAGAGGGTGGCCCCGAGCACCACGATGCTGGTCTGCAGCACCGGTTTGGCGGCGAAGTCCAGCCCGGGCCGCAGGTCATCGCCCGGTTTCACCGCCGCCGCGAGCACCAGCCCGAGCAGGATGCCGAAGACCGGCGCGCCCACCACCGGGACCGCGTGCCCGAGCGGTGTCGCGGCGAGCGCGACGAACAGCGCCACCACCAGCCCGGGCGCGACCAGCCGGCCTCGGGCGAGCACGGAGCCCGGCCAGCGCGGCACGGGGGTGGTCGCCTCGGTGGGGGTCCGGGTGGGCACCGGGCGTGTCGTCGCTCTGGACACCGAGTGGCTCCTCTCCGCCTATTGCCGGGCCTCGATATGTACCAACATTAGAACCTTTGCCGGCCTCGTGCGTGTCGAGCTGTGACAGTCATCAGCGGAGGCCGCGCCCGATAGGCTGGACGGCGCGAACGGCGAAAGAGAGGGGGTGGGTGACATGCCGGCTCGGGCGTTGCGTCGGGACGACCCGCTCCCGCTCTGGGCCCAGCTGCGTAGGGATCTGCGCCGGCGGCTGGCCAGAGGCGAGTTCGACGCGGAGTTCCCCGGGGAGATGGCGCTGCGCGGCGAATACGGGGTCAGCCGCAACACCGTGCGCGAGGCGCTACGCACCCTGCGCGAGGAGGGCGTGGTGACCGCCGAGCGCGGACGCCCACCCCGGGTCGGCGAGCCCATCGAGATCCAGCAGCCACTCGGGGCGCTCTACAGCCTGTTTGCCTCGGTGGAGGCCGCCGGGCTGGACCAGCACAGCGTGGTTCGCACCTTGGACCGCCGGGCAGACGGCCTGGTCGCGGTGCGTCTGGGGCTGGAGGAGTCCACCCCGCTGGTGCACCTGGAGCGGCTGCGGCTGGCCGGGCCGGAGCCGCTCGCGCTGGACCGGGTGTGGCTGCCGGCCGAGCTGGCCGAGCCGCTGCTGGTCGCCGACTTCACGCACACCTCGCTCTACGGCGAGCTGGCCCGCCGCGCCGGCGTGCGGCTGGAAGGCGGCACCGAGCAGATCTACGCGGCGGTGCCCTCAGCCGAGGAGCGCCGGCTGCTGGACTGCCCGCCGGACACCGGCGCGTTCGTCATCGAGCGACTCGGGCGGGCCGGTCAGCGCGCGGTGGAGTGGCGGCAGACCATCGTCCGGGGCGACCGGTTCGCCTTCCGCGCCGAATTCTCCGCGCGCGGCGGCTACCAGCTCGCGGTCGCCCCCGTACCCGGCGCGGCCGGCCCGTTGCAGCCCGCCCGCTGAAGCAGGCTGGCTGTCCGGACAAAGGGCCAGAAACTAGCGGCCGGTGCCGAAGTCGCGCAGGATGCCGGAGTAGGGCTTGGCCGGCGGCGGCGCGAACTCACCTCGCGAGCCGGTGCGCAGGCCCATGGTGACCAGTGACTGGACGGTGAGCAGCGCCGCCTGCACCCCGTCCACCACCGGTACCCCCAGCTCCGCGCTGATCTCGGCGCACAGCGTGCTCATCCCCGCGCAGCCCAACACGATGGCGTCCGAACCGTCCGTGTCCAGCGCCGTCCGGCACGCCTCGGTGATCGTCTTGACCGCCGCCGGGTTGCCGTCCAGCTCCAGCACCGGGATGTCGCAGGCGTGCACGCCCAGGCAGAACCGGCGCATGCCGTACCGATCGGCCAGATCCCAGGCGCGGCCACAGGTGCGGGCCAGGGTGGTCACCACGCTGAACCCGCGCCCCAGGAAGCTGGCCGCGTGCATGGCCGCCTCGGCGATGCCCACCACCGGCCCGGCGGCCAACTCACGCGCCGCGTCGAGCCCGGGGTCGCCGAAGCAGGCGATCACGTAGCCGTCCGCGCCGAGCTCCTCCCCGATGGCGATCTCGGCCAGCAGCCCGGGCACCGCGAGTGCCTCGTCGTAGTGGCTCTCGATGGACGCCGGACCCATGACCGGGCAGACCGCCCGGACCACGGTGTCCGGCGCCGCGACCGCCTGCGCCGACCATTCGATCGAGCCGGTCATGTCCCAGCTGGTGTTCGGGTTGATGACGGTGATGAGCACCTTGCGCGCTACCTCCCGGCAGGTTCTGGCTCGGCCACCGCGGTCCGGCGCCCGATGCCCATGTACACCAGGAGACCGATCAGCATGCCGATGAACCAGGTGTACTGCACGACGGTCTTCATACCGGGTCCGCTGGCCCACAACACCGGGACCATGGCGATCGCGGCGGCGATCACCGTGGCTATGATCGCTGCCGGGTGGTAGCCGCGCTTGTACCAGTAGCGGCCGGCCGGCGACATGGTGAACAGGTCATCCACCACCACGTGCTGCTTGCGTACCAGGTAGTAGTCGGCGATCAGCACGCCGAACAGCGGGCCGATGAACGCGCCCAGCGTCTCCAGGGTGTAGTGGATCACTTCCGGGTTGTTGTACAGGTTCCACGGGGTGATCAGCACTGAGCCGACCGCCGCGATCATGCCGCCGGCCCGCCAGCTGATCCGTTGCGGGCTGACGTTGGAGAAGTCGAAGGCCGGCGAGATGAAGTTGGCCACGATGTTGATGCCCACGGTGGCGATGGCGAAGGTGAGCGCGCCGAGCACGATGGCGAACGTGTTGTCGATCCGGGCCACGGTTTCCACCGGGTCGGTGATCAGCTGGCCGAAGATGGGCAGGGTGAGCGACGTGGTGACCACCACCAGGATGGAGAACACCAGGAAGTTCACCGGCAGCCCGAGCAGGTTGCCGCGCTTGACCGCGGCGAACGAGCGGCCGTAGCGGGAGAAGTCGCCGAAGTTCAGCATCGGCCCGGAGAAGTAGGAGACCACCAGCGCGATCGCGCCGAGCATCACCGGGACGGCCGACCACCCGGAGTACTTCACCTCGCCCAGGTTCAGATCGATCGCGCTCCAGCCGGCCCGGTAGATCAGATACCCGGCCAGCAGGAACATCACCACGTAGACCGCCGGGCCGCAGAAGTCGATGAACTTCCGGATCGTCTCCATACCGGTCCAGAACACCGCCGCCTGCAACACCCAGAGCACCGCAAAGGTGAACCAGCCCAGCAGCGGGAGGCCGAGGAAACCGTATTGGGTCACGTCGGCGTAGGGCATCAGACCGGGCCAGAGCTTCAGCAGCACGACGTTCAGCGCGGCGGAGGCCAGGTACGTCTGGATGCCGTACCAGGCGACCGCGATCAAACCGCGGATAATCGCCGGCACATTCGCGCCGAGAACGCCGAACACGCTGCGGCAGATGACCGGGTAGGGCACTCCGGCAATCTGGCTGGGCTTGGCCACCAGATTGCAGAACACGTTCACGATGACAATGCCGATCAACAGCGCAATCAGCACCTGCCAGCTGTTCAACCCCAGCGCGAACAGGCTGCCGGCGGTGACGTAGCCGCCCACGCTGTGCACGTCGGACATCCAGAACGCGAAGATGTTGTAGCTGCTCCAGGACTGCTTGCGCAGCGGGGCGAGGTCCTCGTTGGTCAGGCGTGGGTCGTAGCCGGGCTTGATCAGGCCGCCACCGATGGGTGCGCCGGCGGCTTCGACGAGGTCGTCGTTGCCGGCGGTGGCATGGGGGGCTCGTGACCGTTCCTGGGCATGCGGGGTTACTTCGGTCATGGCAACTCCTGTGGACCCTGAAAATGAGGCCTATTGACGACGCGGCCGCTGCTCGTCAATAGCCCTGCGGGCGCCTCTGCCGAGGCGGAACCGGGAACTCCGGGTGCCAGAAACCGTAAGTGGGAAGTGTTACGCCCCCGTCACGTGAATCGTATATTTTGCCGCGTCAGACGGGGTGCGCGGTTAACTGGGCTCGGCGAACAACCCGATGTCCCGGGGCAGCGCGTCCAGCGAGGACTGCAGCCGCCGGTGGTGGGTACGGGCGACTCGCAGCAGCGTCGGGGTGTCCCTGGCCAGGAACGCGGCGAGCAGCTCGTCGTGGTCGGAGTGCAGGGC
Organism: Pseudonocardia sp.; assembly: GCA_035489915.1. Lineage (GTDB taxonomy): Bacteria > Actinomycetota > Actinomycetes > Mycobacteriales > Pseudonocardiaceae > Pseudonocardia. The sequence continues at coordinate 2,927 of DATHIT010000574.1, read as the reverse complement.
GGCCCGGTCGGCCTCGGTGATGTGCGCCATCGGCTGCAGCGGCTCGGTGATGTTCCAGGCCGACTCGTACATGCCGAGCAGCCGGCGCATCCCGCACGGGTGGACCAGTGCCCAGTGGAACCGGCGGCTCTCCCGGTGATAGGCGCGCACGTCCCGGGTGGCCACCGCCTCGTCGAGCGCCCGGTAGGCGGCGCGCGCGGCGGTATCGTCGTCCGGGCCGGCTTCGGCGACCGCCGAGGTGAGCGCGGCGGTCTCCAGCACCTCACGCACCAGGTACAGCTCGTGCAGCTCCCGCTCGGTCAGCTTGGCCACCGCGTATCCGGCGTTCGGCCGGTGCTCCACCAGCCCCTCGCCGATCAGGGTCTTGAGTGCCTCCCGGACCGGGATCCGGCTGACCCCGAACACACTGGCCACCTCGTCCAGCGGGATCGGCGTGCCGGGCGGGACCCCGCCGTCCAGCAGGCAGCGGCGCAGCTCGTCCAGGATCGCGGCCTGCGGGCGGCCCGGGCTCTCGTTGGTCAGCCTGGCGATCAACACGGAGCGGTTGCGGCGCGCGGGCATGCTGAGCAGGTTAAGCGGTGCAGGTCGGCGTCAGGTCTATTGCGCGGTGGGAGGCTGCGCTCCGGGCTGTCGGTCGGGGCGCATACGGTGAGCCCCCTATGCGGTTCCTGCACACGTCCGACTGGCATGTCGGCAAGACACTCAAGGGGCGCTCGCGCCTCGACGAGCAGCGCGACGTGCTGCGCGAGATCGTCCAGATCACCCGGGCCGAGCAGCCCGACGCGGTGCTCATCGCCGGCGACCTGTACGACAGCGCCGCGCCCACCGCCGCCGCCCAGCAGCTGGTGGTCAACGCGCTGCTGGCGCTGGCCGGCACCGGCGCGCGGGTGATCGCGATCGCCGGGAACCACGACCACGCGGCCACCCTGGACGCCTACCGCCCGCTGGCCGAGCACGCCGGGATCACCCTGGTCGGCGCGGTGCGCACGGCGGAGGGCGGTGGGGTGGTCAAGTTTTCCGCCCGGTCCACCGGGGAGCCGGTGACCGTCGCGGTGCTGCCGTTCCTGTCCCAGCGCTACGCGGTGAAGGCGGCCGAGCTGGTCAACCACACCCCGGCGGAGAACGCCGGCGGCTACGACCATCTGGTGCGGGCCGTGCTGGGCACGCTGACCGCCGAGTTCAGCGACGACGCGGTGAACCTGGTGATGGCGCACCTGACGGTGACCGGCGGGTCCTTCGGCGGCGGCGAGCGGGCCGCGCAGTCGATCTTCGAGTACCACGTGCCGGCGGCGATCTTCCCGGTCGAGGCGCACTACGTCGCCCTCGGCCACCTGCACCGCCGCCAGCAGCTGCCCGCGCCCTGCCCGGTGCACTACAGCGGGGCGCCGCTGGCGGTGGACTTCGGCGAGCAGGACAACACCAGCGTGGTCTGCCTGGTGGAGGCCTCGCCCGGGGTGCCGGCGCGGGTCCGCGACATTCCGATCACCGCGGGGCGGCGGCTGCGCACATTGCGCGGCAGCGTGGTGGAACTCGCCGCGTTGGCCGACCAGGTGGGCGAGGACTACCTGCGGGTGTGGGTGCGTGAGCAGGCCAGGGCCGGGCTGCGGGACGAGGTGCTCGCGCTGCTGCCCAACGCGCTGGAGGTGCGCATCGACCCGGAGTTCGCCGGCGCGGTCACCGGGTCGCGGCCGAGTGGCGGGCCGGGCGTGGAGCGGACCCCGGGCGAGCTGTTCGCCGACTACTGCACCAGCCGGTCGGTGGCAGATCCCCGGGTGGCCGCGCTGTTCGCCCGGCTGCACGACCGCGTGACGGGGCACTGACCATGCGCCCGGTGCGGTTGGACATGCACGGCTTCGCCGCGTTCCGCGAGCCGACCACGGTGGACTTCCTCGGCACCGACTACTTCGCCCTGGTCGGGCCCACCGGCTCGGGCAAGTCCACGGTGATCGACGCGATGACGTTCGCGCTGTACGGCTCGGTGCCCCGCTGGGATGACCGGCGCACGGTCGCGCTGGCGCTCTCGCCGACCGCGAACCGGGGCACCGTGCGGCTGGTGTTCGACGTCGGCGCCGAGCGGTACGTGGCGGCCCGTGAGCTGCGTCGGGCGGCGACCGGTGGGGTCACCGTGCGCAACGCACGGCTGGAGCGGCTGGTCGACGCGAAGGCGTTCGGTGAGCTCGATGACGAGACCGAGGTGCTGGCGCACGACGGCGCGGTGTCCAAGGCGGTCGAGGACCTGCTCGGGCTGCCGTTCGAGCAGTTCTGCATCTGCGTGGTGCTGCCGCAGGGCGAGTTCGCCCAGTTCCTGCACGCCAAGCCGGCCGACCGGCAGCGCACCCTGACCCGGATCCTGGGGCTGGGCATGTACGAGGCGATGGCCAAGGAGGCCGGCGCCGAGGGGAAGTTGCAGGCGCAGCGGGCCGAGCTGCTCGCCGAACAGCTCACCGAGTACGCCGACGCCACCGAGCCGGCCGCCGCCGAGGCCGCCGAGCGGGAGACCGCGCTGGCCGGCCTTCTCGACCGGGTGCACCGGAGCCTGCCCGCGCTGGCCTCGGCGGAGGCCGAGGTCGCCGAGGCCGAGCAGCTGGCGGGGCGGCTGCGCGCCGAGCGGGACCAGTTGGCCGGGCTGCGGGCCCCGGACGGGCTGGACGGGCTGGCCGACCGGGCCCGCCGGGCCGAGGCGGCGGTGGCCGAGGCGCGACGGAGCTGCGCGGCCGCCGAGGCGGAGGACACCGAGGCGCGGGAGCGGGCCGCCGCCGCGCCGCCCGCCGAGCCACTGCGCCAGCTGCGCCGTGACCACGCCGAGCTGGCCGCGCTGCACGGCGGGATGCCCGAGTTGGCCGAGCGGGTCGAGCGGGCCAGCCGGCGCACCGCGACGGTCAACACCGCCTACGCCGACGCCCTGGAAGCGCTGGAGCGGGCCAGGG
>DATHIT010000573.1:0-3137 GCA_035489915.1 Pseudonocardia sp. | reverse complement strand
CTGCGCGCTATTCCGTTGATACGCCCGACGGCGGATCCTGGCGAAAGGGAGCGACTCGAGCATTTGTCATCAGGTCTGACCTATCGAAACCTGGCCGGCCGAACCGGCGAGACGCTCGATGCTGACTCGGCGGCGGACCTCGCCGGGCACCTCGCGGCCGATGCGAAAAAGCCGTTCCTTGTCGGATTCGGCATTAGATATAAGCGGGAAATCAATGCGCTTGCGCCCCATGTGGCTGGTGTGGTCATCGGCAGCGAATTCCTGCGCCTCATTTCCGCAACGAGGCGGGACCGGCGGGTAGCTCGCGCGGCGGAGATCGTGGGCGGCTGGAAGTCGGCCACCGTGCTGGACAGGGCGCGCTGAGTCGTAACGTACCTATAGTCCGGATGACATCATCCGGAAACAGGTGTTCGGTGAGCTTGACTCATGTCTAGTGGACACAGTCTGGATGGCCTGCATCGCTCCGTGGTGGTGGTGGGTGGAGGCCAGGCCGGCCTGTCCATGAGCTACTGCCTGATGAACCGGGGGATCGATCACCTGGTGCTGGAGAAGGAGCAGGTCGGGCACGAGTGGGCGAACCGGCGGTGGGACACCTTCTGCCTGGTCACCCCCAACTGGCAGTGCCAGCTGCCCGGGTTCGGCTACCAGGGCAACGACCCCGACGGGTTCATGCTGCGTGACCAGATCGTGGCCTACCTGCGCGCCTACGCGAGGTCCTTCGAGCCGCCGCTGGCCGAGGGGGTGGCGGCGACCCGGCTGCGCCAGGAGGCCTCCGGCTTCAGCATCGAGACCACCCGGGGCCGGCTCACCGCGGATCAGGTGGTGCTGGCCACCGGGCCGTACCAGGTGCCGCTGCGGCCGAGGCTGGCCGATCGGCTGCCCGACGAGGTGGTGCAGGTGCATTCCTCGGAGTACCGGACGCCCGAGCAGCTGCCGCCGGGCGAGGTGCTGGTGGTCGGCACCGGGCAGTCCGGCTGCCAGATCGCCGAAGACCTGCACCTGGCCGGTCGGCGGGTGCACCTGTCGGTGGGCAGTGCACCCCGGGTGGCCCGCACCTACCGGGGCCGGGACGTGGTGGCCTGGCTGGAGGACATGGGCTACTACAAAAAGAGCATCAGCGATTTCGCCGACGCGGACTCGGTGCGCTTCCGGGCCAACCACTACGTCACCGGCCGGGACGGCGGACACGACATCGACCTGCGGCAGTTCGCTGTAGAGGGCATGCGGCTGTACGGCCGGCTGCTGGACGTGCGGGGTGCCCGGCTGAGCTTCGAGACGGACCTGGCGAAGAACCTGGACGCGGCGGACGCGGTCTCCGAGGGGATCAAGGACTCGATCGACGCCTACCTGGCCTCGGCGGGCGTCGACGCCCCGACCGAAGCCCGATACCAGCCGGTGTGGCAGCCCGACGAGGAGTCGACCGAGCTGGACCTGGCCGGCTCCGGGATCACCTCGGTGGTGTGGAGTACCGGGTTCGGCCGGGACCACCGCTGGATCGACGTGCCGGTGTTCGACGGGCGGGGCTACCCGACGCACATGCGCGGGGTGACCAGCTGTCCGGGCCTGTACTTCCTCGGCCTGCCCTGGCAGCACACCTGGGGGTCCGGTCGGTTCTGCGGCGTGGCCACCGACGCGCGCTACCTGGCTGACCAGATCGTCGGGCTGCGGTTGGGCGGCGGCGGCCACGACGTGCGGTGGCTGGCCGGGACGCCCGCCAACACCTACCCCAGCGACGACGACTGGGTGGCCCCGCGCACCGTGGCCTGAGCCGGGCCCTACCGCCGGCGCCGCCCGGTGCCACAGCCGGATCAGCGCCGCGGCGAGCAGACCCAGCGCGGTGACGAACCAGAGCGTGGCCCGCCAGTCGGCCACCGCGCCGATCGCGGTGCCCAGCGGCGCGCCGAGCACCAGCGACGAGGTGATCCCGAGCATCACGATGGCAATGGCCCGCCCCCGGTGGGCCTCCCCGGCCAGGGTGGCCGCCGCGGCGCTCGCGGTCGCGGTGAACAGCGCCGCGCCGGCCGCCGCGAGCACCCGGGAGGCCAGCACCAAGCCGTAGTCCGGGGCGAGCGCGGTGAGTACGTTGCCGGCGGTGAACGCGGCGAGCGCCACCACCAGCGCCCGACGCCTCGGCCAGCCCGCGGTGAGCACGCCGAGTGGCGCGGCGGCACAGGCGTAGGCCAGAGAGAAAACCGTCACCAGCTGGCCGGCCGCGGCAAGGCTGACCTGGAGTGACTCGGCGATGGAGGGCAGTACGCCGGCGATCACGAACGCATCGGTGCCGACCGCGAACGTGCCGATGGCCAGCACGGCGGCGCGGGCCTTCCACCGGGTGTCCTGGGTTACCGGAACCACGGGCGACCTCTTCCGCCGATGGTCGTAAGTTACGATGGTGGTCGGAACTCTATTACGACGACGATCGCAATAGGGAGCGGAACTAGGATGGCGTCGTGCGGGACATGGGCGACACCTGGCTGCCGCAGCCGGATCTGGCGAGCATCGATGTGCAGACCGTGCTGGCCGCGATCGCCGACCCGGTCCGGCTGCGCATCGTCCGCCTGCTGGACGTGGTGCAGGAGTCCACCTGCACCGCGCTGGACATGCCGGTCAAGGTGTCCACCGTGTCGCACCACCTCGGCGTGCTGCGCGAGTGCGGGGTGGTGTCCACCCGGATCGACGGCAACGCCCGGCCCAGCCGGCTGCGCCGGCAGGACCTGGAGCGCCGCTTCCCCGGACTGCTCACCTCGATAGTCAGTGCCACCCCACCGGCGAGCGGGCCCTAGGCCGTGTCCCGGGACCCCGTGGCGGACCTTCGGCGGATCGCGTTCCTGCTGGAGCGGGCGCACTCGTCGACCTATCGGGTCCGCGCCTTCCGCACCGCCGCCAACATCTTGGCCGGCCGCGACGACCTGGACCTGCTGGCCAAGGGGCGGGGGCTGACCAAGCTCAAAGGGGTCGGCGACACCACCGCCCGGTGCGTGCTGCAGTCGCTGGCCGGCGAGGAACCGGCCTACCTGCGTGAGCTGGAGGTGGCGGCCGAGTCGGGGGTGACCGAGTCCTCGGTGCCGGCCATCCCGTCGCTGGACGGGCCCGCCGCCGCGCTACGGGCGGCGCTGCGCGGCGACTGCCACACCCAC
>DATHIT010000572.1:0-2089 GCA_035489915.1 Pseudonocardia sp. | reverse complement strand
GGGCGCGACACCGGTGGAGGAGAAGGTCTCCGGATCCTCCAGTACCCGGCGCACGTCCTCGTAGCGGGTGACCAGGTACTGCCCGCCGCCGTCCGCGCTGGTGTGTGCCACCGGGCAGGACTGCCGGGCATGCTGGAACACCGCCCACTTGATCTTCTCGTGCTCCGGGTCGAACAAGTTGAAGTGGCCCAGGATCGCGGCGGGGTCTGGTTCGAGGGGGGAGGACACCAGGCACGCTCCTCTGCGTCGGCAACACGCTGAGCTAAAGCTAATGCCGTGGACCGGCTTTATCAAGCAGTGTTAGTTTTAAGTGGTGCGGGAATGCGAGATCACCGTTGTTGCGTCAGCCAAATGCTGTTAGATTAACGGCGGGATGGCGGAGACCGTGAGCGATCAGAGCGAGCGCGCCGGGTTCGCGGACCTGGTGCGTATCAAGGAGATCGGTGCCGACAGGTGGTGCGCGGCCACCACGGGACCGGGTGGGCCACCGCTCGGGCTAGTGGGTGCGCGCGCCCTGGTCGCCGCCGGTCACACCCTGGATACCGATTGGCGCTGGGTGCACTCGGTGCACCTGAGCCAGGCGGCCGAGGCCGGCCCGGCAGACCAGGAGTGCTATCTGGTCGATCGCACCCGCGACGACGAGTACCTGTCCACCCGGGTGGTCCGGGTCGGGCGGGACCGAGCAGGGGAGGCCGCGGCGCTGGCCACCGCGACCGTGTCTTTTCAGGTGCCCCGGCGCGGCACCGGGCCGAGCTACCAGGCGGCACAACCGGCCGAGCTGCCCGACCCGCACGGGCTCCCCCGGGAAGGACCGGTCGGGCCTGTTGAGATGCGTCGCCTCGGCCCCGGCCGCCAGCGCGGCTGGGTGCGGGTGACCGAGGAGCTCCCGGACCGGATCCTGCCGCACACCGCCGCGCTGGTGTACGCCGCGGACCTGGTGCTGGTCGCGCCCGACACTGAGGGGTACCTGGATCTGGATACCGGCTGTCGGCTGCGCCCGGTCGTAGTGGACCGCACGCTGCGGGTGCACCGGAGCTTCCGGGCCGACGACTGGGTGCAATACGAGCACGAGTCGGCCTCGGCGGCCGACTACCGCGCGTACGCGACCGCACGGTTCTTCTCCTCGATGGGGCGGTTGATCGCCTCGGTGAGTCAGGAGACCGCGCTGGTGCCGGACCGGTCCCTGCCGGCGGGCCGGCCACCACGGGAGGCGGCGCGGTCGGCGATGAGCGTGTGAGCGAACCGGTTCAGTTTGGCATCGAAGGGAGCGGAGCAGATGTTCCATCACGTGGCGGTGGCGTCCAAGGACGTCCAGAAGTCCCACCGGTTCTACACCGAGGTCATGGGGTTCACGCTGAAGAAGGTGGTCAAGCGGCAGACCCCGGAGGGCGGCTGGACCAAGCACATCTTCTATGACACCGGCGAGGGCCAGTTGTTCGCGATCTGGGACCTGCGCGGCATCGAAGGCGTGGTGGTGGATCCGGACAAGTGGACCGGCGGCATGGGCAACGGGCTGCCGTACTGGATCAATCACATCGCCTTCGACTGCCAGGACATCGGTGGCTTGGAGGACTGCAAGCAGCGCTGGCTGGACCACGGCTACAACGTCGTAGAGGTCAAGCACGAGTTCATCCACTCGATCTACACCCGGGACCCGGACGGCACGCTGGTCGAGTTCACCTTCGACACCCAGCCGCTGACCGAGGCGGACGAGCGGGAGGCCGAAGAGCTGCTCGCCGATGACACCCCGGCCCAGGTGCCCGAGTACGAGGGCGTGCAGCACAAGTCGCCGCATTACCAGGCGCGGCGTGCGTCGGAGAAGCGCGATGCGGAGTTGACCGAGGCCGGCGCCGCGATGTGAGCACGGGCCCGGGTGTCGGCCGGCCCAGCCGGGGCGACGGTCGGCTGGCCCGGCGACCCGAGGGCCGGTGGGTCGCGTTGCTGATGTTCGGCCTGGCCGACGGCCCGCCGCCGGCCGGGCGCTGGCGTCGGGTGGCGTCCGCCGCGCTGGCCAAGTTCGGCCCGGACGGCGCCCGGCTGCCGGTGCCGCCCGCGCCCTTCGACGTGCTGGTCGAGGTACGCCTGCCAG
>DATHIT010000571.1:0-4683 GCA_035489915.1 Pseudonocardia sp. | reverse complement strand
CGTGCCGCGCCGGCGGTGCCGGGTGATCAGATCGTCGTCCTCGAGTTCGCGGAGCGCCTGCCGCATCGTCATGACGCTGATGCCGTAGTGCGTGGCGAGGTCCTCCTCGATGGGCAACCGGGTCGGGTCGCCCTGACGCCGGGCCAGGATGCACGCCCTGAGGTGCTGCGCGACCTGGTACCAGAGCGGCAGCTTCCGGTTGAGTGTGAGCGGTGGCGGCCTGAGCGTCAGTTCCGTGCTGTCGTCCATCTCCCTGCCTGACTATCTGGGCGGCTGGTCTGCGTTCGAATCGTATTGCCCAATCATCTAGAGGACTGTAGTATTTGGCTGCGCTCGGTGTCAACGACCTGGTCAACAAGGATGTGACCATGGATTGGAAAACCGAATCCGCGGTGCTCCGCAAGAGCGCCGGCCACGAGGCTCTGTGTCTGGGAAGGCAACATTCCGGAAAAGATCGGGCCGCCGCCGCACATCCATCACTACGAACACGAATTGTTCTTTGTCATCAACGGCAGCATCAGGGCCTGGGTCGAAGGCGAGCCGTTGGACGTGCCGGCGGATTCGCTGATATTCCTGCCGGCCGGCCGGATACATTGGTTCGTCTCGACGTCTCCGGTGACGCGCATGTTGTCGTTCACGGTCACCGCGAGCAAAGAATTCCCCAGCATTAACAACAACACCGCGTTGTTCGAGTTCATTGGCATCCCGGCCGAGGCGGTCATCCTGCCGCCGAAGGTCGAGGTCAAACACCTGCCGGACCCGGTCGAGATCGCCAGGGTGACCCGCGAAATAGGCGGGGATATTCCGGACCTCGAGCGCCTCGGCTGGCGCCGCGGCTACGGCGAGGATGATGCCAAGGCTGATACGTCCGCGAAGGACTGACCGCCGTGTTGAGCTGCCTGTCCCTGCTGCAGCACACTCACCTGCGGATGGGGCGCCACGGTGCCTATCACCGCACCAGAGCGTGATCCTCCAGATCGCCGGCGGACGCATCGTTCACGCGCGGCCAATCGTCGACGACTTTGACCTGTGGAGTCGGTTCGCTGGAGCGGCGCCCCCACCATTCCGAGCCCGTCAATGCCAAGGAGCCATCGCCACGAGCCAGGACATCGTCGTGTTCGAGGCCGACGGCGCCTGCCGCTTCGCCAAGCGCGTCGGGTCGCCAGTGATCAAGCTCGGCGACCTCGCCGCGCTCTGACACCACCAGCACTTCGCCGGCGGACATTGAACCTGGGCGTTGTCCCGAGTGACCGCGCCGCACAATGGTCGGTGTGACTGAGCGGGAGCGTTCTGGCGAGCCACCCGACGGCGACGAGTTCAGCATCACGGTCGGCTGGCTGGCCTTCCACCGCGACGCCCTGGCGGCCAACTGCGCCGGACTTGACCCGGTCCAGCTGGCGACCCGGCCGGTGCCGCCATCGCCGCTGTCCTTGCTCGGGCTCGTGCGCCATCTGACCGAGATGGAGCGCGTCTTCGGCCTGTGGGCGCTCGGGCCGAGGAAGACCCTGGAGCGGGTTTGGGGGGAGTACAGCGACGACGGGCCGGAGTGGGACATCGATGCTGACCCGAGCATGGCGGATGAGTCGGTGGCGGCATGGGAGCGTGAGAAGCGGACCACCGACGAACGAATCCGACAGCACGGAACCCTTGACGCCATCGGCGCCGGCAACGCCCACAGCGTGCGTTGGAACCTGCAGAAGCTCATCGGCGAGTATGCGCGGCACAACGGCCACGCGGATCTGATCCGCGAGCGAATCGACGGTCAGACCGGCGAGTAGGAGCCAGGATGCTGCCGGACCGTGCCCGGCACCGGCGGTTGCGCCTAGTGCCGTGGAAACGACACTAGCGTGCGGTGTCCAGTCGGGCGACGAGGGTCTTCGGGGCAATCTGGCGGTAGGCGTCGATGATGAACTCGCGCACTTCATCCCAGTCGGGCCCGTCCGGCTCGGCGTCGAGTCGCATTCCCACCCAGTCGTAGCCACCGAACGGCGGGGCGAAGAAACGGTCTGGATCGGCGGCAACGAATTCGCGCCGGGCACCGGGTGGTGCCGCCGCCCAGATCGCGACGTGGCGCTCCTCGAATCGGTGGTCCTCGGGGGCGACGAACTTGACGAATGAACGGCGTCCGCGCACGAACCAGGTCGGCGCGCCGTGGGTGAGCCCCTCGGTTACCTCCGGCAGCGCCGCACACTGTCTCCGCACGCCGGCCAGCAGATCTTCGCTCGCGGAAAATGTGTTCATATCCCTGGTCGTTGTGGTGTCAGGCGGTGAGCACCGGGGCGCTGGCTGTGTAGGAGACCGGGACGGAGGTGGGGCCGGAGATGAACTCGGAAGCCAACCAGCTCGGCTCGCCGATCAGCTCGAGGTCACCGAAGCGGCGCAGCAGCTGGCCGAGCATCTCGCTGGCCTCGATCCGAGCGAAATGCGCGCCGAGGCAGAAGTGCGGGCCACCGCCGCCGAAGGCCAGGTGCTCGTTGGGCGCGCGGTCCAGGAGCAGCTCGTCGGGGCGGTCGAACACGGCTGGGTCCCGGTTCGCCGCGCCGTAGTACGGGACCACCTTGTCGCCCGCCGCGATGCGCACCCCACCCAGCTCGGCGTCGGCTACCGCGGTGCGGCGCATGTAGGTCACCGGACTCTGGAACCGCAGTAGCTCCTCCACCGCGGTCGGCATCAGCGTGCCGTCGTCCGCCCGCAGCCGCGCCAGTTGCCCGGGGTGGCGCAGCAGGGTGACCATGGCCCCGCCGATCAGGTTGCGCGTGGTGTCGCCGCCGGCGTTGATCAGCAGCAGGAAGAACGAAGTGAACTCCTGCTCGGTGAGCCGCCGTCCGTCGACCTCGGCCGCTACCAGCCGGCTGGCCAGGTCGTCGGCCGGGGTGGCCAGCTTGTCGGCGCGCACCTGCACGGCGTATCCGGTGATGTCCCGCATCGCGGCGAACCGCTGCTCGTCGCTGACCGTGTCCAGCGCGGAGTGCATGATCTCGGTGAGCTCGTACAGCCGCACACCGTCCGCCCTCGGGATGCCCACCAGCTCGGCGATGACGTAGGAGGGCAGCTTGCCGGCGACGTCGCCGACCAGGTCGCACTCGCTGCGATCGCACACCTCGTCCAGAATGCTGCCCACGCTGTCCCGGATGGAGTCGCGCCACAGCGCCGCTCGCTTCGGAGTGAACAGGCCGCCCACCAGGCGCCGGTAGAACGAGTGCTTCGGCGGATCCATGAACAGCATCATGGTGAGCAAAAACGCCAGCTCTTCCGGCGGGAAGTCGTGGATCCTTCCGGCGGCTTCGGCCATTGAGTAGACCTCTGGCTGCTTGCTCACCTGGCGCACCAGGTCGTATCCGGTGACCGCCCAGAATCCTGGCCCTTCCGGCTCGTCGTGCCAGTACACCGGCGCGTTCTCCCGTAACCAGCGGTACTGCTCGACGGGGTGCCCGTCCGCGAAAGACTTCGAGCTCAACAAATCGATCCGGGCACGTCGGGTTGGCATGCCGCGCTCCCCACCGAGTCCGTGAAATCCGGGAGCGAGCGTAGCCCCGTTTATGGCTCCAGCCGCGCGATTCTGCCTATTTCCAGGGCCGCCCACAGCGCGCCGTCCGGGCCCACCGTGATTCCGTGCGGCTCTGATGACGGTGTCGGTAGCTCTGACTGCTCTACCGCGAGCTGACCGGCCGGCTCGGCGTCCGGACCTCGAACATCACGCAGCCGGAGTCCGTGCGGTAGGGCCCGTGCGGCATGCCGGGCCTGCGCGACGCGTAGTGGCCCGGGCCGAAGGTCCTGCCCAGCGTGAGGTCGGTCAGGTCGCCGGAGAGCAGGTAGACCTCCTCGTGGAAGTCGTGGGTGATCACGCCGGCGGCCGACGTGTCCAGGCCCGGCCGCCACCGCGTCATCCGGGTCAGGGTGGGGCCCTCGCCCCGGCTCAGCACCCGCTCCGCCACGCCGTCGCCGGCCGGCGTCCACGGCAGGTCGGCGACGGGGAAGAACTCGAACTCCTCGCGCATCGCTCCGCTCAGCTCAGCTCCGATGTTCGCTCCGCATTTCCAGGACGCCCAGCCTTGTTTGTTATAGCGAGTTGAACCGGCTGATTCGCGTGGTCTCGACCTCGGGCAGTGTATCGACGACGCTGCGGAGGTGGCGGCGCATGGCGGCCTCGGCGGCGTCGGGGTCACCGGCGCAGAGTGCCTCGATGATCTCCAGGTGCTGGGGAAGGGACACGGACGCTCGGCCCGGGTGCAGCGCCAGTCGGAACTGGTGACGGACGTTCTGTCCGCGCAGTCGTTCGAGGATGGAACGGGCCGTGGTCTGCCCGGCCAGGGTGCGCACCAGGGCATGGAGCTGTTTGTTCAGCTCGGAGTAGCCGAGCAGGTCGCCGGCGGCGATGTCGGCCTGCATGGCGGACCCGATGGCCCGCAGCTGGTCGCGGTCGTCGTCGGTGAGCCGCTCGGCGGCCTTGGCGGCGCACAGCCCCTCGAGCACCATCCGGACTTCGGTGATCTCGATGGCCTCGGTGAGCGAGACCGCGCGCACCCGGGCTCCTCGGTTCTTTACCCGTTCGACCAGGCCTTCGCTGGCCAGCTCGACCAGGGCGGTGCGCACGCTCGCGCGGCTGGCCGCGAAGCGCTCGGACAGGTCGGCCTCGATGAGCCGCTGATTGGGGACGAACTCGCCGTTGGCGATGGCCGCGCG
>DATHIT010000570.1:0-5645 GCA_035489915.1 Pseudonocardia sp. | reverse complement strand
GGAGCTGCGCACCGCCGACGGCGGCGCGGCGTTGGCCGAGCTGCCGGACGGCGGCTGTGACGTGCTGTTCCTGGATTCCGAGCGCCCGGAGTATCCGAAGTGGTGGCCGCACCCGCTGCGCGTGCTGCGGCCGGGTGGGCTGCTCGCGGTGGACAACGTGCTTTCCCACTCCGACGAGGTGGCCCCCTTGCTGGAGATCATCGAGGCGGAGCCGGCGCTGACCGCCACCGTGGTGCCGGTTGGCAAGGGTGAGTTGCTGGCGGTGAAATCGGTCAGCTGAACGGTGCTCGGCGACCGCTCATGATCGATCAAGCGGGTTGGCCAAATTCTGTTATCACAGTCTGGTGTAGTTGATATTCGGCCAGCTCCAGCGGTGTTTGAGTAGTGGTGTGGTTGTGCGGGTTGGGGCGTTGGTGGCGCTCGGGGTGATGGTGGTTGTCGGCTTCGCGCTCGGGTGGGCGAGCTCACCCGCATCACGGGTCCCACCGGCAACGCCGGTGCCCAGCTTCACCGCGCAGACCGGCCAGTCCGCCGGGGGGCCGGCGGTCGCGCCCAGGGCCACCCTGTTGCCCGCCGACTGCGCCGAGGTACTCACCGGCACGGTGGATGCCGCCGCGCTGCTCGGGCAGCCGACCGGCAGCGTCGGGGTGCGCACGGTGCTTGGCGTCGCGTCCCCATCGGTAGGCCTGCTGGAGCGGATGAGCTGCGGCTATCAACGCGGCCAAGGCGCACCCGTGCTGCAGGTAGGGCTAGCCGCCTTCCGGGACGCGCCGGCGGCGGACAAGCAGCGGATGCGCAACGTCGCCGCCGAACGGGGCGACACGCGCGCGGCAACCCCGATCTCGCTGGGCGACACCCGGGCGGTGCTGCTCAGCCAGCCGACCAGGTCGCTGCTGATGGTGGCCTACGACCGGTACACGGTGACCGCCAGTCTCGCCCACGGCGTGGTCCCGGACGCGCAGGTCGGCCCGGTACTGGCCGACCTGGTGCGGCGGGTGCTGCCCACCCTGGCCCCGGCAGCGGTCCCGGCGCCCGTGCCGGCCGGCCCGGCGCACTGAACGACCAGCCCGGGCACTCCTGGCCAGGGGACTCCTGGCCAGGGGAAACAATCCGCTCAGTGCGCCACGAGCACGGCGTCGTTGATCGCCGAGGTGTCCAGCCGCCACGGCTTGGCCACCAGCATCAGAACCAGGGTGGCCAGCAGCAGTCCGCCGGCGATCACCGTGGCCATCGCCAGCGCGTTGTTGCCGAGCAGCCCGACCACCGGTGACACCAGCGCGCCCACCCCGAACTGCACCGCGCCGAGCAACGCCGCCGCCGTACCGGCCGTCTCACCGTGCTGGGACAGCGCCACCGCCGGGGCGTTCGGCAGCATCAGCCCGGCGAAGAACAGCACCGCCCAGAGTGGGATGGCGACGGCGAACATGCCGCCCGCTCCGACGGCGGCCACCGCGAACAGCACGACACCCGACACGGCCGCGAGCACGCTGGCGGTGACCAGCACCTGGTGCGGCTCATAACGACGCAACAGCCAGGCGTTGAGCTGGGTGGCCGCGATCAGCCAGAACGCGCTAGCGCCGAACAGCAGACCGAACTGCGCCTGGGTCAGCCCGTACTGCAGCTGGAAGACGAAGGACGCGCCAGCCACGAAGCCGAACAGCGCCGCCATCGCCAGCCCGGCGACCAGCACCAACCCGAGGAAGGTGCGATCGATGAGCAGGCCACCGTAGGTGCGCACGGTGGAGCCCAGCGCGAGTGGCTGCCGCCGGTGTGGCGGCAGCGTCTCGGGTAGCGCGAGCGCCGCGAAGACCATGATCAGCAGGCCGAGCACGGCCAGCGTGACAAACACCCCGCGCCACTGCGTCCAGCGCAGCACCGCACTGCCCAGGGTGGGCGCCAGCACCGGCGACACCCCCATGACCAGGATCAGCCGGGACAGCAGGGTGGCCGCCGCGCGCCCGTCGAACAGGTCGCGGACCATGGCCAGCGCCAGCACCGCGCCGGCCGAGGCGCCCAGCCCCTGCAGCACCCTGGCCGCGGTGAGCAGCTCAACGTTCGGTGCCACCAGGCACAGCAGCGAGGCCACCACGTGAATGCCGGTGCCGATCAGCAGCGGCTTGCGCCGGCCCACCGCGTCGGACAGCGGCCCGACCAGCAACTGGCCGAGGCCGAGGCCGAGCACCGTGCCGCTCAGGGTGAGCTGGATGGTCGCCTCGGTGGAAAGCAGATCCTGCGCGATACGCGGTAGCGCCGGCAGGTACATGTCGATGGACAGCGGACCGAGCGCGACGAGCGCGCCCAGCACAAGAACAAGCCGCAGCATCCGTCGGCCGGTGTAGGCCCCCGAATCAGCGTCGTCGGCCGAGGCGGACGGCTCGCCGGCGGCGACGGTCATCGCGCGCGGCTGGTCGTCAGCGATGGTCACAAAGGTCTCCCGTCTGAATTGCCAAAACTTCGGCAGGCCGAGGACGACGGTGTTCTCCGGCCTAGCAGGGCATCTCAAGCAATCGATCTCCCGGCTTGTTCCGAGAGGTGCTCGGATGTGAGTTAGCCGAAATTTGTTGACCTCGGCCGCGGTAGGTGCGCAACGATGAGCGTCGACCGGGGCATTGACGCTGGATGCCGGTTCGGTGCGGCGAAGTCAGCCGGCGGCGCTGACCTCGGCGCAACTGGCGGCCCGGTCCAGGAGCAGCGCCCGTTCCCGTTCGTTCGCGGTCAGCGCGGCCGCCCGCTCGAACTCGGCGATGGCCTCCCGCCGCCGGCCCAGCTTGACCAGCAGGTCGCCCCGCACGCTGGGCAGCAGGTGGTAGGACTTCAGCGTCGGCTCCTCGGCGAGCGCGTCCACCAGTTCCAAACCCGCGGCCGGGCCGTAGGCCATGGACACCGCGACCGCCCGGTTCAGCTCCACCACCGGCGAGGGCAGCACGGCGGCCAGCTCCCGGTAGAGCGCGGCGATGAGTGCCCAGTCGGTTTCCTCCGCCGTCCTGGCCCTACCGTGGCACGCCGCCAGCGCCGCCTGCAGCGCGTACGGCCCGCGCGCCCCGCCGAGGCGGGTGGCCCGCTCCAGCGCGCGCAGGCCGCGGTGGATGAGCAGATGGTCCCACCGTGTCCGGTCCTGCTCGAGCAGCAGGATCGGTTCCCCGCCAGGGCCGGTGCGGGCCCGCGATCGGGACGCCTGGATCTCCATCAGCGCCATCAGCCCATGCACCTCCGGCTCGTTCGGCACCAGCTCGGCCAGGATCCGGCCCAACCGCAGCGCGTCCTCGCACAGCGCCGGGCGCATCCAGTCGTCCCCGGCGGTCGCCGAGTAGCCCTCGTTGAACACCAGATAGATCACTTCGAGCACGGAGGGCAGTCGAGCGGCCAGCTCGTCGCCGACCGGCGCGTCGAATTCCACGCCCGCCTTGGTCAGCGTCTTCTTCGCCCGCACGATGCGCTGGGCCACGGTGGACTCGGGCACCAGGAACGCCCTGGCGATCTCCGTGGTGGTCAGCCCGCCCAGCACCCGGAGGGTGAGCGCCACCCGGGCTTCGGTGGACAGCACCGGATGGCAGGCGGTGAACACCAGCCGCAGCAGGTCATCGCTGATGTTGCCCTCGGCGGAGTCGAGCACCGCGTCGAACTCGTCCTCGGACGGGTCCCTGCGGGTCTCCAGGTCGCGGCCGATCTCCTCCTGCTTGCGCTCGAACCGCTCGCGCCGGCGGATCTGGTCGATCGCCCTGCGCTTGGCCACCGACATCAGCCATGCACCGGGGTTGTCCGGTACGCCGGTCTGGGGCCACTGCTCGAGCGCGGCCACCAGCGCGTCCTGCGCCAGCTCCTCGGCCTGGCCGATGTCCCGCACCAGCCTGGCCAGGCCGGCGATCAGCCGGGCCGCCTCGATCCGCCACACCGCCTCGATCGCGCGGTGCGTGCTATCGGTGGCGCTGGACACGGGTGCGATTCGACCAGTTACCCATCAACCCCCGCAACGCCGTTTGCCCAGCCCACCACCCGTGAGTGGTAAGTGGTCCTATGAGACCACTTACCACTCACGGGTTCTGATCAGGCGTTCTTCTCCGCTTGGGCGCGGATCCGGGCCTCCTGCTCCTGCAGCTCGGGGGTGAACGACTCGCCGAAGTCCTCCGCCTCGAACACCTTGCGCAGCTCGATGACGAACTCGCCCTTGGCCGGCCGGGGTGCCCGCTTGAGCCACTCCAGCGCTTCCTCGTAGGACTTGGCCTGCAGTATCCAGAACCCGGCGATCAGCTCCTTGGTCTCGGCGAACGGGCCGTCGATGACCGCGGTCTTGTCGGCGGAGTGCACGATCCGGGCGCCCCGCGAGCTCGGGTGCAGTCCCTCGCCGGCCAGCATCACGCCGGCCTTCACCAGCTCCTCGTTGAACGCGCCCATCGCGGCGAGCTCGTCTTCGGTGGGCATCTCGGCGGCCTCGGACCGCTCGTCCGCATGGACCATCGCAATGAACCGCATGGCACCTCTCCCTGCTGTGTTGACCGGCGCTTCGTCCGGTTCTCGCCTGGTGTGGCCCTCCCGTGGGTGTGGGTGGGCGCTGCTCACGCGTCGAACGAGGGTGGCGGAGTTCGACACCGGCGCGAAGGGTTTTTTCCTCGCCCTGTCGGAAGTGTTGGCCATGCTTCGAGCCCGACCACGCTGAGCAGCGGAATCGGCTGGGATGGAGATCTTTTCGGTGACGTCTCGATTCACTCAATAGGGGGGTGGCCGTACGGATCGTGGGGGTCCAGGCGATAGTGCAGGCATGAGGTCTTTCCGGCGCATCGCGGTCATCACCATCTCGGGACTGCTGTTGGTGGCGGGTGTGGTGCTCGGGTTTCTCCCGGTCAAAGCGACGCTCACGGAGATCGCTCCGGAGCTGCGGTTGATCACCGTCCCGTGCGGCAATGTGTACCTGCGAAACATCCCGCCGACGCAGCCCGGCGACCTCGTCGCGCTGCCGGGTGAGCAAGGGGTGTACCTGCCCAGGGCCAGCTACGTCGAGCACTGCTCGGAGGCGGTCGGCTGGCGGCGGTACGCGGCATGGGGGCTGACCGCGCTCGGCGCACTGGGGTTGGCCATCACCTTCTCCGCCGCGCGGACCCCGGTCGGGCCGGGTGGTCCGCGGCCCTCCCGTCGTTCGCCGGGTAGTTCTGACGGCGCTGGACGTTCTGAAGGCTCTGATGGCGGCTCTGGCGGCGGTTCTGATGGCACGGACAGCCCGGCCAGCTCTGACGGCCGTGACACCGCCGACGGGCCCGGTGCTGGTCCCTCCGGCGGCCCTGGGGGTCCTGCCGAGCCGGGGGGTCCTGGCGGGCCTGGCGAAGACTCGTCGGCGTCGGGTGACACTGATTCGACCCAGCCGCTGCGTGGGCGACACGCTCGGCGGAACTGACCGACCTCCTGGTCCGCTCGCCGCGAGGCTTTCACAGTCCAAACGGACTGTGAAAGTATGCGGCTGGCCACGAGGAGGCGGACATGACCGAGGACGGGTACCGCACGCTGACCTACCAGGTCGCCGACCGCAAGGCCTATCTGACGCTCAACCGCCCGGACCGGCTGAACGCCATCACCGGCGAGATGGCCGCCGAGCTGGCCGAGGCGGTGGACCGCGCGAACCAGGACACGGACGTGCACGTGATCATCCTGGCCGG
>DATHIT010000569.1:0-2887 GCA_035489915.1 Pseudonocardia sp. | reverse complement strand
GGCGTCTGCCCCAGTCAGCCGACGATGAAAGGCGTGAAGTTCAGATACATGATGTGGACATTGGTTTCGGTGTCGTTCGAGAGGGTGAAATATCCCGCCCTGAATTGGGGCTGCAAAAGCTGATACCAGATACCATCGAACCAGGCGTTTTCAGAATGGAACAGCGTCCAGGTGTGAGACGACTTCCAGAATTTGTGATCCGAGTTGGGGTCTCGGGGGCCGAGCTTCGTCATGTCGAGGATGACGGTGATCCCATGGTATTGTTGACCAATGCTCAGCGTGTCCCTGGCGGTGGTGGTGAAGATGAGAGAGTTCCATTTGGGTTCTTGCCCGACGGTCGAGTTGTCCTCAAGATCGAACAGCGTCCAGTCAAAGATCGTCGTCCCGGTGAAGGTGACGGCGCCCTGAAACTCGATCGACCCCGGCGACGATCCGGCGAGGATCTGGCCATCGACGGTTGCTGGGCCGGCGACGTAGCCCACGCCTGCAAGGATCGATTGGTCGTCGACTTCGAGGCTGTTCGTCGCCGTTCCGGATTGCAGCATGATAGTCCCGCCGGCCTCGGCGGAGATCGCTCCAGAGACGGTCCCCTCGAGGCTTAGGAATCCGGCGCCCTGGACCATCACCTGCCCGCTGCCGGTTCCTGATCCCCCGGAGCGGTACACTCCGAGGACCCCGGACAGGACGAGGACGCCGCCGGTCCATACATTCGCGCCCGTGAGGTTAAGCGCGCCGGGGCCGCAGAAGATCAACTGACCCGAGCCGGAGATCACGGCTTCCACTACGGCGCACCCGCTCGCATAGATGGCCGCGTCCGACGCGCCGAGATCAAGCTCGAAACGCTTGAGGGTGGTCCCGTTGAGGATCACGCCGGCCGTCTGGCCGGCCTGCTGGGGGCCAACCTTCAAGACGGCGTTCGCGCCCGCCGCGCCGACCTCGTATTGCCCCGCCTTCAGCGAGAAGACGGAAGCTGTCGCTCCGGCTTCGAGAGTCTGCGCGTTGTCGATGGAATAGACGTCCGACGCGGAGGCGGAGTTGATGTTTATCTGGGTCGAGGACGTGTAGCTCGGAAGGACAAAACCGCTCTCGCCATAGATGAGGAAATCGAGGGCGCCGGCCGCCGACTTGGGACTTTGAGCGACGATCCACGGCGAGACGATCGGGGACGACGCGAGGGTTCCGATTCCGGCGGGGACCGTCAGCGTGCAGGCCGCGCCGAGCGCGGCGGCGCCGACATCGACGGAAATCATCAGCGCGCCGGGGCCGGCCTGCAGGAGCCCGGGACCGCCCCCGGGGCCGCCGAGCGTCACGACGAGGCCTGTATTCTCGCCCATGACGAGCTGGAGCGCAGTCGAGCCGCTAAACGAGAACTGGGAGTTCTGGCCGCCCGCCACCGCCAGCGCGACCTCGGCCCCTGTCCCGCCAGGATCGACTACGAGCGCCCCGCCGCTCATGGCGATGCCGCCAGCGCCGAACGTACCTGAGGTCTCAGTGCAGGTGAGCGAGCCTCCGGCGATCTGGTTCGGGCCTGTGGTGGCGTTCTTGGCCGCGCACAGCGTGAGCGCGCCGTCCCCTTGCTTGATGAGGCCGCCGGTGCCGGCGAGCGGCGCGAGGACGCTGAGAGATGCGCCATTGGTGTCGATGGTCTGCGCCGCGCCCAGGGTCCACTGCGCGGCGGCCGGTTTGTTGCTGGATTGCTCGGACATGGCGACGGTCAGCGCGAAGACCGACTCCAGCACCGGCGTGACGGCCTGCGTCCCTTCGGGCCAGGTTACGTCCGGGAACTGGAGATAATATGTGCCTGCTTTAGGCTGGGTGGGGAGGTCCGTGCTCGTGCCGGTGAAATTCGAGATTGGGAGCGTCTGGAGGGCGAATGCGGGCAGGTCGGGTGCGGATTGGAGAGTGCTCGGACACGGATTGCCGATGGTGAGCTCCCCGGGATTGGGCTGTCCCTGCCCGAGGATGGCGACGAAGTGGCCGCCGGTGCGCTGATATGTATTGCTGCCGGGGCTGGCCGGCGTGTACCAGCCCAGCAGCACGGTCACGACGGTCTGGCTCTGATTGAGCTGGGCGATGAGGTCGACCGAGGGCTGATGGGTCCCGGGCGGGTAGGTGAACGCGGTCGACGGAATCCCGCGGGCGTTAAGGTAGGCGGCAACCGCACTCTGAAGGTTGTCGGCGGATGTGCCGCCCAAGGCGGAGGTGTCCGCCAGACCAGCGAGCAGGAGGTCGAGGTTAAGCGCGTCCGACTGCGTCGGGGCGGCGGGACCGATCTGGCTCCAGCCATTCTTGCCCAGCCAGAGCAATGACATCGCCACGGCGGTCGGCGCGCACCAATTGAGACCATCGGCCGGAAGCTCGGCGCCGCCATAGCCGAAGCCGTCCTGGACAAGCAGGGGCGTGGTGGTGACCTTGTCGCTCAACCCGGCCCCCGGCCCCGCGGGGATAGGTTCGAGGCAGGCCGCGCTAAGATTTCGTCTGATCCGACGCATGGGTTTCCTCCCGACGAGCATCGCTCCGGGCTATGACGCCGGCATGACACGATCGACTCTCGAGCAGGCATCTAAGCAGAAGCGCGGTTGTTTTTTGCAGCGTCCGGAGGTTTCAAGTGTCCGCGCGCGGTGATCACCAGTCCGTCTGAGACGGCAGGCCGGCGGCTCAGAACGATCCCACCACCGAGCCGAGCGCGATGACGGCTGCCAGGGCGACGAGGGCGCCGACGATGCCGACCATGACGATGTCGCGATAGCTGTCCCGGTGCGTCGATCCGCAGACGCTGAGCAGGGTGATGACCGCGCCGTTGTGCGGCAGGCTGTCGAGCGTACCCGAACCGATCACCGCCACGCGATGCAGCAGCGCGGGATTGAGCCCGATCTCCGCCGCGCGC
>DATHIT010000568.1:0-3974 GCA_035489915.1 Pseudonocardia sp. | reverse complement strand
GAATCCGACCAGGGGGCAAACGAAGCTTCGCGGCCGGTGCGCCCAGTGGTGGGTGCCACCACCCCACCCGGCAGCTGATCCGGGTAGCGGCGTCACCCCGGCCCCACCGCCGATCGAGTGAATCCGTCTTCGCCGCACCCGCGGGTTCGTGGCGTGGGTGGTCGGTCACGCGGCAGGCTGATATTCGCTAATGAGCCCGTCGAGGATCAGTTTGCGGCGGATCCGGGAGCCGGCCAAGTCGATCGGTTCTGGTGGCTGGGTCTCGGCCAGCGCGGGGGCGAGTTGGCCGAGGGATCGGTGTGGTCGCGCGGCATTGAAATGCACCTGGTAGACGGTGACCGTCCGACGCAGGTGTCGCTCGTTGACGATCAGCACGTGGTCCAGCAGTTCCCGGCGCAGCGTGCCGACCATTCGCTCGCAGATCGCGTTCGCTCTCGGTGCTTGTGGCGGAGTTCGCAGTATGCGGATGCCCTCCGCGGCGAACACCAGTTGAGCTCCCCGTAGACCCTGTGAGGAAGCCGGTGTTGCGGGACGTGACCGTTGCTGGGTGGCTTCGTTGGCTTCGTTGCGCTCCTTCGTAACCCCGTTGGATCCTACACGGAGAGTGTCGCTTCGCAGAGAGCGACAATGATTAGGCTGAATGAAGGGAAGTACTCGGCCATATAGGGGTAGGACTCGACGACTATGCCTCTCGGGGCGGATTTACAGACCACTGTCATACCTGCTCTGACCTGCGGCCGGGTAACGATCATGTGTGCGCGTCCGTGCTAAGTTGCGTGAGCCTTCCATGCGCGACGCAGCTGGAAACTCCAGCCACAGTGCTTTTGGTGCCGAAACCTGCCCGCGGCCAACTTGGGGCAAGATTTCAGGACTGAGCGCCATGCAATCTGTCGACGGTGGCAAGCATGTCAGTCGCGGTGATGTGTAGGCTATTACTGCAATTTATTTCACCTGTGACAGCACCGCACTCGATCATTCCTCAACTGGCTCTGACTTCGATAGCGTGGAGGACGGCGACATGAACCAAGACGTGCCCCGCGCGGCCCGGTCCGGTGCGCACTGAGTCTGGCATGGTCGCCAAGCCGGTTCCTCGCTCCGACGAGCCCGTTGACGTTTCGGTCTGCGAGCGACCTTCGGAATCTGTCCTGCGCGCGTGGGACCGGCTGGTAACTGGGGTGACGGGCAGCGACGTCACCCAGCTCAGTGGGTGGGCGGTCGTGCGGGGCACGGCCGGGTATCGCCCGCTGTATGTGTTCGCCAGGCGGTCCGGCATGCTGGTCGGCGGGGCCCAGGTCCTGGTCCGGCGGGTACCGCTTGTCGGCTCCGTCGGTTACCTCTCGTACGGCCCGCTGGTCGACTCGGCGGCGCCCCGGGTGAGCGTAGTTGCCGCGCTGGCCGACGCGTTGCACGAGCTGGCTAGCAGTTCGTTGTGTGCGCTGTTCGTGCAGCCGGTCGACGGCGATGACGTCAGCGCTGCGCTGCTCGCCCTCGGGTTCCGGGACTCCAGCGCGGGTGTCGCTCCGGCGGCCACGGTTCGGGTCGAGCTCTCGGGTACAGAGGAGCAGCTGCGGGCAGGCCTGAGCAAGCGGGTTCGGCGCTGGACCGGGAAGTGGGCGAAGAACGGTGTCACGGTTCGCCGAGGCGGGGCGGGCGACCTGGACGTGTTCGTGGAGCTGGTCGGGCATACCGCGCGCTATCAGGGCTTCGCAGAGCTGTCCCCTGAGTACGTCCGGACCCTGTACCGGCAGTTCGTCGACCAGGGGCACGTGGAGATCTTTGTCGCGGAGGTGGACCACAAGCCGGTCGCGGCGGAGCTGTTCACCAGCTGCGGTGGGGTGTTCCGGTGCCGGCTGACTGGCCTGGATCGGTCGAGTTCCGCGTTGCGTCTAAGCGCAACGTCCGCCATCGACTGGGAGGCCATGAGATGGGCCAAGCACAACGGTTTGGTTGAGTTCGACCTCGGCGGGTTGACCGTCGCCGCCGCCGGCGCGGTAGCCGAGGAGGGCTTCAGCTCACCAGCGCTCGATGGGCCCGCGCGGTTCAAGGTGGGCTTCGGCGGCCGGCTCCACCGCTATCCCCGAGCAGTGGAGCTGATCTCCTCGCCCGTGCTGCGCAAGACCTACGACGTGCTGGGGTCCGGATCCGCCGGCCGGGCCGCGATCGACTTGGCCAAGCGCTGGATGCGGCACGGCCAGCCCGCCGCGCGCCGATGAGCGGCACCAGTCGGGCCCGAGCGTCGCCGCGGGCGTCGGTGCGTACCGCAACCACGAGACCGGCGGGACAGGCGACAGCTCGGCGCTTCCCGGCCACCTCAGTTCGTGATCAGAGAGGAAGCCTCATGCAACGCGTCGTGGAGAAGATCACCCCGGAGCAGCGCGAGCTGTGGGCTCGGCACACGGTCAAGATGCGCCACCGTCTGCCGGAGATGCCGCTGTTCTCGGATGACTCGCTGGCTGAGCTGATCGAGACCGTGCCGGCCGAGCGCATGATCATGCACACCATGGAGGATGACCTGTCTACCTGGAAGTCCGTGGAGCGTGGCGGGGTGCCGGGCCACCGGGTGCTCGAGGCCATCCGGGCCGGCCGGATCTGGATCAACATGGTGGGCATCCAGGACTACGACCCCCGGTTCGCCGAGCTGATGGAGCAGATCTTCGCCGACTGGGCGCGAGACGTCCCGGAGTTCCGGACGTTCAAGCGCAAGATCGGGCTGCTGATCTCCTCGCCGAACGCCAAGGTCTTCTACCACTGCGACCCG
The DNA here is from genome assembly GCA_035489915.1 of Pseudonocardia sp. Lineage (GTDB taxonomy): Bacteria > Actinomycetota > Actinomycetes > Mycobacteriales > Pseudonocardiaceae > Pseudonocardia. Next base: position 1,216 of record DATHIT010000568.1, on the reverse strand, counting down.
GGCGGCCAGGCGCTCTGGCAGGTGCGCGGCCGCAAGCGGATCCGCCTCTACCCGCCCACCGACCCGTTCCTCAAGCCGGCCGAGCTGGAGAACGTGATCCGCAGCGTCACCGGCGAGGAGATCACCTACCACGCCTGGTACGACGACCACGCCGAGGTGTACGAGCTGGAGCCGGGCGACGGGCTGCACTGGGCGCTGAACGGCCCGCACCGGATCGACAACCACAACGAGCTCAACGTGTCGCTGACCAGCGAGCACTACACCCCGCAGATCCGCCGGTCGTGGGCGATGAACTACGGCAATGGGGTACTGCGGTCGCTGGGCTGGACGCCGCGCTCGCGGGCATGCGAGGGCGCCGCGTTCTGGGCCAAGGTCGGCATCACCGCCGTGTGGCGCAAGACCATGCAGGAGAAGCAGAGCTACAAGCGCGTACCGGAGTTCGTGCCGGACCCGCAGGCCCCGAACGGCGTGCGCCCGATCGAGCCGGCCGCTGCCATCACCTAACGCCGCGGGAGCGAACGAGGTGGCGATGGTGGGTGCGCCTGTCGATGAGGCCGAGGGTGCTCGGCGTACACGGCAGCGGCTGGCGGTTCTGGGTCTCTCGGTTGAGCACCGCCGCAGGTGGGCCTCGAGCTCTGGGGCCGGGACCGCAGAGCTGAGGTGCTCGACTGTCCACACCCGCAGCGCGAACAGAATCGATTCGTTCAGGCGCTGAGCGGACTCGCCGAGCGCATGCCCGGAGCATTGCTGATTCCGCCCTCAGACCTGGCCCTCGCGGCGGTCAGCTCACCGCGAGGTTGACACGACAGGTCCACGTCGTCGCCGCGCCGGATCCGCCCGTGACGGCGACATGCCTGGACAAGGCAGCGACTTACGATTCTGATGTCGGGTTCCCGGCCGTTCGCAAACCCACCGTGAGCCACCGCTACAAGGTCGCGTTCGGCCGCAAGTGGACCAGGATCGACACGATCGCCCAGGCGGTCGACCACTACGTTGAGCCGCCGCGGCCACCTCCTCCCAGCTCACCCGCCCTCGACGGTGGGCTTGTCGACGGCCGGTCGGCGCCCGAGCACCCGCAGGACCGCCGCGTATGCGGTGACTGCCAGCAGCCCGGTGCCGAGCAGCACCGCCAGTTCGATGGTTCGCTCGGGTCGAACGGTCTCGAGCAGCCAACCGCCAGACGCGATCAACGGCAGCATCGCGAGCAGGCCGGCGG
>DATHIT010000567.1:0-12736 GCA_035489915.1 Pseudonocardia sp. | reverse complement strand
CAATCCTCCCAATAGCCTCATAGCGATCATGAGCACCAAAAGTTACAACTCGCACCAAGTTGAGGCCCCCTCTCGACCCTGGCGACGGGGTCGGGGCGCAAGCGGGGATTCGGCCAACGGGGGTGGCCCCTCGGCATGCGGCGCGAGACAGGGGCAACCCGCCGTTGAAGATGGTTCCGAAGGGTCTATTGTGCCGATTGCTAGAAATGTGGCTGCCGTCAACCCTCACGCACCCACACCTCTCGGCCGACGCCGTATCCGCTCGGCGCTTCATTTCGGCCGTCCAGCCTGGCTAACGGCCTTTGTGCGGTCCTGTTCACATACAGTTGGTACCGAGCCGGCACACCGTAATGAAACTCGGGCGGGTGAAATTTGTCTGTGTCCAAGGCGCTGGACGAGATCGCTCTGGGCGACCACGCGTGCGTCGTGATGGATAGCGACGAACAGCATTGGGAGATCGCCGCCGGGTTCGTGGCGGACGGCATCAAGCGCGGCGAGAAGATCATTTATTACGACGGCGCTCGGTCCACCGAGCCGGTGCTGCGCCGGCTGCGCGAGGACAACGTGGACGTCGAGCATTACCTGCGCACCGGGCAGCTGGCCGTGTTCAGCCCGGAGCTGACCAACCAACTGTGGAAGCTGTCGTTGCCGGAGATGGCCGGCATGGTGGCCGAGACCATCGGCGGGTCACTGGCCGAGGGCTACCCCAGCGTGCGGATCACCGACGAGCCGTCCGGCGCGGTGCACCGGCCGAGCGGGCACTCCTTGGCCGAGTACGACCGGGCGGTGCACGAGAGCATGCGCGGTCACCCGGTGACCCTGCTCTGCCAATATGAACGGACCGACTGGCCCACATCCGAGCTCACCGACCTATGCGAGATGCATTCGATCGAAGTGGTCACTCCGGCGATCTATGACGACGGGCTGCTCCGCATCACCAGGGAAGCCCCGTTCAGCACTCGCGTATCTGGCGAGATCGACTTCAGCAACCGGCACCTGGTCCGGAGCATCATCGACAAGGAACTCGACCGCGCGCTGCGCACGGCCGACCAGACCGAGGAGATCCAGGTACACCTGGAGTCACTGCGGTTTGCCGACGTCACCACGATCGTGCAGTTCGTGCAGGCCGCCGACGGGTTCCCGCAGAGCCACAAGCTGGTGCTCTACGGCGTGCAGCCATGCATCCGGCGGGTGCTGGACCGGTGCGGCGCCGGCTTCACCGCACAGCTCACGCTGCGTGAAGCGATGACGGCATGAGGGCTTGAGGACACCGTGAGGTTCGAGAACACCCGGACGATGCTGCCCAGGCGATTCGTGCACCGGGCCGCGTACTACACCTCCTCCGACCATCTGGTGCAGGTCGCGGTGCCGATCGTGCAGGCGGCACTGAGCCAGGACCTCCCGGTCGCGGTGATCGCCTCCGCCGCCACCGAGCAGCGGCTGCGCGAGGTACTGGGCGGGTCCGCCGGGCTGATCCACCTGCCGCCGCCGGACGCCCGGCTGCGCTCCTCCGGCCAGGCCGCGATCAGCCAGCGGGCCCGCGAGCTCGGCGAGCTCACCGACTGGGCCGGCCCCTCGGTGGTGCTCGCCGAACATCACCCGGACCGGGCCGGAATCCACCCGTCCGCGTGGTTGGAGGCGGACGCCGCGAACAACTTGGCGCTGGCCGCCCTGCCCATCACCATGACCTGCCTCTACCCCACCGAGCTGGAATCGGAGACGGTGTCCGCCTCGGTCCGGTGGAATCACCCCGAGCTGATCGGCTCGGACGGCAGCATTCGGGAGAACCCGGACGTCCGGTCCCCCGCCGAGGTGCTGACCATGTACCCGGTACCGGCCCCGGCCCCGCTCGGCCCGCCGGACCGCGAGCTCACCTTCACCCCGTGGCAGCTGATCGACCTGCGCGCGGCGGTCGCCGAGGAAACCGACGGCCTGGCGCTGACCCAGTGCCGCGCGCAGGACTTCGTGCTGGCGGTGAACGAGGTTGCCAGCAATGCGGTGGAGCACGGCTACGGCGTCGGCCTGTTGCAGATGTGGCGTCGACCCGATCGGTTGATCTGTGAGGTTCACGACAGTGGATCGCTGCGCGAGCCGATGCCCGGGTTGCGGCCCCCGCACCCGAGCAACCAGCGCGGCCGGGGGATGTGGATCGCCCGCCAGCTCTGTGACCAGCTACATGTGTGGAGCGACGTACGCGGCACGCACGTCCGCCTGCAGGCCGCGCGGACCTGAACGAGCTATCCTTCACCCTGTCCAGTTAGGACAGATCCAGATTTTTGACCCCGGCGCGAGCTCGTCGGCACGAATGGGCGAAGATGTTTCCCGGAACGGACCTAGGCAGCGCCGCGTCCAGCGTGGACACTACTTGGGCCGACCCGCGCCCGAAGGCGTTTCAGACGCGTCGGCAAACATCATCCGTCGGCGGTAGCTCACATCAGGAGCTTGTCCGCCGCGCGAAATGTGGGGACACGAATGTCAGACCAACAGCCATGCAGTGACGTGCCGGTACCCCGGCCCTGGCTGCGCGTGCTGGGCTCTTTCGAGCTACGGATTCCCCTTGGCGGCGGTACCAGAACGGATACCGCGACCTCACCGCTGGAGGCCGACGAGCGCCGGTTACTCGCGCTGCTCGCGGTGACGGCGACCCCGCGCACCACCGGCGAGCTGGCCACCGTGCTGTGGCCGGAACGCTCCACCGATGTGGCGCTGGGCACCCTCGAAGGCGTGTGCGACTCGCTCGCCGACCTGGTCACCGCCAGCGGCGACACGCTGCGGCTGTCCGACCATGTCGAGGTCGACCTGGCGCACGCGTTGGAGCGGCTGCGGGCCTGGAAGCGCAACCCGTTCACGGTGGAGTCGACGTCCGCCGCCGAGCTGGTCGAGCTGCTCGCCGAGGATCTGCTGCCGGGCTGGGGCGAGGTATGGGCCCGGCAGGAGCGGGATCGGTTCCGTCGAGTCCGGTTGCATGCGTTGGAGTCGCTCTGCCGGCGGCTCACCGAGGCGGGCCGGCACGAACCGGCGATCCGGGCCGGAATGCTGGTGGTGGCCGAGGAGCCGCTGCGGGAGAGCGCCCGGCGCGCGCTGATCGAGGCGCACCTGGCGGCCGGGAACGTCTCCGAGGCAGTCAAGCAGTACGACGCCTTTGTCGAGACGTGCGCAAAGTTCGGGCTGATACCGGGTGCCGAGCTGAGCGCGTTCTTCCCGCCCTCCCCCGCCTGGCCGGTGCTCACCGTGCGGCGGCCGATCCATCTCGGCGGCGCGGTGGGCCGTGGCCTGCGGCTGGAACCGGCAGCTCGGCGCTCACAGGTGGGCGTCGGCGCGGTGGGCGTGGGCAGCGTCGCACGGGGTTAACGCCCTGCTCCGGGGAGTGATAACCGAGGACCGGCCTCGCCATGGGCGGTATCGTTGAAGATCATGGCGAGACTCCAGCGCCTCCGCGATCGGCGGCGGTCGGTCATCGACTGGCCGGCGCGGCTGCTGCTCGCGGTCGTCATCGTGACCGCCAACGTGATGGGCACCCTGGTGGTGGCCGCCCTCACCATCTTCGTATTGCCGGTGGGGCCGGTGGACGAGGTCGACCACGTGCGGATGCTCAACGCCGCGCTGGTACCGGCGTACCTGCTCGTCGCGGTCCCGCTGGGCATGCTGTTGGTCGGCCTGAAGTTCCGGGTGCGCGAGGACGACCGCCGCGCGGAACGCCGGCTGGTGCTGTACGGGCCGCTGCGGATGACCCTGGTGCAGGGCAGCTTCTGGGTGCTGGCGGCCGTGGTGTTCGGGGTGCTCAACGGAACGTTCTCGGTCCGCCTCGGGTTCGCGGTCGCGGAGACCATCCTGGTCGGCGGCATCACCACCTCCGCGCTGACCTACCTGCTCGCCGAACGGATCCTGCGTCAGGCGGCGATCCGGGTGCTGGCCGGCGACCCATCCGGCTCCCGGCTCAAGGGCAGCGTGCTGGTGCGGTTCGTGTTGTTCTGGGCGCTGGGCACGGCGGTGCCGGTGACCGGCCTGCTCGCCGCCGGGCTGACCGAACTGATCTACCGCGACATACCTTCCGAGCAGCTGTCCTTCCTGGTACTCGCGGTGGGCGGGGCGGCGTTGGTGATGGGGTTCCTCACCACGGTGGGTGCGGCCCGCGCGGTGGCCGATCCGGTGCGCGCGGTGCGTCGCGCGCTGCAGCAGGTCGAGCAGGGCGAATTGGAGGTGTCGGTGCCGGTCTACGACGGTACCGAGCTCGGCCAGCTGCAGGCCGGCTTCAACACGATGGTCGTCGGGCTGCGGGAGCGCGACCGGCTGCGTGACCTGTTCGGCCGCCAGGTCGGGCATGACGTGGCCAGCGCCGCCGCGGCGGCCTCCGAGGTGCGACTCGGCGGGGAGACCCGGCTGGTCGCGGTGTTGTTCGTGGACCTGGTCGGGTCCACCACGCTGGCCGCCGAGCGGCCGCCCACCGAGGTGGTCGCGCTGCTCAACCGATTCTTCGCCGTGGTCGTCGAGGTGGTCGAGTCCTGCGGCGGATGGATCAACAAGTTCGAGGGTGACGCCGCGCTCGCCGTGTTCGGCGCCCCGAACGACATCGACGACCCAGCCGGCCGGGCGCTCCGGGCGGCCCGTGATCTGGCCGCCCGGCTCGAGGTCGAGGTGCCCGAGGTGTTCGCCGGGATCGGGGTGTCCGCCGGCGAGGCGGTCGCCGGCTACATCGGCGACGTGCGCCGCTACGAGTACACGGTGATCGGCGACCCGGTGAACGAGGCCGCCCGACTCACCGAGCTGTCCAAGACGGTGCCCTGCCGGGTGCTCGCGGCCGGCGGGGCGGTCTCCCTGGCCGGACCGGCCGAGGCGGAACACTGGGAGCTGGGCGACGCGGTGATCCTGCGCGGGCGCTCCAAGCCGACCCGGCTGGCCACCCCGCTGCCCTGCGCCGGGCGGGAGCAGCCGAGGCAGCGCAATTCGCAGGGCGCCGCCACGCCGTGATGCATCCCAGGTTGGGACTTGGCGCCCGGAACAGGCACCATCGACTGTGACATGACGCTCACCGAAGTACTTCCGGACACCGCCGACGCAGACACGCTCTACGACGCGTTCACCCTGTGGACCACCGGGGAGGGCTTTACCCTCTATCCCGCCCAGGAAGAGGCGTTGATCGAGATCGTGTCCGGGGCGAACGTCATCCTGGCCACCCCGACCGGTTCCGGGAAGAGCCTGGTGGCAATCGGCGCGCATTTCGCCGCGTTGGCCCAGGGGGTGCGCAGCTTCTATACGGCGCCGATCAAGGCGCTGGTCTCGGAGAAGTTCTTCGCACTGTGCGACGTCTTCGGCGCCGACCAGATCGGCATGATGACCGGCGACTCCAGTATCAACCCGAAAGCGCCGATCATCTGCTGCACCGCCGAGGTGCTGGCCAACATCGCGCTGCGGGACGGGCCCGAGGCCGACATCGGCCAGGTGGTGATGGACGAGTTCCATTTCTACGCCGACCCGGAGCGCGGCTGGGCCTGGCAGGTGCCGCTGATCGAGCTGCCGCACACCCAGTTCCTGCTGATGTCGGCAACCCTGGGCGACGTCACCCGGTTCCAGGAGGACCTGACCCGGCGCACCGGGCAGCCCACCGCGGTGGTCAGCACGGGCGATCGCCCCGTGCCGCTGATGTTCTCCTACGCCACCACGCCGCTGCACGAGACGGTGGAGGAGTTGCTGGAAACCCGGCAGGCGCCGGTGTACGTGGTGCACTTCACCCAGGTGGCGGCGATCGAGCACGCGCAGGCACTGATGAGCATCAACGTCTGCTCGCGGGCGGAGAAGGACCAGATCGCCGAGCTGATCGGCCGCTTCCGGTTCTCCGCCGGGTTCGGCCGCACGCTGTCCCGGCTGGTCCGCCACGGCATCGGGGTGCACCACGCCGGCATGCTGCCCAAGTACCGGCGGCTGGTGGAGCGGCTGGCGCAGAGCGGGTTGCTCAAGGTGGTGTGCGGCACGGACACCCTGGGCGTGGGCATCAACGTGCCGATCCGCACGGTGGTATTCACCGGCCTGGCCAAGTACGACGGCATCCGCAACCGGATGCTCAACGCGCGCGAGTTCCACCAGATCGCCGGGCGGGCCGGGCGGGCCGGTTACGACACCCTGGGCACCGTGGTGGTGCAGGCCCCGGAACACGTGACGTTGAACGAGAAAGCGCTGGCCAAGGCCGGCGACGATCCGAAGAAGCGGCGCAAGGTGGTGCGCAAGCAGCCCAGGGAAGGCGAGATCACCTGGGGTGAGACCACCTTCGAGCGGCTGGTCAAGGCCGAGCCGGAGCCGCTGACCTCGAGCTTCCGGGTCAGCCACGCGATGCTGCTGAACGTGATCAACCAGCCCGGCGACACGCTCGCTAACCTCCGCCACCTGCTGGAGGACAACCACGAGGACCGGCCGGCCCAGCTGCGGCACATCCGCCGGGCCATTGCCATCTACCGGGCGCTGCTCGCCGCCGGCGTGGTGGAGCAGCTGCCCGAGCCGGACCTGGACGGCCGCCGCGCCAAGGTCACCGTCGACCTGCAGCTGGACTTCGCGCTCAACCAGCCGCTGTCCCCGCTGGCGCTGGCCACCGTCGAACTGCTGGACCGGGAGTCCCCGGACTACGCGCTGGACGTGCTGTCCGTGGTGGAAGCCACCCTGGACGACCCCAGGCAGGTGCTGCAGGCGCAGCGCTCGGTGGCCAAGCGGGCGGCGCTGGCCGAGATGAAGGCGGACGGGCTGGACTACGAAGAGCGCATGGTCGCGCTGGAGGAAATCACCTACCCCAAGCCGCTGGCCGAGCTGCTGAACGCCGCGTACGAGACCTACCGGCAGGGTCACCCCTGGGTGGCCGACTTCGAGCTCTCCCCCAAGTCAATCGCCCGGGACCTGTACGAGCGGGCGATGACGTTCGTCGAGTACATCGGCCACTACGGGCTGGCCCGCTCGGAGGGCCTGCTGCTGCGCTACCTCACCGACGCCTACAAGGCGCTGCGCCAGACGGTGCCCGAGGAGGCCCGCACCGTCGAGCTGGCCGACCTCATCGAGCTGCTCGGCGAGCTGGTCCGGGAGGTCGACTCGAGCCTGCTGGACGAGTGGGAGAAGCTGGCCAACCCGGACGCCGAGGAGGACACGCCGGGGCAGCCGCGCCCGGTCACCGCCGACCCCAGGGCGCTGCGGGTGCTGGTGCGCAACGCGATGTTCCGGCGGGTGCAGCTGGCCGCCCGGCAACGCTGGGACGAGCTGGGCGAGCTGGACCCGAGCGGGCTGTGGGACGCCGACCGCTGGCACCTGTCCATGGAGCGGTACTTCGAGCAGTTCGACGAGATCCGCACCGACGCGCACGCCAGGGGGCCCGACCTGTTCCGGGTCACCGAGGGCCCGGGCCGCTGGGAGATCCACCAGGTGCTGGACGACCCGCGGGGCTACCACGAGTGGTCCATCACCGCCGAGGTCGACCTGGACGCCTCGCACCAGGCCGGAACCGCGGTGCTCAAAGTGATCGCCGTACAGCCCTTCTAGCCGCCGCCCCCGGGCTGACCGCCGCCCCGCGGTCACCGCCGTCCGCCGCGGCCGCCCACACTCCACTTCGCATACCCCAGGCACACTTCGCACAGCGCATGCGGTATGCGAAGTGCACCCTGGGTATGCGAAGTGGCCGCTGGGGCGGTTCAGGGGCGGCTAGCGAGGGCTGCCCGCCTGGAACGGGATGCCGAGGCGGGCGGACAGCTCGCGGATCAGTAGGCCGGCGACCAGTCGGCGGCGGTGGTCGGCGGTCGGGCGGACGTCGTCGATCGGGTCGGCGATCGCGGCGGCGGCTTTCCCGGCGGCGGCGATCCGGGCGGCGTCCACCGGTCCGGCCATCAGCAGCCGGGCCGCCTCGCTGGCCAGTAGGACGGTGGGCCCGGCCGCCCCCAGCGCGATCCGGACGGCGGTGAGCCGGTCCCCGGCCCGCGCCGCGGTCACCGCCACGCTCACCTTGTCGATCACCGCGCGGCCCCGGCGGGGGCCGACCTTGACGAAGAACTCCAGCCGCCCGGCCGGTGGGTGCGCTGGCACCGGGATCTCCACCGCGGTGAGGATCTCGCCGGCGCGCAGCAGCGTGGCACCCGGCGCGACGCCGAACTCGCTGACCGGCACCCGGCGGATTCCGGCCGCCGAGCTCAGCTCCAGCTCCGCCCGGTGGATGGCCAACGGTGGCGCTCCGTCGGCGCCGGGGGCGGCGTTCACCAGGTTGCCGCCCAAGGTGCCGGCCTCCTGGATCTGCGGCCCACCGACGCGGGCGGCGGCCTGGGCGAGCGCCGGGGCCAACCGGGCCACCCGCGCGTCGCGGCGCAGCCGCGCCCAACTCACCGCGGCGCCGATCCGCAGCGACCCGGGCGTCGCCTCGATCCGGAGCAGCTCGGCCAGCCCACCCAGCCATACCCCCACCGAGTCGGACTCGTCGAGCGCTCCGGCCGCCATCACATGGGTCCCACCGGCGACCAGTACCGCGTTCCCGCCGAGCCGGGCGAGCGCCGCGTGGGCGTCCTCGAGGGTGGCCGGCGCCAGGAACCGGGGGTCCGCACCGGCGCCCGGCGCGTGCCCGATCGTCGAGGAAGCCGGCGCCGCTGGCTGCCCACGCAGGCCCGGCGGGAGCTGCTCCGCCACCCGGGCGACCGCCTCCCGGATCGGCGCGTAGCCGGTGCACCGGCACAGGTTGCCGGCCAGGCTGGCGGTCACCGCCTCCGCATCGGCGCACTCGCCCCTGGCGACGGCCGACCAGGCCGCGACCAGGAAACCCGGGGTGCAGAAGCCGCACTGCACCGCGCCGGCCCGGCGGAACTCCTCGACCAGGCACTCCCCCGCCGGGTCGCCGCGCAGGCCTTCGATGGTGGTCAGCTCGCCGGCGGCGGCCACACCGACCGGGATCAGGCAGGCACACCTGGCCCGCCCGTCCAGCAGCACGGTGCAGGCGCCGCACTCGCCCTCCCCGCAGCCGTCCTTGGTGCCGGTCAGCCCGCACTCCTCGCGCAGCACGTCCAGCAGCCGCGCGCGCGGGTCGACGGCCAGCTCGCGGGCCACCCCGTTCAGCCGCAGAACCACCCGGGGCGGCGCGATCACCTGATCATCCATCGGCGCCCGCCTCCAAGGCGGCGAGCACCGCGTCCGCGGTGATCGGGAAGCGGTCGAACCGGCGGCCGATCGCGTCGTGGATCGCGTTGCCCACCGCGGCGGCCACCGGGGTGATGCCGATCTCCCCGACGCCCCGGACGCCCAGCGGGTTGGACCGGTCCGGGGTACAGACCAGCACGGTCCGCAGGTCCGCCGGCAGGTCGGCCACCCCGGGAATGAGGTAGCTGGCGAACCGGTCGTTGCGCACCCGGCCGTCCACCATCTCGACGTGCTCCAGCAGAGCGAACCCGAGCCCCTGGGCGATGGCCCCCTCGGACTGGCCCCGCACCCCGGCCGGGTTGATCACCTGGCCAGCATCCAGGTGGTGTTCCAACCGCGGCACATCGACCTCACCGGTGAGCACGTCGACCTCCACCCCGACCACCATCGCCGAGGGCGTGTAGCTGACGTGCGGCATGCCGACCTGGTGCGGGTCGGGCAACTCCGGGCGGTAGTGGTGCACCACCGTGGCCGACCCGTGGTCGGCCCGCTCGCGCAGCAGCGCGCAGGCCTGGGCCACCGCGTTGCCCACCACGAACACCGTCCGGGAGGCGTTCGAGGCGTCCGAGTCAGGGCCGTCGGTGTCCCCGGCCACCACCTCGACCCGGTCGACCTCGCAGCCCAGCGCGCCCGCGGCGATCTGCGCGAACGCGGTGAGGTTGCCCTCGCCCAGGTCGGGGCAGCTCACCGTGATCCGCCAGCCGCCCTCGGCGGACCGCTGCGCCCACACCTCGGCACCGGACTCCACCCCGGCGCCCAGGCCGAAGCCCTGCCAGGCGCAGGCCACCCCGATGCCCCGCCGCTTCCACGGCGCAGCGGCCGCCTTCCACGCCGCCCCCTCGGCGAGCAGCCCGCCGGCGCCGGCGGAGTCCAACACCCCGGGCAGCTCCACGCCGTAGCGGACCGGGAACCCGGCGGCGGCGCGCTGCCCGGGCCGCAGCGCATTGCGCCCGCGCAGCTTCAGCGGGTCCATCCCGAGCCGGTCGGCCAGCATCTCGATCACCTGCTCGATCCCGGTGGTGACCTGCGGATTGCCGAACCCTCGGAACGCGCTGCTGTTGCCGTTGTTGGTGTAGACCGCCTGCCCGGTGATCCTGGCGTGCCGGTAGGCGTACGGGCCGCCGGTGTGCTCGGCCGCCAACCCCAGCACACCGGGGCCGAGCGTCAGGTACGCCCCGGTGTCCGCGATCAGCTCGGCGTCCAGCGCGGTGAACTCGCCGTCCCCGGTCGCGCCGACCCGGTAGCGCACCTGGAACGGATGCCGCTTCACCCCGAACGCCAGCGACTCGGCGCGCTCCAGGGTCAGCCGCGCCGGCCGCCCGGTCAGGTGGGTGACCAGCGCGAGCACGATCTGCACGCTGATGTCCTCCTTGCCGCCGAAAGCGCCGCCCATCATCGGGTTGAGCACCCGCACCGCGGATTCCGGCAGGTCCAGCGCGGCGCAGATCTGCTCCCGGTCGCTGAACGGGTTCTGGCCACCGGCGCACACCGTCAGCCGGCCGTCCTCGGCCAGGTAGGCGACGCCCGCCTCGGTCTCCAGGAACGCGTGCTCCTGGTGGCCGGTGCGGTAGGTGTACTCCACCACCACGTCGGCCTCGGCGAACCCCACCGCCACGTCGCCATGACCGAGCAGCAGTTCGGCGCACAGGTTCCCGGACGGGTGCAGCCGCGGCGCGTCCGGCAGCAGGGCCAGCCGAGGGTCGGTGACCAGCGGCAACGCCCGCGCGGAGACGCTCACCAGCCGGCTGGCCAGCTGGGCCGCCCGCAGCGACTCGGCGGCCACCACCGCGATCATGTCCCCGGCGCAGCGCACCACCCGGTCACACAGCACCGGCTGGTCCGGGGTGATCAGGCCGAACCCGTTGCGCCCCGGCACGTCGGCCGCGGTGAACACGCCCACCACGCCGGGCACCGCGCGGGCCGCCGCCACGTCCACCTCGGCGATCTCCGCGTGCACCAGCGGGGCGCGCACCGGGCGCACCCACAACGCCCCGTCCGGCCGGTAGTCCGAGGGGTAGCGGTGCTCGCCGCGCGCCTTGGCCTCCGCATCGATCCGGGCCGCCGAGCTACCCGGCCAGCCACGCCCGAGCTCGCCGCCCGAGACCGCACCAGGCACAGCCACCGCGAAGGCCCCTCCCGCGTACCAGGAAATCGAAGCCCCAACCGGCCAGCGCCGAAGCGGGCCGCGACCCTCACCGAATCAAACGGCATCCAGGCGGCGATTTCGATCCATTTGCCATGCCCCGGACGAGCGAAGCAGACGCCCCGGCACACCACCGGGAGCTGAATCCGTGCCCCCGAACGGGGCTGACCACGAGACTCCCACCACCCACACGGGCATGCTCGATAACGTCTCGCGCCCCGGGTCCGACACATGGTTGGAGGTGATCACCGAATGGATCCGCTATATAGCCCGCTGACCGCGTCAATGATCGACAAGCTTGTCGAGCTGGACGCCTGCGACGGCTACATCGTGCTGGTGCTGGACCCCCAGACGCACGAAGCCGACGCGCATGGTCCCTACAACGGCATCGACGCGACCGACGTCGCGGACCAGCTCCGCCGTGACTTTGACACCGCTGGCCTGCCCGACGTCGAGGTCACCGTGACCCGGCTGCACCGACCGGCGGCGGGCACCCTCAGTCGCGCCGCGTGATCCCTCACGGTCACCCGTGAGGGATCGGCGCCGGCTCTTGTCGTTGGAAGACGACCCGACAAGTGGCTCTTGTCGTTGGAAAAAGACGCGACAAGTGGGGCGGCAAGGCCAACCACGTGCCAGGCGCCGACTCCGTCAGGCGCCTACGGGCTCCCCCGCGTTCGGGTCTGGCTCCTGCCGTTCTGGCAGCGTGTTGAACACCGCCGGCGGCTCCCGCCACAGGTCGGCCAGCGTGCCGGCCTTGGCCTCGGAGATGGCCCGCCACACGGCCTGCGGCGTGCAGGGCAGCTCGATGTGCCGGATGCCGAGGTGGCTCACCGCGTCCACCACCGCGTTCTGCACCGCCGGGGTGGAGCCGACGGTGGCCGACTCGCCGATGCCCTTGGCGCCGAGCGGGTTCAGCGGCGTGGGCGTCTCGGTGTTGGACACGTCGAACCACGGCATCTCGACGGCCGTCGGAATGGTGTAGTCGGTCAGCGACGCGGTCACCGGGTTGCCGTCCTCGTCGTAGACGAAGTGCTCCCACAGCGCCTGGGACATGCCCTGCGCCAGCCCACCGTGCTGCTGACCGGCCACGATCATCGGGTTGAGGATCCGGCCGCAGTCGTCCACCGCGTAGTGCTTGATCGGCGTGACGTACCCGGTGTCGGTATCCACCTCCACGACGCTGACGTGCGCGCCGAACGGGAAGGTGGAGCCGCCCTCCTGCTCCCAGTCCAGCTCGGTGACCAGCGGGTTACCCCGGTCCGCGGCGGCCTGGGAGAGCTGCGGCCAGGACACCCGCTGACCGGGTACGCCGGCCACGCCCAGCTCGCCCTCGTCGGTGACCTCGATGTCCTCCACGTCGGCCTCGAGCAGCTCGGCGGCCAGCTCGCGGGCCGACTGCAGGACCACCTCGGTGGCCCGGTTCACCGCGTTGCCACCGATCTGCAGCGA
>DATHIT010000566.1:0-5567 GCA_035489915.1 Pseudonocardia sp. | reverse complement strand
CTTGGAGCGTGACGAGCGGGGCCGCTATCAGGTTGGGTTGCATTTGTGGGAGATCGGGTCGCTCGCTCCCCGGAGTAATGATTTGCGTCATGTGGCGGTGCCGTTCATGGAGGACCTCTATGAGGTGACGCACCAGAGCGTTCAGGTGGCTGTGCTCGACGGCGGCGACGTCATCTATGTCGAGCGAGTATTCAGTCATCATGCGACGCCGATTATCGCCCGACCTGGTTTACGGCTGCCGTCGTACGTGACCGGGGTTGGCCGGGTACTATTGGCTCACGCCGATCCGGCGTTGATTAACGACACCCTGGGTAAGCCACTACAGCGATTTACCGAGAATACCCTGGTCGATCCGGATGACTTGCGTCGAGAGCTGGCAAAAATCAGAAAAGTGGGCTACGCGGTCAGCGACCGGCAGGTGGAGATGGTGTCGACCTCCGTCGCGGCACCCATCTACGGTCCCGCCGGTGCGGTGGTAGCTGCGTTGTCGATCATCCTCCCGTCGCGTGGAACAGACGTGCGTCGCTTTGTCCCCGCGGTGCGCGGGGCGGCTCGTGGCATCTCGCGGGAACTAGGTGCCAAAAATACCGTCGCGTGACAGTCCTACAGGAACCTCGTCGGCCGGATCATGGTCCGCCACATGTGCGCGGACGGGCTGCCGTCGAAACCAAGTCCCTCGCGGGGCTGTTTGAAGTGCCTGCCGATGATGTCGGTGAAGATGTCGATCGACACCTCTACCGTGGGATCGAAGGCATACAGGTCATTGAGGGTGATCAGCCGTGCGGTCATGTACCACCGGTGCTTGCGCGCCTGCCGGTATTCCTCGTGAATGTACGGTTCCAGCTCATAATCCTCGCCGAACCATCGAACGTAGGATTCCGGGTACTCGTAGCCGACGGATTCGTCCGGGAAGAACCGCAGCGCCTGGTGCGTACGCACGGCCCAGCTGATTTCCTCGGAGACGTACGGCGCAATCAGCTGCTCGCCCCAGTATCCGTGATCGGCCCGGATGAGACCGCAGACCGCGATGTCATGCAGGAGACAGGCCAGCACGACCTTCTCGTCGTGGCCAGAATCCAGCGCCAGCTTCGCACTCTGCAGTAGATGGGCCTTCGACATCAGCCGCTTGTGGAAGAATTCCGCCAGCGTGGGCGCGTCAGACATCTTCTTCAGTCGCGGGTCATCGCCCATCAGGGCGCGGGTGCCGGGTGGCGGGACTTTGCTGGGCACTGTGCTCGGATCCAGGTCACCGGATGCGTACAGGATCGACTTTGCGATCCACACGTCGTCGAGCCGCCGGATCAGGTGTTCCTCGAGGGCGTCGGCCCGTTCGGAGGGCGAACCGGAATGGCTGGACAACAGCGCGGCCGGCGCGTTCGCCTCCGAAAAGGCGATCGCGTTGGACCGCACAGTATCTGTGTCGTCATGACGCACGTTCGACATATCGACCAATCCAGACGGTACGCGGTTATAATCCTTCGGGCAAAATGGTAACGAGAGTTCCTTAGGGCCGGTAAGCGGATTTCCCGAGGGTGGAAAAGCCTAACGGAGCGTATCCTCAACCTATCGATTCATCAGGGCTGCGGCGGCTAGAACTCCCCAGCGCCGCTAGGCCGCTGCTGAGCGTGTCGGCGGAGAACTCGGCGACGAGTTGGTGGGTGACGATCAACCCAGGCATCAGGGCGAGTAGCACCGCCGAAACCGCGTCCGGGTCGGCGTCAGCGGCTATCTGCCGGTCAGCGATCCATCGCCGGGCCAGCTCGGCCAGGTGCTCCCGCGCTTCGAGGTAGAAGGTGCGAGTGCGCTCGCGGAGGGCTGGTCGGCGTAAGGCTTCGGCCCAGCCCTGGATCACGATCTGGGACAGGTCGTAGCGAGGGTGCGCGGATCGGCGGTGCAGTTCGTCGGTGAGTGCGCGGAGTGTTTCGTCTGGGGTTGGTACAGGTTCGCTGGTCAGCAGCTTGCCGAACAGGTCGCGGACCAGGACGAGGGCCTCGTCCAGGGTGGCGTCGATCAGCTCGTCCTTGCTGGAGAAGTACCGGTACACCGCGCTGGTCGACATCCCGGTTGCGGCGACCACGTCGTCCATCGACGTGGCATGAAAGCCGGCGCGGGCGAAACAGCTCCAGGCGCTGGTCAAGATGTGTTGCCGGCGCTGGGCAAGGAGGTCGGCGCTGAGCCTGGGCACGCCGCCAGCCTAAATGTCGGCATACGGAGCGGTTTCGTCCGTGCCGACCGACGGGTGTTCCTCGATGCGAAGTACCTGGCGGTCGGGTCGGTACTCGGGCCAGTTCGTCTTGCCGTTCGCCGCGAAGTCCACCCACGCCTGCTGCATCAGGGCGCTGATCTGAGTGGGGGGCGTATCGCCTACCAAGCCGGTCGGCCCTCCGGCGGCGGCCAGGGTGTTGAAGACGAAGGGCAGCTCAATGCCGTGACAGGCGCCCAACCGACCCTGATGCAACGGCGAGGGCCAGCGGAAGTCAAAACTGTACGTGGGGCCAGGGTGGCGCTGCGCCAGGCGACGGGCGGGGGAGCGGAAGACCAGATCGGTGAGCGCCCGGGCCAACACCATGCCCGGCGCGATACCTGGCTCACCCAACCCATAGGCCGTCAGCACGGATTTCGCGTCCGGTCGGGACGCCTGCAGCATGCCGATCGCCTGCTGCTCGCCGACCGAGTCCACCACGCCGGTGGGCACCAGGTAGACGTTGATCTCGTCGTGGCAGGTGCCGATGAGCAGCTCAGGTGCCCAGCCGGCTGGTGCTGTGCTGGACGCGGTGTGCCAGGGCAGCACATCGTCGCCGGTGATCGGCAGGAAGGTGACGAGCCCGTAGCCGGGGTCGAAGCCCTCGGAGTCCCGCAGATCAGGTTTCGTGCCCCGGGTGGTGACGATCGCCTGTGCCTCGAGCAGTTGCTCGCTGGACACGCCTCGCAGGGCCTCGGCGGTGTTCTCCACTCCCACGGCCTCGGCGACAGCGGCGCTGAGCCGTTGTCCGACCTCCAGCGGACGCGTCGTTTCGTCATTTCCGCTGTGCACGATCGCGCGATTGAACAGGCCTGAGGCCAACGGGGAGCGCAGCAGGCAGGCCACGCTCGCCGCTCCGGCGGAGTGTCCGAACAGCGTGATGTTGTGCGGGTCGCCGCCGAATGCCTCGGCGTTGTCGCGGATCCACTCCACCGCGGCGATCTGGTCGCGCAGGCCGATGTTCGTCGCCCCGCCGGGAACCGGCAGGAAGCCCTCGGCACCCACGCGGTAGTTGATGGTGACCAGGACCGCGCCGGCCCGGGCGAAGCTCGCCCCGTCGCTGCCGGCGGCGGAGCCGGTCCCGGCGACGAAGGCCCCGCCATGCACGAAAACGATCACCGGCAGTCCGCGCGCGCCGATGTCGGGAGACCACACATCGAGCGTGAGGTAGTCCTCACCGCGCCGCCAACCTGGTCCGACGACGGCACTCAGGTCAACCCCGGGCAGGCCGCGGTGCGCCTGTGGCGCGGTGGCGCCCGGCGAGCGCGCGTCGCGGACCCCGTCCCACGAGGACGGCCTGGTCGGTGGCGCGAAGCGCAGAGCTCCGACCGGTGGCGCCGCGTAGGGGATCGCCCGGAACCGGGCGATCCCGCCGGTCAGGTCGCCGCGAACCCGGCCGCTGCTGGTCGCCACCACGGGGTTCTGCTCGGTGGAGGTCGTGTCGGGAGTGGTCATGCCGCTTGCTTCCTTCCGAGGGCTACCGCGAGGGCCTCCGCTAGGACCGCGGCGGGATCGCTGACGGCGCCGCGTGAGCGGAACGCCACGTGTCCATCCGGGCGGACCAGCACCGCTCCGCCGGAATCAAGTCCGTACACCTGCCCGAACTCGTCATGCTCGACATGCAGATCGATGCCGAGTGTGTAGCCGCGCACCGGGGCCGGACTTGCCTCGTTGAGTTTCCGCGCGGCCTTGGTCCAGGCCTCGCCGCTGGCCCCAGCAACGACGGTGAACCCGTCGTGGAACAGCTCGATCGTCGAGGCGCGTCCATTCGGTGTGCGCACCCACAGGTGGGGGGCGCGCGCACCCGGGCGCGCCGACGGGTGGTACTCGTGGACGGCGACCTCGTGCCCGGGTGGTGGCGAACCATCGGGAATGAATGCGCCCGTGGTGTAGTGCACGCCGACATCCAGGCCCGCCCAGTTTCCGTACTGCCGCAAGGCGGCGACGCGCTCAGCGGCGGGCAACTCCCGAATCGCGCTGACGTGCTTGGCGTTGGTCATGCCGTAGGCGCAGGCGCGCTCGGCGACCTCGCGCCGCTCGAGTCCGTAGCTGTCCAGCAGCGCGTCCCCGGCCCAGCCCTTGATGACCGCGGCGAGCTTCCATGCCAGGTTGTGCGCGTCCTGCACGCCGGTGTTCATGCCGATGCCGCCGAACGGCGGGACCTGGTGGGCGGCATCGCCGACGAGCAGGACCCGGCCCTGCCGGAACCGGTCCGCGACGGTCGCCGAGACGAACCACGGCCAGAAACCGATCAGATCGATCTCGGTGTCCTCGCCGCCGGGGCCGATCATCGTGCGGAACATCTCGCGCACCCGCTCGGCGGTGAAGCTCTCCGGAGGATCGACAGCGGCGTCGAAGCTGGAGCCGCCGGCCCACTCGGTGCGCCCGTCCAGCGGCTGGAACACCCCTTCGATCGCCGTGTCCAGTACCCAGATCAGCGCGGCTTTGCGGTCGGGTTCGGTCCACCGGCTCAGGTCGGCACGGAAATGCGCATTGAGAAACCAACGCTGGGTGCGGATGCCGGGCATCTCGATACCCAGTGCCTGGCGCGTCGGGCTGTTGGCCCCGTCGGCGGCCACGAACCAGTCGGCGTCGATCGTGTACGTCTCGCCGGACTCCTCCCTGACCTGCACACCGACGCCGTTGCCGGTGTCCTCGACCCCGATCACCTCGTGTCCGAACAGAACCTGGGCGTTCTCCTGGCGTTGCGCCGCCGCGTTGAGCACGTCGTCCATCCGGTCCTGCGTGCTGCACAGGAATGGCGCGGGGCTGTAGCCGGCGGTGAACTCCGCGATCTGGGAGGTCGCCTCCATCCGGCCGATTTCCGCACCACCGAGCCCGCGGACGTACAGCAGATACCGGGTCCACTCCTCGGGCAGACTCCGCTCGCGCAGGGCTGGCAGCAGCCCGAGGTGGGACCAGATCTCCGCGGTGCGGCACATGATCCCGCGTGACCTCGGCAGCAGGCTGGTTCCGTGGCGCTTCTCCAGGACGACGTTCGGCACCCCGGCCGCCGAGAGCAGCAGTGAAGTCGTCAGACCGACCGGCCCAGCTCCAGCGATGACCACCGGTGAATGCGCCATTGCACGTGTCCTTTCACTCGCTGTCCGTTGAGCCAGCTGGTGACCGCGGTCGTCAACGCGGTCGACGGCGGAGTCCCGAGAGAGCCTCAAACGCCAACGATCGTTCTGGCATGAAGGGAAGCTACCACGACAATAGCGCGTAACGCCAACGATCGTTCTTGTTTGATGGAAACGCCGCATCCGAGCTGTCGATGGCCGCCGCGACGTTCTACAGGGCCTTGTCGCCTAGAAGGGTTCGTGTC
>DATHIT010000565.1:0-10471 GCA_035489915.1 Pseudonocardia sp. | reverse complement strand
CTCCTTGACGTGCATGTCCCGGTCCAGGTCCCACACCGGCACCAGCAGCCCGTGCGCGCGGAACGAGCCGACGTAGCGGGAGCCCTCGCCCAGGTCGAGCTCGTCGCCAGCCTGCAGCCGGGCCAGCGCGGCGAGCAGCTGGTCCTCCGGCTCGGGGCGCACCCAGCGCAGGTGCGCCTTCGACCCGGCGTCGACCCAGTACGCGGCGCGCAGCCCTTCGCCCCGGACCAGCTCGGTGGGCATGATCACGTTGTTGGCGTGCTCCAGCGCGGCGGCGGCCTCCGCACTGGGCTGCCCGTCGTCCGGCAGCCACCAGGCGAAGTCGCGGTAGAGGGTGAGATCCAGCGGGGCGTCCCGCACCACCAGGTCCTGCAGCCGCACCGGGCCGTCACCCAGCCCCGGCCCGGACACCGGCAGCACCTCCCCGGGCGCGGCGGTCAGCGCCCAGCGCAGCGCCCGGCCCAGGTCGGCGGAGATGTCCCCGGTCCTGGTCTGCACCTGCAGGCCGACCAGGGCGTCGCCGTTCGGCCGGACCAGCGCGGCGGCCGCGCCGGGTAGCACGCTGGCCAGCCGGGCGACCCGCCCATCGGCCAATTCCTGCCCGGTGTCGGACAACGTCAGCGGGGCGACCGCGGACGGCACGAACTCGCGCAGCGCCACCACGTCGCACTCGGCGGCCAGACCCTCGAACGGGCGCAGCACGATGACGTCCTCGCCGGTGCCGTGGCAGGCCTTGTACCGCCGGCCCGAGCCGCACGGGCAGGGCTGGCGTGGGTTGGGTACTCCCGGGGCCGCCGAGTCGCCGGCGTTGCCAGTGACGGTGCGAGCCCGGTTCTTCGTTTTCTTGCTCATCGCGGCAACACGGTACTGGCCGGCGTCGGGTCGGTCCGCGCCGGCTCACGCACACTGACCACTCGGGGCAGCGGGATTGCCCTGGGTGGCCCAACCAGCGCGGTCAGCCAGGCCACCACCCGCGCGGTGACCAGCGCCGTCGCCGCCGCGAGCAGGTCGACCATGGCGTGCAGCTCCACACCGTTCGCCCGGGCCTGGACGCCGGTGCGCAGTGACCAGAGCGCGGTGAACACCGACAGCACCACGTTCGCCGCCCACAGCGCCCACCACAGCCGCAGCAGCCGGGACGGTCGCGGGCGTTCGCCGGGCGGGCGGCCCAGCGCGGCGTGCTCCACCTCGGCGAGCACCGACCCGGGCACGCTCAGGTTGAGCCCCGGCACCAGCCACCCGAGCAGCACCGTCCGCCGGCTCCGGGGCGGACGCACGCCGGACCGCTCAGCCGCGGCCTCGATCACCCGCAGCACCCAGACCAGCAGGTACACCCCGACGGCCACGGCCATCACGGTGCACATCCAGGAGGCCGCCTCCACCAGCGCGTCCGACGCGGCCACCTCGCGGGCGCCCAGCGCCTGGCCTCGGCTGCGCAGCAGCAGCACGTACCGCCAGATCTCGGCGGCCCCGGCGACCGCGGCCAGCAACGCCACGCCACGCAGCAGCGGGATCAGCAGGCCGGCGTGCGCGGCCGCGGCGCTCGCCGAGTTGGGGGCGGCCTCCGGCTGCTCACGCTGCCAGGGCAGGGCGGGGAAGCCCCACCGGGGTGGGGCGAGGTAGCGGGGCGGCCCGGTGTAGCGGCCCCGGCGCGGTGGCGGACTGGACTGGCCGGCCGAGGACTCCGGCGGCAGCGCGACCCACCGGGTGCGCACCAGGAACTGGCCGCAGTGCACGCAGAACACGCCGGGCGTTGCGTCCGGCGGTTGCGCGCGACCGCAGCGGGGGCAGTTCACCCCGACCGCCCGGTGCGCCGGGGGGACCGCATCAGATGATCTCCGGTTGGCCGGGGCCGTCGGCCTGGAGCGGCCGCCCGGCGGCGGCCCACGCCTGCATCCCGCCGTCCACGTTCACCGCCGGCACGCCCTGGGCCACCAGGTAGGCCACCACTCGCGCGGATCGCCCGCCGGACCGGCAGATCACGTACAGCGGGTCCTCGTCGGCTGGCAGCTCGGCCAACCGGCCGGCCAGCTCGGACATCGGGATGTGTACGGCCGTGGGCGCCCGTCCGGCGGCCCACTCGTCGGCCTCGCGCACGTCGAGCGGCCGTACGTCGTCGGGCAGCCCGGCCACCCCGACGCTCGGCAACTGCTGAGAGGAAGTCACCGGCTCATCGTGCCACCCGAGGACGTCAGCCGAGAGTAAGGCCGAGAAGGAGGGGGCGGCGAACCACCCGGGAAGAGGTACCGGACAAAGCGCGGGGGCCGGCCCCGTACCGCGGACCGGCCCCCACGCGCTCCGAGCAATCGATCAGTGGTGCGCGACCACCGCGTCGGCCCGCTCCGCGCCGAGACCGGTGAGCGAGCGAACCTCCATCTCGGCGTAACCCGCCTCGGCCCCACGCTCCCGACGACCCACCAGGGTGCCCACCACGCCGAGCAGGAAGGACAGCGGAATGGACACCAGACCCGGGTTGGACAGCGGGAACCAGTGGAAGTTCGCGCTCTTGATCATCGAGGTGGCCGTACCGGACACCGCCGGCGAGAACACGATCAGCACCACCGAGGTGATCAGCCCACCGTAGATGCTGTACAGCGCCCCGGTGGTGTTGAACCGCTTCCAGAACAGCGAGTACAACAGCGTCGGCAGGTTCGCCGAGGCGGCCACCGCGAAGGCCAGCGCCACCAGGAACGCCACGTTCTGGCCGTTCGCCAGGATCCCGCCGACGACCGCCACCAGGCCGATCACCAGCGCGGTCCGCCGGGCCACCCGCACCTCGGCATCTGGCGCGCTGTTGCCCTTTTTCAGCATGCTCGCGTACACGTCATGCGCGAACGAGGCGGACGCGGTGATGGTCAAGCCGGCCACCACGGCCAGGATGGTGGCGAACGCGATGGCCGACACCAGCCCGAGCAGCAACTCCCCACCGAGCTGGTAGGCCAGCAGCGGCGCGGCCGAGTTGGCCCCACCGGGAGCCTGGGTGATCACGTCCGGGCCGACCAGGGCCGCCGCGCCGTAGCCCAGCACCAAGGTGAACAGGTAGAAGATGCCGATCAGCCAGATCGCCCACACCACCGAGCGACGGGCCTCCTTGGCGCTGGGCACGGTGTAGAACCGCATCAGGATGTGCGGCAGCCCGGCGGTGCCCAGCACCAGGGCCAGCCCCAGCGAGACAAAGTCGATCTTCGAGATGGCCGACTTGCCGTACTGCAGGCCCGGCCCGAGGATCTTCTCGCCGGACTTCGGGCTGTTCTCCACCGCCTCGCCCAGCAGGTAGGACAGGTTGAAACCGAACTTGCCGAGCACCCACGCGGTCATCACCGCCGCGCCCACCAGCAACAGGGTGGCCTTGATGATCTGCACCCAGGTGGTGCCCTTCATGCCGCCGACCAGCACGTAGACCACCATCAGGATGCCCACCACGGCGATCACCAGCGACTGGCCGTCGAAGAACGTCGACTTGTCGTCAGCCACGCCGAGCAGCAGGGAGATCAATCCGCCGGCACCGGCCATCTGGGCGAGCAGGTAGAAGAAGGAGACCACCAGCGTGGACACCGCGGCGGCCGCGCGCACCGGACGCTGCCGCATCCGGAAGCTCAGCACGTCGCCCATGGTGAACTTGCCGGTGTTGCGCAGCAGCTCGGCGACCAGCAACAGGGCGACCAGCCAGGCCACCAGGAAGCCGATCGAGTAGAGGAAGCCGTCGTAGCCGACGGTGGCGATCGCCCCGGCGATACCCAGGAAGGACGCGGCGGAGAGGTAGTCCCCGGAGATCGCCACGCCGTTCTGGGTACCGGTGAACGCCCGCCCGGCGGCGTAGTAGTCGGACGCGGTCTGGTTCGACCTGCCGACCCAGAACACGATCACCAGCGTGATCAGCACGAACACCAGGAAGATGGCGATGTTCAGGCCCGGCTTGCCGACCGCCGCGGCCAGGTAACTCTCGCTCATGCCTGGCTCCCTTCGATCCGCTCCCGGATCTCCTCGGCGGCCGGGTCAAGGTGCTTGTTGGCGTACCGCACGTACACCGTGGTGATCACGAAGGTGCTGACGAACTGGAGCACCCCGATGAGCAGGCCGACGTTGATGTTGCCCAGGAGCTTGATCGACATGAACGCCGGCTCGTACGCGGCCAGTAACACATAGAGCAGGTACCAGATCAGGAACACCGCGCTCATCGGGAAGATGAACCGACGCAGCTTGCGGCGCAGTTCTACGAACTCGGGGCTGGCCTGGATCCGCTCAAACGCGTTGCCCTCGCCCGGTAGGGTTTCACCGGTGGTGCTCACGGGGGTTCTCCTTAGTTACTTGCTCGAGCGAGCAAATTGGGTGAACGGACACGCTGCTCCTCGCTCTCCTAGACAGACCACTGCGGAGACGGGCGCCGTCGTTTAAAGGGGAGCGACGGACCGTTCAGTAGTTTCTCAAGCACTCTCCGTGGTATCCATCACGCTAGAGCACCCGCTCGGACCACCTCTCGCCGGACCGGCCGCGACCGGGCTGGACCAGGTGAAATGGGGTCCTTGGGGGTGCGCTTCGGTCGGGGCGGGCGGTTCAGTCGAACCGGCGCACCCGGTCCTGGCTGAGCCCCAACCGCTCCGGGGCGTGCAGCCGCAGCAGCAGCCTGGCCACGTCTGGCAGCACCCGCTTGCTGGTCAACTTGCTGACCACGACCATGGTCAGGAACGCGGCCGGAACGGTGATCAGCGCCGGCCGGTTCAGCATCATTCCCACCCAGCCGTCCGGGGCCACCCCGAACAGGCTCAGCGTGACCGCGCCGGCCGAGCTCACCCCGCCAACCAGCAGCCCGGCGATCGCGCCCCGGTCGGTCAGCCCGCTCCACCAGATGCCCAGCACCAGCAGTGGGCAGAAGGTGGATGCGGCCACCGCGAAGGCCAGCGAGACGGTCTGCGAGAAGTCCAGCCGTGCGGCCACCAGGGCCAATCCCAGCGGGACCAGCCCGGCGATCACCGCGGCCACCCGGAAGTCCCGCACGCCGCCTCGGGGGAACAGCGAGGGGCTGGTGGACAACACCCCGGCGACACCCACCACCAGACCGGAAGAGGTGGATAGGAACGCCGCCCATGCCCCGGCCGCGACCAACCCGGCGAGCAGCGTGGCCATGGTGCCTCCGCCGAGGGCCGCGGTAGGCAGCAGCAGCACCGCGGCGTCGGTATTCCCGCTGACCAGCAGCTGCGGCACGTAGAGCCGGGACAGCGCGCCGAGCAGGGTGGGCAGCAGGTAGAACGCGCCGAGCATGGCGAGCACGACCACGGTGGTTTGCCGGGTCGCCCGCCCGTCCGGGTTGGTATAGAACCGGACCAGCACGTGCGGCAGCCCCATCGTGCCCAGGAACGTGGCCATGATCAACGAATAGATGCCGAACAGCTGGTACGGGGCATCTCCGGACAGCGGGGTCAGCCAGCTCGAGTCGCGTATCGGGTGGCCGGCCGGCACCGGCACCGACGTGCCGGCGGTGAAGTTGAGCTGGGCGCCGGCCAGCACGCTGTGCCGCCCGGGGTTCCAGGTCACCAGCCCGTAGGTCTGCACGCCGTCCAGCGTTCCGCTGGCCTGGAAGCTCACCGGTTGGGTGACCTGGAGCAGGACGTCGGTCTTCACGTCCACCGTGGTGTCGGTGGGGAACTGCGGCGGCGCGGGGCGGTTGAACGGCTGGTGGTCGTTGCCCACGTAGATCAGCAGGATCACGGCGGGCAGCGCCAACGCGGTGAACTTGAGCCAGAACTGGAACGCCTGCACGAAGGTGATCGAGCGCATGCCGCCGAACACGACGGTCGCGATGACCACCACGCCGGCCGCCACCATGCCGCTCCAGGGGGGCAGCGTGGGCACCACGGTCGCCACGGTGAGCCCCGCGCCCTGTAGCTGCGGCAGCAGGTACATCCAGCCGATGACGATCACAAAAATCGTGGACAACCGCTGCACCATCGGGCTGCGCAGCCGGAACTCGGCGAAGTCCGGCACCGTGTACGCCCCCGAGCGGCGCAGCGGCGCGGAGACGAACAGCAGCAGCGCGAGGTAGCCGGCGGTGAACCCGACCGGGTACCACAGCGCGTCCGGCCCGTCCTTGAGGATCAGCCCGGCCACACCCAGGAAGGACGCGGCGGACAGGTACTCCCCGGAGATCGCGCCGGCGTTCGCGGTGGGCCCCACGGTGCGCGAGGCGACCAGGAAATCAGAGGTGTTGCGGGCAAAGCGGACACCAAAAGAGCCGATCACGGTCGACGCCACGGCGACGATCGCGATACAGCAGAGCGCCACCACAGCGGCGGGTGTCATGACCACAGAGCCTAGGACCTCTTTGATGCGCTAGTTCTGGATGTGGTCAGCAAATACTTGTTCAATGCGATCCGCCGAGCGGGAGTACATCCAGCCGAGCGCGAGCAGGAACGGGTAGGCCAGTACCCCGAGCAGCAACCAGGGTAGCCGCAGCCCGAACAGCTCGAACCGACCGAGTACCGGGAAGATTACGAACATGGCCGGCAGCGCGCCCAGGGCGATCAGCGCGATGCCGCCGATGCGCAGCGCCAGGGCCAGCTGGGAACGGATCAGGCTGGAGCTGAGCACCTCGCCGACCTGGGTGAGCTCCTGCACGTCCACCACGGTGCGCACCGGGCGGGCCTGGCCCTTGCGCTGGGAGAGCACCACCCGCACCCGCTTGCCCGGTGCGCCATTGTCCGAGGCCGAGTCCGGCTCGGGCAGGGGTGGCGGGGGCGCGGCGAGCGGCTCTACCCGCATGGCGAGCGGGATCGGATCCGAATGCGGCCGCGCCGGCATGGGGCGCTCGGTCGGGTCCTCGCGGACCCGGGAGAACACCTCCGTGATGTCCGTCGGAGACACCGAGCCTGGTCCTGGGGTGCGGATGGCGTGCCGGGGGACGTAATCCAGCCGGGGCGGGCGCGGCTGGGTGTCCCGGCGGGCATGCCGGCCGCCACTGCCTGGCGGGCGCAGCCCCGGCAACGTGCCCGGGCCGTCCGAGGGCACGGGCAGGGGTGGGTTGCCGGCCCTCCGGCGCAGCTCGCGGCGCAGCTGGATGGGTGACTCATCAGGCAGCAGGTCGGCGTCCGGGTCGGTCGCCTCGTCCCCTCGGCGGTGGGACGCCCGCACAGGCGCGGGTTGATCCTCCGGCTCGGCGTAGTCCGCCGAGTCGGATGCGATCAATCCAGACGGCACATGGCCGTCAGTGTTCATAGCGCGGCTCCGGTGGCGTCACCGCTGACTCCAGGCCTGCTTCGTGGCGCGGACCAACCGGTCCTTCAGCTCACGGGTGTGCCGGCGGCTGACCGGCAGCTCCGCGGTCTCCGGGCCGGTGCCGATCCGCACCACGTATCCGGAACCGGACAGCCGCAGCTCGGTGACCAGCGGCAGCGACACCAGGTAGGACCGGTGGATCCGGACGAAACCGGCATCCCGCCAGCGGTCCTCCAGCACGGAGAGCGGGATCCGGACCAGGTGGCTCTTGTTGTCGTTGGTGTGCAGCCGGGCGTAGTCGCCCTGCGCCTCCACGTAGCGCACCGCCGAGCGGGGGACCAGTTTGGTGGTACCGGCCAGCTCGACCGGGATCACCTCGTCGTCGCCGGGGCCGTCGTTCTGGCTGGACTCGTTGCTGGCCACCACCCGGCTGGACAGGATCCGGTCCAGCGAGTTGCGCAGCCGTTCCGAGCGCAGCGGCTTGAGCAGGTAGTCCACCGCGCCCACGTCGAAGGCGTCCACCGCGCGGTCGTCGTGCGCGGTCACGAAGACCACCGCGGGCGGCACCACCATCGAGGAGAACACCCGTGCCAGCTCCAGCCCGTCCAGCCCAGGCATCCGGATGTCCAGGAACACCACGTCCACATCGGTGCTGCGGGCGATCGGCGCGCCGGTCACCGGGTGCACCGGCACCTGGCCGGACATCGGGCCGGGCAGGCCGTCCCGGGGACGTTCCCGGGTGCTCAGCATGCGCAGCGCGTCGTTGGCGTTCGAAGCGGTCAGCACCGTGCCGATCCGCTGGTCCTGGCCGAGCAGATACTCGAGCTCATCGAGCGCGGGTTTCTCGTCGTCCACCGCAAGAACGACAAGCCCACCAGAGCCTTCTGTGCTATTCACGATCTCCTCATCCTGCCCAATCCCCCCGGCGAAGACGTACATCATCGCACCGGAGCCTCGCCCCTCGCGCCGTATCGGCCGTTTCATGGTGACGGTGATTGTCGCGGAGTGCCAGGGTGGATGCGATTTTCGCCACTCCCCCCAACGGGGAGTTCAGCATGCCATCAAAGCCCGTAGCGCGACCACGCGGCGCGCACCTCGGCGGCCTGCAACAGCTCCCCGACCAGCGTGGACGCCCCGCCGCGGGCCGCCACGCCAGCCAACCCGAGCCGGGCCAGCAAGGGCTTTCGCCCCTCCACCAGTACCGGCTCCGCGTCCGGGAACCGGGCCGCCACGATTTCCCTCGGCGTGCCCAGCCCGTCCACCAGGCCGAGCTCCTTGGCCTTCTTCCCGGTCCACACCTCACCGGTGAACAGCTCCTCGGCCGATCCGTTCAGCTTGTCGCCCCGCCGGGACCGGACCCAGTCCTGGAACAGCTCGTGCAGCTCGCCCTGCAGGCCGGTCAGCCACTCCACGTCCTCCGCCTTCTCCGGCAGGAACGGGTCCAGTCGCACCTTGTTGCTGCCCGCGGTGTGCACCCGGCGCTCCACCCCCAGCCGGTCCAGCAGGCCGACCAACCCGAAGCTGTGGCTGACCACCCCGATCGAACCGACCAGCGAGGTGGCGTGCGCATAGATCTCATCGCCGGCGCAGGCCAGCCAGTACCCGCCGGAGGCGGCCACGTCCTCGCAGAACGCCAGCACCGGGACCTGGTGCTCCTCGGCCAGCCCACGGATCCGGTCGGCGATCAGCGCGGACTGGGTGGCCGAACCGCCCGGGGAGTTGATCACCAATGCCACCCCGACCAGCTGGTCGACGGCGAACGCCCGCTTGAGCACCGGTTCCAGCACACCGATGTTGAGCACCGAGCGGGCCATCGGGCCCATCGCCGGGGTGATCACACCGTGCAGCCGCACCACGCTCACCACGGACCGCTCCGCCCGCTCGCCGAGCTTGCCGGGCAGTCGGTCGGTCACTTCCTTGGGAAGCCTGTCGAGCAACGTCGTCATGGCCGCCACGCTACGCGGTGACCTGGCCTCTTGGCCGTCCGACGAACGCCTAGGACCACTCTGGGTGGGAACACTCAGGCCCGGATACCGGCGCGGAACTTGGGCACCCGGAGGGTGATCTTCGTCCCGGCGCCCGGCGCGGTGTCCACCACCAGCCCGAAGTCGTCCCCGAACGCCGAGCGCATCCGGTCGTCCACGTTGCCCAGCCCGACGTGTGCGCCGGACAGGTGGGCGTCGGTCATGTCTTCGCGCAGCCGCCGGGGATCCATGCCCACCCCGTCGTCCTCCACACTGATCACGCACTCGGAGCCGGCGTTCTCCGCCGTGATGGTGATCGACCCGCCGTTCGGCTTGCCGGCCAGCCCGTGCCGCACCGCGTTCTCCACCAGCGGCTGCAGCGCCAGGAACGGCAGCACCACCGACAGCACCTCCGGGGCGATCTGCAGCCGCACGTCCAGCCGGTCGCCGAAGCGGGCCCGCTCGATCATCAGGTACCGCTCGATGTTGGTCAGCTCGTCCTGCAGGGTGGTGTACTCGCCGGCCGAGCGGAACGAGTAGCGGGTGAAGTCGGCGAACTCGATGAGCAGCTCGCGGGCCCGGCTCGGGTCGGTCCGGATCAGTGAGGAGATCGTGGTCAGCGCGTTGTAGACGAAGTGCGGGGAGATCTGCGCGCGCAGCGCCCGGACCTCGGCGCGGTTCAGCCGGGCCCTCGACTCGTCCAGCTCGGCCAGTTCCAGCTGGCTGGAGATGTAGCGGGCCACCTCGGCGGTGGCCCGCAGCAGCACCGGGCCGGCGGTGGAGTCGGTCAGCGCACCGAGCGTGCCGACGATGTTGCCCTCGGTCTCCAACGGCACCACCACGATGCCCTTCACCGCGCAGTCGTCCCGGCCACAGTCGATGGCGGTGTGCGAGGCCACCTGCTGGCGGCCGGTCTCCATCACCTGCTTGGCCAGCTCGACCACGTCCATGGTGTGGTGGTCCGCCTCGCCGTCCCAGGCCAGCGACTGTGCCTGGGCGTCGGTCATGGTCAGCGCGCAGGTCTCCAGCAGGGTGCGCAGGTAGGGCAGGGCGAACGCGGCGGACTGCCGGGAGAGCCCCTCACGCAGCGCCGGAGCGGCCAGCGAGACGGTGTGCAGGGTGGAGAAGGTGGCCCGCTCCAGCGGCGAGGCGAACGCCCGCTGGCGCGCCCGCCAGAGCATGAAGAACGCGATCGCGGCCACTATCAGCACCGTGACCAGCAGGAACAGCAGCGCGCTCGGCGAGTTGAGGAAGTCGGGCACGGTTCATCTCACCAGGCGGGAGAGGCGGCGGTCGGC
>DATHIT010000564.1:0-13080 GCA_035489915.1 Pseudonocardia sp. | reverse complement strand
CGCGTACGGACTGCGCCGAACCAGCATGGAGAACGTGGCCGAGCGCGCCGGGCTGGCCCGCTCCACGTTGTACCGCCGGTTCAGCAACAAACGGGAGCTGGCCGGCGCGGTGGCGATGCGCAGGTCCCGCGCGGTGCTGGTGGAACTGGTTCGGGTGGTCGAGAAGCTGCCCACGGTGGAGGACCGACTGGTCGAGGCGTTCGTCCTGGGTATCAGCAGGGCGCGCACCGACGGGCTCCTACTCCGGTTGCTGGAGGCCGAGCCTGAGACCGTGCTGCCGTACTTCACCACGCACTCGGATATCGCGCTGGGCGTCGGCCGGGGCTTCCTCGCCGAGCAGCTCCGCCGTTCCCCGGGCCTGCCGATCAAGGGCGACCCGGACGCCGCCGCCGAGCTGATCTTCCGGCTAGCCACCTCGATCATGCTCGCGCCGCGCGGCCACATCCCACTGGACAGCGAGGACGACCTGCGCACGTTCGCCCGCGCCTACCTCGTCCCGCTGCTGCACGTACCGGCACCAGGCCGGTCGGACTAGACACCTCGACCGAACTCCCCTTCGAGTGGCAACTCAGTCCGGTTTGGCCAAGATCGAACCGGACTGACTTGCCAGTCGACGGCCAGCGCCCGAACGGCGGGCCGCGCCGCTCAGCGGCCAGCGCGCGCAAGTTCCCAGAGGTCTACGAGGACCGTGGGGGTTCCGGCTAGCCGGTAATGGGATTGGCGGCTTGCCGGGCAGACCAGGTCAGCGCTAGGCGCGATGGTGGGCGGTAGGCGGCGGGGCACGCCGCGCCGGGGGTTCACGCAAGATCGGGTTTGGAGAATCGATGGCATTGAGGCTCAAGGCCCACCACTGGCCGAGTCGCCTCGTCGTGGGCGCGCTCATCCTCGACGCCGGGTTGACCAAGCGAGCCGCCGACGAGCAGGCCGCGGCGGCGCTGCACAGCTTCGCCAGCGCCGCCTTCCCGGTGATGAAGCGCCTGGACGCACGAACGTTCACGAAGCTGCTCTCCTGGGGGGAGATCACGCTTGGCGCGGGATTGCTGTTGCCGCTAGTGCCTACCGGCGTTGCCGGAGTGGGTTTGGCCGCGTTCTCGGCCGGCCTGCTGGGGTTGTACCTACGTACGCCGGGGATGCGGCGACAAGGCAGCCTGCGCCCGACCGAGAAGGGGCTGGCGCTGGCACAGAACGCGGCGATGCTGGGCATAGGCCTGGGTTTCATCGTCGAAGAGTTGAGCCGAATGGACAGGCCTGTGGGGGAGTCGAAACCGTCAGCCAGTTAGCGCGGAACGGCGCTCAGCTGGCCGAGCCGGTGCGCTCGCTATCCCGTTACCAGCGCTCAACAGACGAGCCCGCCTGGTTGGGGAGCTCGGGTGGTGAGGGTCTGAGGGAGCGGAGGCTGTCGTGAGGGCGCGCGGATTCGGTTGGCAGCGCACGCTGCCGGGCCTGGTTGTGGGGGTGGCGGGGGTTACCGGGGTGATCTGGGCGCTGCAGCCCGTTGTCCCGGCGCCGGCGCTGGCGGGTCTGTATGTGCTGGCGGTGCTGCCGGTCGCGGTCTTGTGGGGGGTGTGGCCGGCGCTGATCGTCGCGGTCGTCTCGGCGTTGACGTTCGACTTCTTCTTCTTTCCTCCCCTGTTCGGTCTCACGCCGACCGACCCGCACATAGCGGCGATCTTGGTGATCTCGGCGGTGACCGCGGTTGTGGTGAGCGCGCTGGCTGGGCGGATGCGGCGGCGCGCGGGTGAGGCGGAGTCGCTTGCCCGGGACGTTCGGCGGATCGCCGAGGAACAGGCGGCGCTGCGGCGGGTGGCGACGCTGGTGGCCCGGGCGGCATCGCCGGAGGAGGTGTTCGCCGCGGTCGCCGCCGAGGTTCGGCGGGTGCTCGCCGTCGACCTGACGGTCATGTGCCGCTACGACCCGGACGGGGTGTTGACCTACGTCGGCTGGAGCCAGAGCGGCAACGAGGGGCCGATCGGCGTCCGGGTGCCCCTCGGCGGGCGGAACGTGGCCCGGCTGGTGTTCGAGACCGGCCGACCGGCGCGGATCGATGACTACGGTGACGCTTCCGGCCCGGCCGCCGACGTCGTCCGCCCCCTCGGGCTCCGCTCGGCGGTCGGGGTGCCGGTCAGCGTCGCGGGCCGGCTGTGGGGCGTGATGACCGTGGCGTCCATGGGCGAGCAGCCCCCGCCGGCAGGCATCGAGGACCGGTTGGCCGGGTTCACCGAGCAGGTCGCCACCGCGATCGCCAACGCGCAGGCCCGCGTGGAGCTGCGTGGATTCGCCGAAGAGCAGGCCGCGCTGCACCGGGTGGCAACCCTGGTCGCCCAGGCGGCATCACCCGAGGAGGTGTTCGGCGCGGTCGCAGCGGAGGCCGGGCGGCTGCTGGGGGTCGACTTCACGATCCTGAGGCGGTTTGAGGACGGCGAGGACGTGTCGGTCGGCACGTGGTCGAGCGGCGCCGGCGACGGCGATCCGTTTCCGGTCGGCACACGGGTGCGGCTGGGCGGGCGGAACGTGGTGTCGTTGGTGTTCGAGACGGGTCGGCCGGCGCGCATCGACGACTACAGCGACGCCTCGGGCCCGGTCGCCGAAGCCGCACGCGGCTGGGGGCTGCGCTCGGCGGTCGGCGTGCCGATCAGCGTGGAGGGCCGGCTGTGGGGCGTGGTGGCGGCGGCGTACATGCACGATGAGCCGTTGCCGGTGGACACCGAGGCCCGGCTGGGCGGGTTCGCCGAGCTGGTCGCTACCGCGATCGCCAACGCGCAGGCTCGGGTGGAGCTGCGTGGGTTCGCCGAGGAGCAGGCCACGCTGCGGCGGGTAGCGACCCTGGTCGCCCGCGCTGCGCCGCCGCATGAGGTGTTTGCCGCGGTCACCGAGGAGGCCGGACGGCTGCTCGAGGTCGACTTCATGATCCTTAGCCGGTTTGAGAACGGCGAGCAGGTGTCGGTCGGCGCGTGGAGCGGCACCGGCGACGGCGTGCCCTTTCCCGTCGGCACCAGGGTGGATCTCGGTGGGCGGAACGCGGTGTCGCGGGTGGTTGAGACGGGCCGACCGGCGCGGATCGACGACTACGTCGACGCCTCGGGCCCGGTCGCCGACGCCGCGCGCGGCTGGGGGCTCCGCTCGGCCGTCGGCGTCCCGGTCAGCGTCGAGGGCCAGCTGTGGGGCGTCATCGCCGCGGCCTCCGCGCAGGACCAGCCGCTGCCGGCGGACACCGAGGCGCGGCTGGCTGCATTCACCGAGTTGGTCGCTACCGCGATCGCCAACGCGCAGGCTCGGGTGGAGCTGCGTGGGTTCGCCGAAGAGCAGGCCGCGCTGCGGCGGGTGGCGACGCTGGTCGCCAGGGCGGCGTCGCCGGAGGAGGTGTTCGCCGCGGTCACCGAGGAGGCCGGACGGGTGCTCCACGTCGATTTCACCAGCATGGCCCGCTACGACCCGGACGGTGCGATCACCTGGGTCGGCTCATGGAGCGCCACCGACACCGCATTTCCCATCCCCCTCGGCACCCGGGCCGAACTCGGCGGACGGAACATGCCCACGCTGGTGTTCGAGACGGACCGGCCGGCACGAATCGATTATGCCGACGCCTCGGGCGAAATCGCCGATGTCGCCCACGAGGTGGGCGTTCGGTCGTCGGTTGGCGCGCCGATCAGCGTGGAGGGCCGGCTGTGGGGGGTGTTGGCCGCGGTGTCCACGCACGATGAGCCGTTGCCGGTGGACACCGAGGCCCGGCTGGGCGGGTTCGCCGAGCTGGTCGCTACCGCGATCGCCAACGCGCAGGCTCGGGTGGAGCTGCGTGGGTTCGCCGAGGAGCAGGCCGCGCTGCGGCGGGTGGCGACGCTGGTCGCCAGGGCGGCGTCGCCGGAGGAGGTGTTCGCCTCAGTCACCGCCGAGGTCGGGCGGGTGCTCTGTGCCGACGTCGCGACTATGAG
The DNA here is from genome assembly GCA_035489915.1 of Pseudonocardia sp. Taxonomy (GTDB): domain Bacteria; phylum Actinomycetota; class Actinomycetes; order Mycobacteriales; family Pseudonocardiaceae; genus Pseudonocardia. The sequence continues at coordinate 9,151 of DATHIT010000564.1, read as the reverse complement.
CCGGTACGACCCGGACGGCGAGGCAATGGTTCTTGGCCTATGGACCAGGACGGGCACGGCGTTGCCTGTGCAGATCGGCACCCGGGCGGAACTCGGCGGCCGGAACGCGACCACGCTGGTGTTCCAGACCCGCCGGCCGACGCGGATCGACGACTATGCCGACGCCTCGGGCGCATGGGCCGCCGACGTCGCCCGCAAGATGGGTGTCCGCTCGTCGGTCGGTGCGCCGATCAGCGTCGAAGGCCGGCTGTGGGGTGCCATGATCGTATCGTTGATGCGGGAGGAGCCGCTGGCCGCGGACACCGAGGTGCGGCTGGCCGCATTCACCGAGCTGGTCGCCACCGCCTTGGCCAATGCCCAGGCCCAGGCCGCGCTCACCGCGTCGCGGGCGCGGATCGTGGCGGCCGCCGACTCCACCCGCCGCCGCATCGAGCGCGATCTGCACGACGGAGCCCAGCAGCGGCTGGTCTCCCTGGCCCTGCAGCTGCGCACGGCGCGAGCGGCGGTGCCGTCCGAACTGGGCGAACTGCGGACGCAGCTGGACTTCCTGGCAACCGAGGTCAACGGCACGCTGGACGAGCTGCGCCAGCTCGCCCGAGGAATCCACCCGCCGGCCCTAGCCAGAGGGGGGCTGTGCCCGGCGCTCAACGCGCTCGCCCGCCGCTCCGCCGTCCCGGCCGATCTGGATATCCGGGTTGACGGGCGACTACCCGAGCAGATCGAGATCGGCGCCTACTTCGTGGTCTCCGAGGCGCTGACCAACGCGGCCAAGCACTCCGAGGCCTCCAACGTCCACGTCGAGGTCCTCATCGTCGAGGGCGATCTTGACGCCGTCCTGCGGGTCCGCATCCGCGACGATGGCCGCGGCGGAGCCGACCTCAGCGGCGGGTCTGGCCTCGTCGGACTCAAAGACCGGGTCGAAGCACTCGGCGGGGCGCTCTCCGTTCAGACCGCCCCTGGCGCGGGCAGCTGTGTGCAAGCCGAGCTCCCACTGCGCGTGGGCCGTGCCGTGTCCGGCTGAGCTATGCCGAACCCATGACGTGAGCCTCTGCTGCTGCCGGTAATCCCTAGATGCCGGCTAGCCGCCAGCCAACTTAGGCGCTCGCGGTGAGGACGGAGAAAGCCCTGGAGGCGATCCTGGATGAGCACCACAGCCAGGGGTACGAGGCGGGGACGGGCTATCCCGCCCCATCAAGAATCGTCCGCGGCGGTAATGGCCGCCAGCAGAGAAAGAACGCCGTGAAAGTTGTCGGCGGGGGAGGGTCCGTGATGAGCAAGCGGGAGGCCTCGTCGTCGGAGCCGTCTGGGCCAAAGGACGGGCAGCCCAGTCCGGGGGCGCCGAGCGAGTCGCCGTCGCGGCCATGGCGGACCGAGGGTATGCCGCCTGGGCAGGGCAGCCGGAAGCAGTCTTCGCGACGTCGGTGGCTGCGGATGGCGGTCGCCATGCAGCTGATCTACTGGCTGGCGTTCGGGTTGGTGAGCTGGCAGGACGCGGCGACTGGCGCGGTGACGGTGCCCTACACCCAGTTCACGGCTCAGGTGCAGGCGGGCAACGTGGCCGAAGTGTTCGCTCGGGGGGACGCGATCCAGGGCACGCTGCGCGAGCCACTCCCGGTGCCGAACCAGCCCGGGCGCACCTATCAGAAGTTCAACACCGAGCGGCCCATCTTCGCCCGGGACGACCTGCTCGCGCAGCTGCGCCAGAGCGGGGCAACGGTCCAGGCGACCCCGGTGGTCCAGCAGCGTGGCCTGCTCCCCAACCTTCTTATCTCGTTGGCCCCAATGCTGCTGTTCGCCGCCTTCTACTACTGGCTCATCAGGCGCCAACGCCAGATGATGGGGGGCGGCCTGTTCGGGGGCGCTAAGAAGAAACCGGTCGACCCGGAGGGCGTGCGGGCAACCTTCGACGACGTGGCCGGAATCGACGAGGTCGAGGCCGAGATCAGCGAGGTCGTGGACTTCCTGCGCAATCCCGGCAAGTACCGGCGGCTGGGTGCCCGGGCCTCGAAGGGCGTGCTGCTGGCCGGCCCACCTGGCACGGGTAAGACGCTGCTCGCCCGGGCGACAGCGGGTGAGGCCGGGGTGCCGTTCTTCTCGGCCAGCGCCTCGGAGTTCATCGAGATGATTGTCGGGGTGGGTGCCCGGCGGGTGCGCGAGCTGTTCGCCGAGGCTCGCAAGGTCGCGCCCGCGATCATCTTCATCGACGAGATCGACACGATCGGTCGGTCCCGCGGCGGGGTTCGGTCGATCGGTGGTCACGACGAGCGCGAGCAGACACTGAACCAGATCCTGACCGAAATGGACGGCTTCTCCGGCTTCGAGGGCGTGGTCGTCCTGGCCGCCACCAACCGGGCCGAGGTCCTCGACCCGGCCCTGCTCCGCCCGGGCCGGTTCGACCGGACAATCATGATCAATGCGCCGGACCAGCAAGGCCGGTTCGAGATCCTGCGGGTACACACCCGCAACGTGCCTCTCGCCGACGAGATCGACCTGCGGCAGATCGCCGCGATCACCCCCGGAATGACCGGCGCCGAACTGGCCAACCTGATCAACCAGGCAGCGCTCACCGCGGCTCGTCGCGGCGAGGACGCCGTCAGCAGCCGTGACTTCGGCGATGCCCTGGAGAAGATCCAGCTAGGGGCCGAGCGCAACGTCGTGTTATCCCCCGAGCTACGCCGACGCACCGCCTATCACGAAGCCGGGCACGCCCTGCTCGGGATGCTTCAACCGGGCGCTGACCCGGTCCGCAAGGTGTCGATCATCCCCCGAGGTCGATCCCTGGGGGTCACCCTGTCCACACCCGAGTCCGACAAGTACGGCTACGACGAGCCCTACCTGCGCGGGCGCATCATCGGCGCTCTGGGCGGCATGGCGGCCGAAGAGGAGGTCTTCGGCGTGGTCACCACCGGCGCGGAGAGCGACCTGGAGAACAGCACCAAGATCGCAAGAGCAATGGTCGGCCGGTGGGGGATGTCCGAGCGCATCGGACCGATCTCGGTGCTACCCCAGGAGGGCGACCCGCGCCTGTTCGGCGTGTCCGACGACATGCTCGACATCGTTGACGACGAAGTCCGCCGCATCAGCGACGACTGCTATGCCGAGGCCCGCCGCCTGCTCCGGGAGAACAGGGACAAGCTCGACGCAATCGTCGAACAACTCCTCGAATACGAAACTCTCGACGAACCGCGGATATACGCCGCGGCCGGAATTCCCCGGGCGACCACCAATGCGCACCCGCCATGCCCTGACGCCCACGAGACGAACGCCCAAGGCCACCAGACCGGTGACTCGGACCTTTGTTGATCCTTCTACCGGCACCGCGAATACCAGCCAGCCGGTAGCGGAAATGGCCGTTGGCCACGACGACTCAACGCGGCCCGGGTGCGAGCCTGGTCAACAGATCACGGCGTGCCTCAACGCGGTGGACCGAGCCACGAAGGAAGGCGAGATGACACCGCTAGCAGGCGAAGGCAGCGCGATCTCCGCCACCGCGACCATCGCTGGCCGTCCCCGCCAAACTCGGCGGCCCCGGCTGCGAATCTTCGTCATCGGCTACCTGCTGTGGGTGGCCTCGGTGCTAGTCGCCTTCACCGCCAGCAAATCCGCCGCATTCCCACCATCATCTTGCTTGGCAGCTTCCTGGTCCCGGTCACCTTCGTGGTCTACGCCCTTGGGTGCACCGACATGGTCGTCACGCCCAAACACATATCCACCGATTTCATCCATTGTCGGAGAGGACTGCGGTGTGGTCGAGGGGGCTATTGGCCGACACCTCCCGGTAGCATTGGCGGCTCAGCGAGCCCGGTTTCCGGGCAGGGTGAGCGCTGACCCGGGCGTGCTGCCACTGATGATCGCATTTGTGGCGCTGGCCCACAGGAACGGCCGGCCATGACCGATGCCAAGGAACTGGATCGGTCGAAAGACGCCTGCCACACCCCAGACCCTTCCGGTTTTGGCCGGCGGTCGGGCAGCCGGATGCGGGGTCGCCGGCCCTTACCAGCCGGGTTGGCTGTGAGCCAGCTCCTCTTGATCGTCGGGTTGGCGGCATACGCCACGCCAACGGCTCATGCCGTTGATGCGGCCCGGTCGGTCGTTGCGCCGTGTGCGCTGCTGAGCACCGCACAGCGGCAGCAGGTCGGGGTGAACCCCGGCGTGGAGCAGCCGGTCGGCGATGGGCGAGGTGGGTGCGTGTGGAAGAGCTTCGCGTCGGCCCCGTGGAATGGTGAATACCTGGCCCGACTAATCCAAGGCCCCGTTCCCGCCGGTACCCCGGCGGCGGCCATCGACAACCTGCCCACCGCGGAATACAAGCCAGCCAACCTTGACCCGCACGCTTACTGCGTCTATCTGATCGGCGTTGCCCCTGGTGAAACCCTGTGGGCGCAGTACAGCGGCCCGAACCAGCCCGGGATCACCCATCAGGTGGCCTGCGCCAACGATCAGGCCGCGGCCGCGTTTATGGTCAGCACGTTCAGCGCCGTGACGCACTGACGCGGTCTCGCATCCAGCTGCCTTAGCAAGAGCACGCCGTGCCCGGACTTGAGGAGCACATGATGAACTGGATGATCAACCGGAGTTTCGAGTCGGACCAGTCCGCCCGAAGGGCGCATCTCACCACAGTGATCGGGGGCCGAGGCACGCCGTATCTGTGCCCGAACATCTCCGCGGTGGACCACCACATCGTCGGGTTGTACAGGCGGATCGAGGACATCGGCCCGAGGCTCGCGAAACTCGTCCGAGAACTCTGGACAGACATCGACCTGCTGCTCGAGCGTCGAATGTTTCTGCAACTGGACCTCCAAGTAAGCGATGCCGCGTGCCGCGGCGATGACTGGGCTGAGGGCGGCGCTGGCTGACCACGACGTCCTGCTGCGCGAGGGCTTGGCCTGCCTGATCGGTGGCTGGCGCAAGCCGAGGTGCTAGCGCGCGAGTCGGCGCTCTCAGCACACTGAGTCGGCGCTCTGGGCACACCATCCGGAATCTGGACCGTGTGTTGAGAAGCGCGACTCAATGTGCCAGGAGCGCCGACTCGCCCGCGGAACTAGGGGCGGTTAGAGGGTGATCACGACGATGATGACTCACGGCTCAACGATAGCCTTGTGCGGGTATCCAGAAAGGTAGACAACAGATGTCGCGGCCTTAAATTCGACACCGGACGCTAAGTGTTGAATTGACCACATTGCTCCATTCGGGGCGGGTCCGGTTACGTCGGCAATTGGAATACGGCGCCCTTGGCTCGAGCGCGTTGGTAGATGCACACTGCCGCTGTACAGGAGCCTTCCGGGGCCTTGCCGAACTTATGCCAACGATGGGAAAAGTAGCGAGAATCGGCTTCGTGCGTTATAACGATGTGCCATCGCTGCTCGCGGCCCGCTCGCGGTGGTAGTCGTCTCCGGCACCGGTGCTTGCGGGTCACCGCAGGAAATGCTGGGGCGCGATTGTGGCCTGGTCGGCGATCGCCGTCACGAACGCGGCGGTGACCGGGTCTGGGCGGACTCGGGTGTACACGCACAGCTCGCGGTTGACCGGCGGGTCGGGCCGAAGCACTAGTCCGTCGAAACCTGGCGGGATGATGTTGCTGGGCACGAGGGTGAGTCCGAGGCCGGCGCGGGCCATGTTGATGGCGGACGGGCCCTGTTCGGTGCGTAGCGAGATCTTGGGTTGGAAGCCGGCCGCGGAGCATGCCTGATCCAGGTGGTCCGACAGGCCGCTGTGTGAGGTGAAGTGTACGAACTCGCGGTCGGCGAGATCGGCCAGCCGCACGTGGGACTGGCCTGCCAGCGAGTCGTCACCGCTTGCGCCGACGACGACGAACTCCTCGAAACCGATCGGCAGGATGGGCCCCTCCCACTCCGGCGGGACCGGTCCTACCGCGAGGTCGGCCAGGCCCGCGTCCATGGCCGCGATGAGGTCGTGGGTGTGCCGGAACTCGACCAGCTGGGCACGTATTTCCGGATAGTTGTGGCGCAGGGCGGCCAGGGCGGACGGCAGTACGCCGACGCTGATGGAGAACAACGTGCCGATGTGCAGCTCGCCGGCGACGATGCCGGAGGCTCGTTTGGCGGCGCTGCTCACCCGCTGCGCGTGGGCCAGGCTGGCCCGGGCGTGGGGGATCACGGTTCGTCCGGCTGGGGTGAGGCGGACCTTTCGAGGCAGGCGTTCGAGCAGCGGGCCGCCCAGCTGGCGCTCCAGCGCGAGGATCTGGTGGGACAGGCCTGGCTGGCTGACGTGCAGTACGTCCGCGGCGCGGGTGAACGAGCCCTCGTCGACCACGGTCACGAAGTACTCGAGCTGGCGCAAGGAGATCGTCATGCGCGGAACTTATCAAAATGGGACTATCGAGTTAATGGACAGATGAGAAAGTCGCTCGAGACGCAAAAAGGGGCGGGCTGCCGGAAACCCGGGGCCCGCCCCTCAAGAAACGTCCTGCTCCGATTCCCCAAGACGGTCACCGTGGCTGGCCGGCAGACCGTGCGCGCACGCGGCTACGCAATCAGTGCCTGGCGTCCTTGACTGCTTAGCGTGAATCTTACCGGCCGTAGTTTAGCCGTGGTCGTCGGAGTTCTTCTGGTTCTTAGCGAGGACTCCCAGAACGCCCTCCAGAACGCTGTTGTTACATGCCTGGATCGGAACCTGAACAGTCGTGTCCTGGACGTTCACGAGGCCAGCCTGGCCGTGAATCCCGTCACCCTTGTCTTTAGCCTTGTTGTCCTGATGACAGCTAGCGTTGTTCTCATGATCGTCACCGCCGCCACTGTGGTCATGGTGGTGGTGATGGTGGTGATCGGACTCCCCGCCATAGTCTCCGGCGAAAGCAAGCGGACTCAGCGCGAGGAGTCCGGCGCCAGCGGTCGCCACCACGATCACGGCCTTCTTCAGCACATCCGCCTCCTGTCAAAAATTGGCGGCATTTGACGACGACCGCCTTGATGACCAGCGGCTAATAGGGAGCCGTACTGGCATGTTGGGAGCAACGACCCAACGTCGGGAGGGGTGCGCGGCACCTCGAATGGCGCATGAGAATATCTCAGAAAAGGCGCGCGGAATCGACCTAAAAGCTGAGATCCGAACGTGACCAGACGCGAGCCGTCTCGTTACCCATTTCGCAGGCCGACGCGGGGGACGGCTCCGTGTGTCAACCGAAGGGACACTGCGAAGTGTTAAAGAAGTTCATCATCGCTGGTGTGGTCGCCGCTACCGCCACGCTCGGAGTTGCGGGTATCGCATACGCCGACACCGGCTCGAGCGCGCACCGGGCCAGCCCGAGCGCGAGCACGTCGTCTGCCGATGACAGCACCGACAGCACTGACAGCGACGATGCCGACGACAACGACGCCACGTCAAGCGATGACTCCGACGCTGACGACAGCAGCTCGGATGACAGCGGCGACGACGACACCGGCGACAGCAACGACAGCGACGACAGCGGTTCTGACACCGACAGCGGCGGGTTCCTCGGCCTCTGAGTCGGCGGTCGGCGGCGGGCCGCTGGTACCAGCGCGGGGCTGGCTACCGGCGGCCCGTGGCCGTGGACTGATCGAGTTCAGCGCCGTGTGCGCGATCCCTCGTATTCGCCGCTGAGCCACATCTTGTGCAGTTGTTCGAGGTGCCGGTTCATCTCCCGCACCGCCTTGTCCGCGTCCCGGTCGCGCAGGTAGCGCAGCAGTCGGCGTCGCGAGCGCAGGATGACGTCGTCGGTGGAGGGGCCGACCGCGACGGCGAGGTCGCGCAGCAGCCCGGCAAGCGACCGCATCATGATTGACATGACCGGGTTGCCGGTGGCGTCGGCCAGCAGGTTGTGGAACTGCACATGCACGACGACCTTGCGTTCCCAGTCCCCGTCGGCAGTCAGCTTGGACGCCTCCGCCACGTTGTCGTGCAGCGCCCGCAGGTGCTCCTCGGTCATCCGCTCGCAGGCCACCCGCACCACGATCGACTCGATCCAGGACCGCGCCTCAGTGAGGTCGGACAGGGTCAGCCCGGTCAGCTGGAACGCGTCGGCCAGCCCGCGCGCCGCCACCCCCGGGTCCGGCCGCGCGATGAACGCGCCGCCGGTGGCGCCCGCCTTCAGCGTGACCAGTCCGCTGATCTCCAGCATTCGCAGCGCTTCGCGCACGGTGTTGCGGCTGACGCCGAACTGCTCGGCCAACACCCGCTCCGTGGGCAGCCGGTCCCCGGTACCGACCTCACCGCGCGCCAGCATGTCGCGAACCTGAGCGACGATCCCGTCGACGGCACGGGTTGGCCGCGCGGGCTCGAACACCAGCTCACCGGCCATCGCCGTCCACCTCCATGATCAGATCAAGGGTCCTACCAATATAACGGCGCCCGTCCCGACCCCTGGACATCGCCGCCTCGCCGGGCCTATGGTCCCACCATTGAGAGGCCCGGTCAGTGACGACAAGGCGAGGTACCGATGACGGACTACAGCCACTACACCCGGCTCCTGGTGGACATCACCGACCACCTGGCCACCGTCACCCTGAACCGACCTGAGCACCGCAACGCGATCGACCACCCCATGCACCGCGAGCTGTCCCGGATCTGGGTGGATCTCGCCGAGGACCCCGAGGTGTACGCGGTGCTGCTGACCGGGGCCGGCGAGGCGTTCAGCGTCGGCGGCAACGTCAAGGGCATGCTCGAGCGCCCGGGCGGAGACGTCACCGCCGAGGGCGAGGTGTTCGAGCCCGGCGCGGCCCGGCGGATCGTCTACAACCTGCTCGACCTGGACAAGCCGGTGGTCTGCGCGATGCACGGCCACGCCATCGGGCTGGGCGCGACGATCGCGCTGCTCAGCGACATCATCGTCGCCTCGGAAACCGCCAAGATCGCCGACACGCACGTCAAGGTCGGGCTGGTGGCCGGTGACGGCGGCGCGGCGCTGTGGCCGCTGCTGGTCGGGCCGTCCCGGGCCAAGGAACTGCTGATGCGCGGCCTGCTGCTCAGCGGCACGGAGGCCGAACGGATCGGCCTGGTCAACCACGCGGTCCCCGCCGACGAGGTGCTGTCCACCGCCCGCCAGATCGCCCGCGAGCTCGCCGACGGCCCCACCTGGGCGATCCGCTGGACCAAGCTGTCGGTCAACAAGTGGCTGAAACAGCAGGTCAACCTGATCTTCGACACCTCGATGGCGCTGGAGATGGCCACCTTC
>DATHIT010000563.1:0-3658 GCA_035489915.1 Pseudonocardia sp. | reverse complement strand
TGGCCGGGCTCGCAGGAGCGCAGGCAGGCGTCCTCCGGGCGGGCGGCCAGGAAGCCCAGGAACGCCTCGCGCAGCGCGCGCTGGCCGGGGTCGGTCGGCCGCCAGTCACCCAACACGGCCCCGGCGGCGTTTGTGCTCACCACTCCAGCAGCCCGGCGGCCGGGTCGACAGCGGGGCGGGGCGCCGGCGGGGCGGCCGGGTACCCGACCGCGACCGCGCCGAGTGGGCGCCAGTGCTCCGGCAGGCCGAGCACCTCGCGCACCGTCTCCTCGGCGAAGATCGTCGAGCCGATCCAGCAGGAGCCGAGCCCCTCGGCGGCCAGCGCGACCAGCAGCCCCTGCACGGCCGCGCCACCGGCCACGGTGAACATGGTTCGCTCCGCGGCCGTCCTGCGCTGGTCCGGGTAGTCCTGGGCACCGTCCGGCACCAGGAACGGCAGCAGCAGCTCCGGTGCCCTGCCCAGGATGTCGCCCTTGGCCAGCCGGCGCTCGATCTCGTCCTCGGGTCGGCCGTCGGCGGCCAGGTCGGCCCGCCAGCGCGCGGCCATGGCGTCCAGCAGCGCGGCGCGCCGGGCCGGGTCGCGCAGCCAGCCGAACCGGAACGGGGTGGTGTGGTGCGGGGCCGGCGCGGTGAGCGCGGCGGCCACGGCCCGGCGGATCGCGTCCGGCTCCACCGCGGTCTCGGCGAACTGGCGCACCGAGCGGCGCGCGGGCACCGCCTCCCGGCGCCCCTGGGCCAGTGCCTCCTCGGTGCCCAGCCAGAACAGGTCCTCGCCCAGTGGGCGCACCAGGTCGGCGGCGGTGGACCCGTCGTCGGCCGGCGCCAGCCCGCGCAGCAGCGCCACCGGGACGCCGCCCAGCTTGCCCTTCACCAGGTCGGCGGCACTGGCGATCTCGTCGGCCAGCGCCACCTCGGTGACCATCAACTCGTTGCCCTGGCCGTCGTGCGCCCCGGCGTAGCGGTGCAGCACCGGCAGCCCGGCCGCACCGATCGCCACGTCGGTCTGGCCGATCCGCCAGGTACGGCCCATCGTGTCGGTGACCACCACCGCCACGTCCGCCCCGCTGATCTCCCGGAGCCTGGCGCGCAGCCGGGCCGCCGAGCTATCCGGGTCGACCGGCAGCAGGGCCAACTCGTCGGCGGCCACGTTGGACGCGTCCACCCCGGCCGCCGCCTGTACCAGGCCGATCTTGTTCGCCACGATCAAGGTGCGGCCCTTGCGCGCCAACACCCGCTCGGTTTCCTCGGCCACCAGCTCGCGCCGGAAGGCGTCCCGCTCCTCGGGGTCGGCCGGCGCGGGCACCAGCCGCCCCTCCACCTTGGAGATGACCTTGCTGGTCACCACCAGGACGTCCCCGTCGGCCAGGTCGGGCGCGGCCGAGGCGATGGCGGCGGCCAGGTCGTCCCCGGGACGGAACTCGGGCAGCCCGGTCAGCGGGCGCAGCTCGAGCAGCGGCACGGCGTGGTCGCCGGGTACCGCGGAGTTAGGCCCGGTGGACTCAGACACCGCCGACTCCGGCCAGCTCCAGCGCGTGCCTGGCCATCTTCGCGGTCGCCTCGACGTCGGTCATCATCAGCGGCACGGCGCGCACCGCGACTCCGGGTACGTCCGCCCAGTCGGACTCGTGCACCAGCCAGCCGTCCAGCAGCCCGCCGGTCGCCCGGGCCCCGTAGTGCCGGCCGACCGCCTGCGCGGTGGTCTCCACGCCGATCGCCTCCAGGCAGGCGTCCGCCATGCCGCGCACCGGGCGGCCGCCGACGATCGGGGACAGCCCGATCACCGGGGCCGGCCCGGCGCGCAGCGCGTCCCCCAGGCCAGGCACGGCCAGGATCGCGCCGATGCTGACCACCGGGTTGGACGGGGCGAGCAGCACCACGTCCGCCTCGGCGATCGCCTCGGTGACCCCGGGGGCCGGCTTGGCCTCCTCCGCGCCGACCGAGGCGAACCGGTGCGCTTTGGGCACCGCCCGGTGCCGCACCCACCACTCCTGGAAATGGATCGCTTTCTGGGCGGGTTGGGTGGGCTGATCGGTGCCGGCGGACTGATCGGGCGTATCCGGGTCAGCTTGGGCGTCGATCACCACGTGCGTCTCCACCCGGTCGTCGCTGGCCGGCAGCAACCGCACACCGGGCTGCCAGCGGGCGCACAGCGCCTCGGTGATCGCGGAGAGCGGGTACCCGGCGCGCAACATCCGGGACCGGATCAGGTGGGTGGCCACGTCCTTGTCGCCCAGCCCGAACCAGGAGGGCTCCGCGCCGTAGGCGGCCAGCTCGGCGCCGACCGTCCAGGTCTCCCCTTCCCGGCCCCAGCCCCGTTCGGTGTCGATACCGCCGCCCAGGGTGTACATACAGGTGTCCAGGTCGGGACAGATGCGCAGGCCGTGCAGCCAGATGTCGTCGCCCACGTTGACCACCGCGGTGATCTCGTTGGCGCCGCTCCCGGTGCCCTCGGCGACGCCGTCCGGACCAGGACCGGGTATGCCCAGCGCGGCCTTCAACCCGAGCAGGAAACGCGCTCCGCCGACCCCGCCCACGAGTGCGACAACCTTCATGGTCCAACCCTACGTCCACCCGCGAGTCGGGGATTCCGTCCGCGCGAGTCGGGGATTTCGTAAGGCCCGCGAGTCGGCGCTCTCAGCACACTGAGTCGGCACTCCCAGCACCCCCCGGGCCGGCGAATGCGCTGGTCAGAGGCCGTGAGTGGCTAGCGTTGCCATGACAACGCCAGCCACTCACGGGTCCTTCAGATGGCGCGGTAGTCCTTGGCGGAGAACCTCGGCCCGAACCGAGGGCGGCGGAAGCCGGACGCCTCCACGTAGCGGACCGCACGCTGCCGCTGCGGGACGTACGGGGCCAGCACGGCGAGCATGCCGGCGTCGTCCAACGGCCGACCGACCAGCGCCCAGCCCACCACGCTGGGAATGTGGAAGTCGCCGACGCTCACCGCGTCCGGGTCGCCCCACACCCGCTGGGCCACCTCGGCGGCGGTCCACACGCCGATGCCGGGCACCCGGCGCAGCAGCTCGCGCCCGGCGGTTCCGCCCAGCTCGGCGGCCCGCTCCAACCGGTGCGCCACGGTGGCGGCGGCCAACAACGCGCGGCGGCGGGCCGAGTCCACCCCGGCGCGGTGCCACTCCCAGTCCGGGATCGCGCGCACGGCCGCCGGCGTGGGCGGCACCCAGAGCTTGGCCATGCCCTCCGGCCCCGGGGCTCTGGTGCCGTAGCGCCAGCACAGCTCCCGCCAGGACCGGCGGGCCTCCACCCCGGTGACCTTCTGCTCCAGCACGGCGGGGAACAGCACGTCCCACACCCGGCCGCTGGCGCCGAGCCGCAGCCCGGGCATCCGCCGCCGGGTCTCCTCGACCAGCGGGTGGTGCGCCACGAAGCCGGTGTCGTCGTCCGCCGCGCCGAGCAGCGCGGGCAGCCCGTCCAGCACCAACTCTGCGCCGGGCCCCCAGGCGCTGGCCGCCACCGTGCCGTCCGCGCCCCGACGCAGCGCCAGGGTGCCCGGCCCGGCGTCGGTGGTGCTGGCCCGCCAGCAAACCCCGCGCTCGGCGTCCATCCGCATCGTCGGGTCGCCCCGGCCTCGGCGCAGCGGCGCCAGCATCCCGGCCAGATCCAGCGGGTAGTCCGGCAGCCACCGCCGGGTCAGCGGACC
>DATHIT010000562.1:0-7912 GCA_035489915.1 Pseudonocardia sp. | reverse complement strand
AGGTCGGTCACCGACGGCCGGCTGCTGGTCGCCTTCCAGCCGCACCTGTACTCGCGCACCCGCACCTTCCACCGCGAGTTCGGCGCCGCGCTGGCGCTGGCCGACGAGGTGGTGGTGCTCGACGTGTTCGGGGCCAGGGAGGACCCGGAGCCAGGGGTGAGCGGCGCACTGGTGGCCGACGCGGTGACGCTGCCGGCCGGTCAGGTGCACTACGTGCCCCGGTGGGGGAGGGTGCCGGAGGTGGTGGCCGGGCTGGCCCGCCCCGGGGACCTGGTGCTCACCATGGGCGCCGGGGACGTGACCGTGCTCGGTCCGGAGATCCTCACCGAGCTGGGCCGCCAGGAGCCAGCCGAGCGCCCGGATCCGGTCCGGTGACCGGGCTGGACGCCCCGGAGCGGGTGTCGGCCGAGCCGGGTTCGACCGGCCGGGCGGCGGCCAGCGCCTCCAGGAACGCTCGCACGGGCTTGTCCAGGTACCGGCGCCGGCGGCTGCTGGCGCTCGGCCTGCTGGTGGTGCTGTTGCTCGCCGCGGCCGTGGTCGGTGGCAGGTCGGTGCTGCTGCACGCCGCCCGGTTCCGGGTCAGCCAGATCGCGGTGACCGGGGCGACCCAGGTCGACCCGTCACTGATCCGCGCGGCGTCCGGGATCCAGCTGGGCGGGCCACTGCTCGCGGTGCGCGCCGACGAGGTGCGTCAGCGGCTCACCGCCATCCCCCTGCTGGCCACCGTCGAGGTGGCCCGGGACTGGCCGGGCACAGTGCAACTGACGGTGACCGAACGCACTCCGGTGGCGCTGGCCAGCTCGGCGACCGGGCCCGCGCTGGTGGACAGCACCGGCCTGCCGTACCAACTCGCGCCCAAGCCTGCTCCCCGGCTGCCCAGGCTGGCGGCGGACCGGGTCGCCCCGGACGACCCGGCCACCGAGGCGGGGCTGGCCGTGCTGGCCGCGCTGAGCCCCGAGGTGCGGGACAAGCTGCAGGTCGTGGAGGCAGACGGGCCGGGGGAGGTCACCCTGCGGCTGGCTGGCGGCAAGCAGGTGCGGTGGGGTTCACCGGACGCTTCGGCGCGCAAGGCGGCCGTGCTCGCGGTGCTGCTGACCCAGCCTGGGACGGTTTATGACGTGACCGCGCCGGACCTGCCGACCATCCGACGCTGAGCCGCCTGGGTACACCCGGGCGACGGCCCCGGCGCGCCTGCTGGACCGCGACCAACCCCGACCCTACCGTTCTCGTGCGAGGCAGATGGCTGACATAACTCTCAGTCTCTGGTCGAGGTTGACAATGCTAGACCAGTAAGGAAGGTGCCGCGCATGACGCCCCCGCACAACTATCTTGCGGTCATTAAGGTTGTCGGTATCGGTGGCGGCGGCGTGAACGCGGTCAACCGGATGATCGAGCACGGACTCAAAGGTGTTGAGTTCATCGCGGTCAACACCGACGCCCAAGCGCTGCTGATGTCCGATGCCGACGTGAAGTTGGACATCGGTCGTGAGCTGACCCGGGGACTGGGTGCCGGGGCCAACCCGGACGTGGGGCGCAAGGCCGCCGAGGATCACCGGGAAGAGATCGAAGAGGTGATCAAGGGCGCCGACATGGTCTTCGTGACCGCCGGCGAGGGTGGTGGAACCGGCACCGGCGGCGCGCCGGTGGTGGCCAGCATCGCCCGCAAGCTCGGTGCGCTGACCATCGGCGTGGTGACCCGCCCGTTCACCTTCGAGGGCAAGCGCCGCGCGGGGCAGGCCGAGGACGGCATCAGCCAGCTGCGCAACGAGTGCGACACCCTGATAGTGATTCCGAACGATCGCCTGCTCCAGCTCGGTGACGTCGGGGTGTCCCTGATGGACGCGTTCCGCTCCGCCGACGAGGTGCTGCTCTCCGGTGTCCAGGGCATCACCGACCTGATCACCACCCCCGGCCTGATCAACCTGGACTTCGCCGACGTCAAGAGCGTGATGTCCGGCGCGGGCAGCGCGCTGATGGGTATCGGGTCGGCGCGCGGCGAGGGCCGGGCGGTACAGGCCGCCGGCAAGGCCATCAACTCGCCGCTGCTGGAGGCCTCCATGGACGGCGCGCACGGCGTGCTGCTGTCCGTGGCCGGCGGGTCCGACCTGGGGCTGTTCGAGATCAACGAGGCGGCCTCGCTGGTGCAGGAGGCCGCGCACCCGGATGCGAACATCATCTTCGGCACGGTGATCGACGATTCGCTCGGTGACGAGGTCAGGGTCACCGTCATCGCCGCCGGGTTCGACTCGGGCACCCCGACGCACAAGAAGCTGGACCCGGCCGCCTTTCGCGCCCCCCGGCCGGACAGCGGCAACCCCTCCCGGCCCAGTCCTGGGCCGAGCAACGGAGCGGTGAGCAACGGAGCGCCGAGGCGCCCGATGGATTCCTCCGGTGGCTCCGGGTCGATGTCCGGCATGGCGGCGCAGTCGATGCAGCCGAACATCCCGCCGCAGTCCGCCCCGCCGCACGCCAACCACGCCGCCTCGGTGTCCCCGCCGCCGCCCCCGCTGCCGCCGACCCCGGCGACCGCGGCGCGCAAGGTGCTGGACTTCGAGGACGACGAGGTCGACGTGCCGCCGTTCATGCGGCGGTGAGTGGGCCGTTCACCGGCGGCCCGGGGTTGCGCGATCGATCGAGCGCTCGCCCCGCGGCCGCCGCCGACGAGCACTAACGTGGTGGCGGTGCGCGTTCGGCGAGTGGTGACCACCAGGGCGGGCGGCGCGTCTCGTGCGCCGTTCGAGCAATTCAATCTCTCGGTCGGGGTTGGTGACGACCCGGCCGCGGTGGCCGCCAACCGGCGGCGGCTGGCCGCCGGGGTGGGGCTGCCGGTCAAGTCGGTGGTCTGGATGCGGCAGGTGCACGGGACCACCACGGCGACGGTCAGTGCTCCGCCGGAGCGGGACCTGGCCGAGGTCGACGCGATGGTCACCAACCGCTCCCAGCTCGCTCTGGCCGTGCTGGCCGCTGACTGCGTGCCGGTGCTGCTGGCCGACCCGGAGGCAGGCGTGCTCGGTGCGGTGCACGCCGGGCGGGTGGGCGCGGCGGACGGCGTGCTGCCCGCCGCGCTGGCCGCGATGGGCCGGCTGGGTGCCCGCCCGGAACGCACCGAGGCGCTGCTCGGCCCCTCGGTCTGCGGCGCCTGCTACGAGGTGCCCGCCGCGATGCGCGCCCAGGTACAGGCCGCCCTGCCCGGCAGCGCCTGCGTGACCAAGGTCGGAACGCCCGGGCTGGACCTGCGGGCCGGGCTTCGCCAGCAGCTCCGCGAACTCGGCGTGACCCGGGTGGACACCGATCCGAGGTGCACCGCGGAGGACCCGGCGCTCTACTCCCACCGCCGGGACGGGCACACCGGCCGGCTGGCCGCGCTCACCTGGCTGGATCCACAGTGACCGCCGGCCAGCCCGTGCGGGTCGATCGCCGCGCCGAGCTGGCCACCGCCCTCGCCGAGGTGCGGGCCCGGATCGCCTCGGCCTGCGCCGCCGCCGGGCGCGCCCCGGATGACGTCGAGTTGGTCGCGGTGACAAAGACCCGCCCGGCCAGCGATGTGGCGCTGCTGCTCGACCTTGGTCAGTGCGCGTTCGGCGAGAACCGCCCGCAGGAGGCCGCCGCGAAGGTCGCCGAGCTGGCCGAGCTGCGGCCGGCCGGCGCGGCGCACTGGCACCTGGTCGGGCGGCTGCAGCGCAACAAGGCCCGCTCGGTGGCCAGCTGGGCGGCCCGGGTGGAGTCGGTGGACTCCGCGCGGCTGGCCGACGCGCTGGACACGGCCGTGCTGCGCGCCATGGACCGGGGCGAGCGGTCCGCCGCGCTGCCGGTGCTGATCCAGGTCAGCCTGGACGGCGATCCGGCCAGGGGCGGTACACCCGCTGACGAACTGTCCGCGCTCGCCGATCGGATCGCCGCCGCGGAGGGTCTGCGGCTGCGCGGGCTGATGGCGGTGGCGCCGCTGGGCGCCGATCCGGACCCGGCTTTTGCCACCCTGGCCGAGTTGGGTGGGCGGCTGCGCACCGCTCATCCGGGCGCCCGGGAGCTGTCCTCAGGGATGACAGCTGACTTCGAACGGGCGATCCGATACGGATCGACCTGTGTGCGTGTCGGAGCCGCACTACTGGGTGACCGGCCATTAGCCTCGCCCTGAGCGATGACGCGGTGTCACCGGACAGGTAGATCGGCTCAGTGACGGGTCTTAGTGCTGCCCGCGTTGGCTCGTAGGGCTGTCGGGAAGGGGGCGTGGCCATGAGCGCGCTATATCGGCTGAAGGCGTACTTCGGGATGGTTCCAGCTGAAGACATGGACGCATACCTCGACTACGAAGACGAATCGGCCTACTACGACGACCGCCGAGGCGGTTACGCCGAGCAGGCTCCGGAGCACCGCGCGGAGCGTCCGGCGCACCCCGCCGACCGGTTTTACGCCGATCGTCACTACGCGGATCGCCAGCCGGCCGAACGAGGCGGCCTGGACCGCGCGCGGCTCGACCCGGCGCCCACTGAGCTGCCCGCTCCTCGGGGGGCCTCCGGGACCGTCGGTGGTGGCCGGGCGCCGTTGACCCGGGGCGCGCTGGCCGTCGAGCCGCTGGCCGCCGAGCCGCCCCTGCCGCCGGCCTCGCTGCTCGGTACGGATCGCGCCCCGGCGGCGTCCAGCGGCGCCAAGGAGCTCCCCCTTTCCCGGATCACCACCGTCCATCCGCGCAGCTACAACGAGGCGCGGACGATCGGCGAGCGCTACCGGGACGGCATTCCGGTGATCATGAACCTGACCGAGCTGGACGACGCGGCCGCCAAGCGCCTGGTGGATTTCGCCGCCGGGTTGGCGTTCGCGCTGCGCGGTTCGATCGACAAAGTCACCAACCGGGTGTTCCTGCTCTCGCCCATGGGCGTAGAGGTTTCCGCCGAGGATCGTAGAAAGCTCGCGGAGCGCGGCTTCTTCGGCCAAGATTGAGGCGTGTTCGCCCCGCGTTCCTTCGGCCCCGATGGGCTCCGCTCTGCCATTACGGAGAGTGACCGTTGGGGTGCCCGTCGGCGGGGTGGGACTGGACCTGTCGATTATGGTTCTGCCGCTGGCCGTGTTCATACTGTTGACGTTCGTCAGCATCGGCTTGATGGACGATCTGTTCGACCCGAGGTTGCTATGAGACGTGTAAAGGACCTCGTTTGCCCAGGACTGCGTGAGGTGATCCGATGCCGCTGACCCCGGCCGACGTGCACAACGTCGCCTTCAGCAAGCCCCCGATCGGAAAACGGGGATACAACGAGGACGAGGTGGATGCCTTCCTCGACCTCGTCGAACAGGAGCTTGGCAAGCTCATCGAGGAGAACACCGAGCTGCGCGACCAGGTCAATGCCCTGGAGCAGCAGTTGGGCAACGCACAGAGTGATCTTTCTGAGGCGCGTGCGCAGGCGTCCCGTGCTCCCCAGCAACGCCAGCGCCCCGATGAGAACCGTCAGACCATGGCCATGGCCATGCAGCCGCCTCCGGTTCAAACACCGCCGCCGCCTCCCCAGGCTGCTCCCCAGGCGATGATGGACCCGGTTTCGCTCGGTGGCGACCACCACGTGCAGGCCGCGAAGGTGCTCGGGCTCGCCCAGGAAATGGCCGACCGGCTCACCGCCGAGGCCAAGACCGAGGCGGACGGCATGCTGAGCGACGCGCGGACCAAGTCCGAGCAGCTGCTCTCCGAGGCTCGGACCAAGGCCGACGGCCTGGTCAACGAGGCGCGGGTGCGTGCCGAAACGATGTTGAACGACGCCCGCACCCGGGCTGAGACGATGGAACGCCAGTCCCGTGACAAGGCCGCCGCGCTGGTGGGCGACGCCGAGCGTAAGCACAACGAGATCATGGGCGGCATCCAGCGGGAAAAGACGGTGCTGGACAAGAAGATCGACGAGCTCCGCACCTTCGAGCGGGAGTACCGCACCAGGCTCAAGACTTACCTGGAGTCTCAGCTGCGCGACCTTGCGGGACGGGGGTCCGCGGCACCGTCCGATGGTCGGGCAAACTCGACTCAGGGTTATGCGGCCACCGGCTACGGCTCACGGGCGGACGCGGGTAGCTGACCGCCGCCCGGGTACCAACGATTAGGGTGGCCGGCGGTGCAACTGACGTCGTCACCTCGGAGTGAACTGTGCTACTGCTGGTCTTGATATTCGTGCTGGTGGCCTTCGGGCTGCTACTGGTCGCCTTGGTGACCGGTACGGCGGCATTCGCCTGGATCTCGGTCGTGGTGAGCGTGGCCGCCGCTGTGGCCCTGGTTTACGACTGGGCACAGCGGCGCGCCGCGGTCAAGACCGCCGTCAGTGAGCGTGCGCCTCGCGGGCAGTTCTCCGCGCCGACGAACCTTGTCGAGCCTCCGACCACGGCAATTCCGGTGCTCGGCAACCGGGTGCTCGACCCGGCGACCGAGATCTTCCCGGCGATACGGCCCAACTCCGGTGCGCGACCGTCTGGCGCGGATGTCGCCGGGACAGTCGCCATTCCGCCTGTCTCGGCGCCGTCCGGCTCGCCCGATCGACCGTCTAGCGCTGAGCCAGATGGGGGCCGATCGGGGGACCGCCAGTCACCCAGTGTGACGCCCGTGGGTGCTGGTCGCACGAATGTGCCGAATTCCGGAAAATCGTCACTATCGGGTGACAATGCTGAGGAGAAGGCCGCCGCGGAATCGGGCAAGCCCCGCGAAGTGGCTGCCGGCGCGCCCGAGAGTGCCTCGGCCAGCGGGTCCCCGGCGGGTATCCCGTCCCTGCCACCGGCGGGTACCCCGGCCCTGCCAATGGCGGGAGCGGGCATTCCGGCCCTGCCAACGGCTGGTCGTCCTCGCGACGGCGAACCCGGCCGGACCCGGGACGGCGAACCGTCCGAGGGTCGGCCCACCGACGCCGGGCGCGGCTCGGTGCCCGGCGGAGTCGGCGCTCGAGGTGCCGATGCGGCCGGCAAGCTCTTCGGCGGCTCTCGCGAACCGGCCAGGGAGACCGCGGCCGAGGAGGCCCCGGCGAGGGAGACCCCGGTCCGGGAGACCTCGGGGAGCGCCGTGCAAGCTAGCGCCGCGCAGGCTGGCGACACCTCGGCCAGGGAGACGCAGGCCGGCGAACCGGGCAAGCCGGACGCCAAGCCGGAGGGCGCGGTCAGCGGCCTTGGCGCGGCGGTGGCGGGTGCCGCTGGCGTGGCCGGTGCCGCTGGCGCTGCCGGGGTCGCGGCGGCGGCAGCCGCGGCGGCGGGCCGGGAGCAACAACGCCCGCCGAGCGAGTCCGACCGCCCGAGCCGGGACGACGACGAGCGCCACACCGCGGTGATCCCGGCGGCCACCGACGACGCGGAGGGCGCTCAGAACACCGGCCGGCCAGCCCAGGAAGCGGCGGACGCAACCCCGGCCGCACCGCCGAGCAGCCCGCCCAGCGCGCCGCCAGCGGCCGAGGACGACGGGCCGCCCACCCAGACGATCCCGCCGGTACCGGCCGCTCCCGCGCCGGAGCCGGACGAGGAGCAGGCCAGCCCGGCCGCCGCGGCGATCGTGGCCACGCTGTCCGACGAGGTCGTGGTCATCGACGAGCAGCCCCGTTTCCACCTGGTCAGCTGTCGACTGCTGCCCGGGACCGAGACGATCCCGCTGCCGGTCAAGGAGGCCGTGGAGTACGGCTTCACTCCGTGTCGGATGTGCTCGCCGGTGCGTACCTTGGCCGCGCGGAACCGGGCTGCGTCGTCCTCCTGAGCGGCGCTACCCTGGTAGCAGCACACAGCACCAACTGGCGTTGATCCGGCCATCACCGGGGAGCCTCCGGAAGAACGGGTGCGCCGGCATGCCCGGCGGGCCTCAGTAGAACCGGACGGGTCGGCCCGTCACAGCCTGGCGTCACGAGTGGTCGCCGACGGTGGATCAGCACCGTCGGCGGCAAGCGGGGTGGTACCGCGGTCCGGGCACAGG
>DATHIT010000561.1:0-7386 GCA_035489915.1 Pseudonocardia sp. | reverse complement strand
CCGATCTTGTCCCACACGGTCACCGCGATGTTGCGGGTGACCGGCTGGTCCAGAAACAGCCCCTCGGCCTTGCGGTCCTCCGGTACGTAGCCGATCCGGTAACTGCGCAGCGCGTCGCGGACGTCCCGGATGCGCACCGCCCGCCCGCGCACCCGGACCTCGCCGGCGGTCACCTTGGACAGCCCGAGCAGTGCCTTGGCCAGCTCGCTGCGCCCGGCCCCGACCAGCCCGTACAGCCCGACGATCTCCCCAGGTCGCACCGAGAGGCTGACGTCCCGGTGGCCGGCGTCGGTGCACACCCCGACCAGCTCCAGCACCGGCTCCGGCGCGGGCGGCGGCCGCTCGGGCAGCGGTTCGGCCAGGTGCGACCGGCCGACCATCCGGTCCACCAGCTCCTCCCGGTTCGTGCCGGCCAGCGGCGCGGCCTCCAGCACCGAGGCGCCGTCGCGCAGCACCGTCACGGTGTCACAGAGCTCGAAGACCTCTTCCAGCTTGTGGCTGACGAACACCACCGCGGTGCCGGCGTCGCGCAGCCGGCGCACCACGGTGAACAGCCGCTCCACCTCGCTGGGAGTGCTCGCCGTGGTGGGCTCGTCGAGCAGCAGCACCTGGCTGTTGGTGTGCAGCGCCTTGGCCACCTCGATCAGCTGCAGCTGGGCCACGGACAACCCGGCGGTCGGGGTCTCCGGGTCCAGGTCCAGGTCCAGCTGCTTCAGGCAGCGGCGGGCCTCGGCGCGGATCGCGGCCCGGTCCACCAGGCCGCGCCGGGCCGGGATGCCCTGCAGCACGATGTTCTCCCCGACGCTGAACCCGGGCACCAGGTTGCGCTCCTGGTGCACCACGCCGATGCCGGCGCGGGCCGCGTCGCGCGGTGAGGACGGCGAGATCTCCCGGCCGTCCAGCACCATCCGCCCGGAGTCCGCCCGGTGCACCCCGGTCAGGATCTTGATCAGGGTGGACTTGCCGGCGCCGTTCTCACCGAGCAGCGCATGGATGCTGCCCGCCTCCAGGCGCAGCGTGGCCTTGTCCAGCGCACGTACCCCGGGGAAGGTCTTGACCAGGTTCTCCGCGACAAATACCGGGTCAGCCACGGCGACGCCTCCGCTGGGTGAGTACCACGGTGCCGAGCACCACGACGCCGACGACCAGGCTGACCCAGCTCGGGTCCAGGGAGAACTGGGCCCTGGCCACGTCCACCAGCCGCACCACGAACGCGGCCAGCACCGTGCCCAACACAGCCACCGAGCCGCCGGTCAGCGCCACCCCGCCGATGATCGGGGCGGCGAAGCTGGGCAGCAGCCAGTCGCCGCCGATGCTGGAGTTGACCCCCGGCGCGGAGGCCACGGTGACCGCCGCCGCGATGCCGATGATCAGCCCGGACAGGGTGTGCGCGAGCACCAGGATCCGGTCGTTGGAGATACCGGACAGCCGCGCGGCCAGTGGGTTGCCGCCGCTGGCCAGCAGCCACCGGCCGGGCACGGTACGGCGGACGAACACCGCCACCGCCGCCGCCACCAGCAGTGCCACCATGAGAATCACCGGGATGTAGGCCACCGAGGCGGCGCCAACCGCCTTCAGCCCCGGCGAGTAGTCGGCGATCGTGCGGGTGCCCACCACCCGGTACTGCAGCCCGATCAGCACGGTCATGGTGGCCAGGGTGACCACGAACCCGTTGATCCGGGTGAACACCACGAGCAGCCCGTTCACCGCGCCGAACGCGGTGGCCAGCGCGATACCGGCGAGCACGGCCAGCACCGCCGGCCAGCCGGCGTCGGCCATCATCGAGCCCATCAGCACGGCGGTGAACCCGCCCAGCGCGCCCACCGAGAGGTTCATCTGCCCGACGGCCAGCACCACCATCTGGGCCAGCCCGATCAGCACCGGGACGGCCACATAGGTGAGCACGGTCTGGATCGCCGGCCCGCGCAGCAGGTCACCGCCGGAGGTCACGGACAGCGCGGCGAAGCCGATCACCACGACGGCGAGCAGGGTGGCCTCGGTGGAGCGCAGCCGGGCCGGGGTGATGCGCCGCTGTCTCGTCTCGGCGTCAGTCACTGTGTCGGTCGCGGGCTCGGTCACGAGGACCTCCTGCGTCGGGTGAACAGCTGCCGGATCCGCACCGCGGACAGCGCGACCAGCAGGATCAGCCCCAGGTAGATGTTCAGGCTCTCCAGCCCGACCCCGAGCATGGAGAGCCCCTGCTGGATGACCTGGGTGAGCGAGATGCCCATGAACGTGCCGATCACCGACACCGCGCCGCCGGTCAGCGCGGTACCGCCGAGCACCGGCCCGAGGAACGACGGGATGAGGAACGCCGAGCCGATGCCGGCGGTGAACGACCCGGCGGTCACCGCGAGCATGAACCCGGCCAGCCCGGAGAGCAGCCCGGACAGCGTGTGCGCCCCGATCACCCTGCGCTTGGTCGGGATGCCGGACAGCTCAGCGGCCGTGGCGTTGGAGCCGGTCAGCAGCATCTCCCGGCCGGTCCGCGCCCTGGCGAACAGGTAGCCGACGCCGGCCAGCGCCACCACGGTGAACAGCAGCAGCTGCGGCACCGCCGGCGAGCCGCACACGTCACCGACGCACAGGTCGGCCATCGAGTACGACCGCAGCTCCTCCATGCCCGGCGGCTTCACGGTGAACGCCGCCAGCGTGGTGAACTGCCCGTACACCAGGGTGACCAGCCCGAGCAGGGCGAAGTCCAGCCCCAGGGTGACCACGAAGGAGTTCACCCCGGTACCGGTGATGATCAGCCCGGCGAGCGCCCCGACGGCCGCCCCGGCCACCAGCCCCAGCACCAGGCCGAGCACCAGGTTCAGCCCGAGCACCTGGTAGGAGAACCCGGAGACCAGCGCCCCGAAGGCGGCCATCCGGCCCACCGCCAGGTTCATGTGCCCGATGGACAGCACCGCGAGCTGGGCGAGGCCCACCACGGTGAGCGTGGCGATGTCGCGCAGCAGCGGGAACACCACCAGCCGGGAGTCGTAGAACGCCGGGCGCAGCGTGCCGAACACGATGATCAGCACCACCACGACCACGGCCAGCCCGGCGCGTTGGCCGGTGAGCGCGCGCAGCACCCACCGGCCCCGCCGGGCGGCCGGTGGGCGCCGCTGGGTCTCGGAGTCCGGATCGGCCAGCAGGGTCACGCCACCCTCCGTCTTTGACTGCGTCGTCTTCTACCGGGCTGTCAGCTACTGCGCCTTGCAGCGCAGCACGGTGTTCTGGAACTGCTCCAGCAGTGCCTTTGTCTTGGCCTGCCGCTGGGTGTCGTAGCTGGCCACGTTCTTGGAGTCCACCACGAACGAGCCGGAGTCGATCGCCACGCCAGGGGTGGCCACGGTGCAGGCGCCGGTGACCAGCTTGGTCAGTGCCCAGGTGCCGACGTAGGCCTGGCCGGCAGGGTTCTGCGCCACGGTGGCCGACACGGAGCCGTCCCGGATGCCGGCCAGGATGGTCGGGTCGTCGTCGATCGCCACGTCCTTGATCGGCAGCTTGCTCGCCTTGACGGCGGCAGCTGCGGCCACGGCCGGGTTGTAGGCGGTGCTGACGATCCCGTTGATCTGGCCGCCCTGCGCGGAGAGCAGGTCGGAGACCGCCTTCTGCGCGGTCTGCAGGTCGGTGTCGATGTCGGTGATCGTGGTCAGCAGGCGCACCTTGCCCCCGGTGGCGTCGATCGCCTGCTTCACCCCGGCGATCCGCCGCTGGGTGTTGGAGTCGACGTTGTTGCCGGTCAGGTGCACCAGCACGCCCTGCCCGCCCATCGCGGTGATGGCCGCCTGGGCGGCCTTCTCGGCGGCCTGTTGCACCTCGGTGGACAGGCAGAACGAGGCCTGGTCCACGTCGCCGGCCGGGCAGGAGCCCAGCGACGCGACGGTGATCCCCTTGCTCTTCAGGTCGGTGAAGGTGCTGTTGATGTCGGTGGGCGAGACACCGAAGATGCCCATCGCGTTGTAGCCCTGCGCGGCCAGCGAGTTCAGCGCGGCGTTCTGCTTGGCCTGATCCCACTGACCGGTCTCGTCGAACGTCACCCCGCCCAGCCCGAGGTCGGTCTTGGCCTGGTCACCGGCCGTCTTCCAGGGTTGGAAGTAGGGGTGCGCCCCGCCGGGCACCAGTGCCACCTTGACCTGGGCGGCGGAGGTTGCCGCAGGTGCCGCCGGAGCGCCGCCACCGCCGCCGGTGGCACCTCGGGTGCTGCAACCGGCTGTGACGACGAGGGCGGCAATGCCCAATGCGGACAGGCCAACCCGTACCGCGCGCGTCGTGTTCATCATCGGCTCCACGATCTCGTTTCCTATAGGATGCTTCGTGCTTCCTACGGGAGTAACCCGATCGGGTCAAGAGCCTGCGTGGTCGTGGGTGGCGAGTGGTCCCCCCGGACCACTCGCCACTCACGACGTTCCCAGCAGGTCCTCACGCAGCTGGAACTTGCGCACCTTGCCGGACGGCGTCAGCGGGAACTCGTCCACCACGACCACCCGGGACGGCACCTTGAACTTCGCCAGCCGCTGCCCGGCGTACCCGACCAGCTCGGACTCGGGATCGTCCAGCGGCTCACCCAGTCGCACCACCGCGACCACTACCTCGCCCCAGCGCTCGTCGGGTAGCCCGATCACCGCGGCGTCCAGCACGGCGGGGTGGGTGATCAGGCAGTTCTCGATCTCCGCCGGCGCGATGTTCTCGCCGCCCCGAATGATCAGGTCCTTGAGCCGGCCGGTCAGCGTGATCATGCCTCGGTCGTCCATCGAGCCGAGGTCACCCAGGTGCAGCCAGCCCTCCGGGTCGACCGCCTTAGCGGTGGCCTCGGGGTCGCGGTAGTACTCGATGAGCTGCTGGAATCCGCGGGCGCAGATCTCCCCGGTCTGGCCCAGCGGCGCCGTCTGGCCGGTCACCGGGTCGACGATGCGGCACTCGGTGTGCGGGATCGGCCGGCCGATCGTGCCGACCAGGTCCGCCCTGGTGTCCGAGCGCCGGGTCAGGGTGAGCACCGGGGACAGCTCGGTCTGGCCGAACAGGTTGTGCACCGAGGCGTCGAACAGTTGCTCCACCGTCTCGATCATGCTCCCCGGCACGTTGGCGGCGCCGACCAGCACGGCATTCAGCCGGGGCGGCGGGCACGCGTCGGCCTGGGCCGCGTGTACCACCGCGCCCAGCACCGTCGGCACGCTCATCAGCACGCTGACCCGCTCCGCGCGGATCGCGGCCAGCGCCGCCGCCGGGTCGAACCGCTCCATCAGCACCATCGTGCCGCCCAGCCAGAGCGGGCCCAGGGTGCTGACCACACAGGACGCGGTGTGGAACATCGGCAGCGGGTTCAGGCAGACCGAGCCGGGGGCGAGCTCCACCTCCCGCATGGTCAGCATGGCCACGTTGACCAGCCCGCGATGGTGCAACAGCACGCCCTTGGGGGTCCCGGTGGTGCCCGAGGTGTACTGCAGCATCACCGGGCGCGTCTGGTCCACCTCGGGCAGCTCGGCCATGGGCGGCGCGGTGTAGCGGTCGGCCTCGGCGAGGCTGATCACCTGCCGCAATGCCGGGCAGCTCGGCGCCACCTCGGCCGCCACCGCCGCGAGGTGGTAGTCGCGGCTGTGCTCGGCGTGCAGCAGGGCGACCGCCCCGGAGTGCTCCAGCGCGTAGCGCAGCTCGTCCGGGCGCAGCACCGGGTTCAGCGCGACCAGCACCACGCCGGCCAGCGCCGCGCCGTACTGGATCAGCGGCCACTCGGCCAGGTTCGGCGCCCACAGCGCGACGAACTCCCCCGGCTCGGCCAACTCCAGCAGCCCGGCCGCGATGCGCTGAGCGCCCTCGTACAGCTCGGCGTAGGTGTACCGCTTGAGCTCCCCGTCGTGGCCGGTACCGACCAGCGCAACCGTGTCCGGCAGCTGCCCGGCCCGCTCGGCCAGCAGCGAGCCGACGGTGTGCCCGGTGAGCGGGACGGCCTGGTCCGCCGGGTACCACGATGTGCTCAGCGGCGTGAGACGCGCTTGGGTCATGGGCTCATAGTGCCGAACAATGCTAGCCTCGGCCATAGCGTCCGGACACAGTGTCCAGCCATGGTTCGGATTGCGCACACCGGCCCCTGCCCTGGAGCGAGCCATGACCGTCACCGACCCGGCCACCGGGCGCACCGGGCACGTCGTGTTCACCGAGGAGCACGACGCGCTGCGCGCCTCGATCCGCGCGTTCGTGCAGCGGGAGATCGTGCCGTTCGTGGCGGAGTGGGAGGAAAAAACCTTCCCGGACTCGATCGTGCGGCGGATGGGTGAGCTGGGCTTTCTCGGGCTGTCCGTGCCCGAGGAGTATGGCGGGCAGGGCGGGGACTACTTCTGCAACCTGGTGCTGGCCGAGGAGATCGCCCGGGGCGGCAGCGGCGGTTTCCTGATGGGTCTTTCGGTACACACCGACATGGTCATTCCGCCCATCCTGGAGTTCGGCACCGAGGAACAGAAACGCCGCTGGGTGACGCCGGGAGTGGCCGGCGAGCAGATCTACTCGCTGGGCATCACCGAGCCGGACGCCGGCTCGGACGTGGCCAACATCCGCACCAGAGCGGTGCGCCAGGATGGCGGCTGGCTGATCAACGGGTCCAAGACGTTCATCACCAACGGCCACCGCAACAGCATGATCCTGCTGGTCACCAAGACCGACCCCGGCGCGGGACACCACGGCTTCACCCTGTTCCTGGTGCCGATGGACTCCCCTGGCGTGGTCCGGGCGAAGAAGCTGCGCAAGATGGGCATGCACGCCTCGGACACCGCGCTGCTGTCCTTCACCGATGTCTGGGTGGACGACTCGGCGGTACTGGGCACCGTGGGCAAGGGCTTCGAGCAGATCATGTGGGAGCTGCAGGCCGAGCGGCTGATCGGCGCCGCCGGGTGCCTCGCCTACGGCCAGTACGCGTTCGACAAGACGCACAGCTACGCCGGCGAGCGGCACACCTTCGGCCGGCCGCTGGGCCAGCACCAGGCGATCCGGCACAAGTTCGCCGACATGGCCACCAAGCTGGCGGCCGCCCGGGCGCTGATCTACCAGACCGCCCGCGGCTACGCCGCCGGCGAGTACCCGGTGCGGGAGATCTCGATGAGCAAGCTGTACGCCACCCAGGTCGCCTGGGAGGTGGCCGACCAGTGCGTGCAGATCCACGGCGGGGCCGGGTACATGGACGAATACGACGTGTCCCGGGTGCTGCGGGACATCCGCCTCTACCGCATCGGCGCCGGCGCGGATGAGATCATGCTGGACGTGATCGGGAAGTCATACGGGTTCTAGCGCAATGCCTTCGGTAACCCGCAAGACTCAGGGCAGCCGCGCCGAGCGTCGCGACCAGATCAAGACGCGGTTGCTGTCCGCGGTGGAGTCGCTGCTCGCCGACGGGGAGAACTTCACCGA
>DATHIT010000560.1:0-2430 GCA_035489915.1 Pseudonocardia sp. | reverse complement strand
GCACTGGCACACCGGCTCGATGACCAGGCGGTCGTTCGCCCTCGACGCGATCTCCCCGATCGCCGAGGTCTACATGCATCCCAAGGACGCCGCCGACCGCGGCCTGGCCCACGGCGAGATGGTGCGCGCCCGCTCGCGGCGTGGGTCGATCGAGCTGCGGTGCGGATCAGCCACCGTGAGCAGCTGGGCAACTGCTTCATCCCGTTCCACTTCCGGGAGGCGGCGGCCAACCTGCTGACGATCGACGAGGTCGACCCGTTCGGCAAGATCCCGGAGTTCAAGTTCTGCGCCCTGCAGGTGGAGCCGCTGGCCATGAGGTACGCGGGAACGGAATCGACGCAGGGAGCGGGCGCATGACCGAGGGGACCGATCGCGCGGCCGAGCTCCGGTCGCGGCGGGTGCCGGGGGTCGAGGCGCGGGCCGGGAAGTTCCCCGGGCCCTCGTTGATCCCCGCGCTCAACGCGATCCAGGCCCGGTTGGGTTGGCTGCCCCGCGAGGAGCTGGAGACGCTGGCCCGTGACGTCCGGCGCCCTCGTTACGAGATCGAGGGCCTGATCTCGTTCTACCCGCACTTCCGCACGACGCCGCCGACCAAGGTGGCGCTGAACGTGTGCCACGACCTCTCGTGCTGGCTGCGCTCCGGCGACGAGCGGATCGCTGAGCTGCGCGAACGCTACGGCGCGGAGACCGACGTGGAGTTGGTCGAGGTGTCCTGCCTGGGCCGGTGTGACCAGGCCCCGGCGGCGGCGGTGAACGACTACCCGGTGGCCGTCTCGGGTGTCGATGCACTGGTTGCCGCCGCCCGGGACAGCGGAGTGGGCCACGCCGAACCCACCTCCTCGGGGCGCACCGAGCCGTGGCCGAACGACCCCTACCCGGCCGGCTCCGGGGTGGGTGAGCGGTACGCGAGCCTGCGGGCCCTGCTGAGCGGTGAGCTGACCGCCGACGGGGTGGTGGCCACCCTCAAGGACTCCGGGCTGCGCGGGATGGGCGGCGCCGGGTTCCCCACCGGACAGAAATGGGGCCTGGTCCGTAGCGCGGAACCAGGCAGCGTCAAGTACGCCGTCTGCAACGCCGACGAGTCCGAACCGGGTACGTTCAAGGACCGCCAGATCCTGGCTGACCAGCCGCACCTGGTGCTGGAGGGCCTGCTGCTCGGCATGGCGGTGGTCGGGGCCGAGCAGGGCTGGGTGTTCATCCGGCACGAGTACGGGCCCGAGGAGCACGTGCTGCGCGCGGAGATCGACGCGCTGCGTGCGGCCGGGGTGATCGGCCCGGACGCCTGCGGCAGCGGACGCCGCCTCGAGCTGGATATCTTCGTCTCGCCCGGCGGCTACATCCTCGGCGAGGAGACCGCGCTGCTGGAGTGCATGGAAGGCCACCGGGGCGAGCCGCGCAACAAACCGCCGTTCCCCGGCAACTACGGGCTGCACGGCCGGCCGACGCTGATGAACTCGGTGGAGACCTTCGCCGACGTCCCGGTGATCCTGCAGCGCGGCGCCGACTGGTGGGGGCAGCAGGGTCTGGGCGAGTCCGTCGGATGGAAGTTCTTCGCCGTCTCCGGGCACGTGCGGAACCCCGGGGTGTACTGCGTGCCGATGGGCACCACGGTCCGGTCCCTGATCGAGCTCGCCGGCGGCGTCCGCGACGGGGAGCGGGTCGGCGCGGTGCAGCCGGGCGGGGCGTCGTCGAACTTCATCGGGCCCGACCAGCTCGACCTGGAGCTGGACTTCGGCACGCTCGCCAAGGCCGGCACCATGCTGGGCTCCGGGGCGCTGGTGGTGCTCGCCGAAGGGACCGATCTGCTGGCCGCGTCGACGAACGTGTTGCGGTTCTTCCGCAACGAGTCGTGCGGCAAATGCGTGCCGTGCCGGGTCGGTTCCACCAAGGCGCACGAGCTGCTGAGCGGCGTGCTGGACTCAGGAACCTCAACGCTGGACGAGGCGCAACGCGGGCGGATCCTGCAGCTGGAGGAGGCCATGCGCAAGACCTCCATCTGCGGGCTCGGCCAGGTCGCGCTGGGGCCGGTGGTGTCGGTGTTGGGCCTGGACAAGGGCGGCGCGGCGGCCCGCGAGCAGCCCAAGCCTCAGGGTCAGCAGGAGCAGCCGCCACGGTGACTGGGCGGGAGTTCTTCACCGCCAGAACGGTCGCGGAGGCCCTCGCCGGCTTTCGGCCCGCCTACCGCACGCCGGTGGAGACGGTGCCGCTATTGGAGGCACTGCACCGGGTCCCCGCCGGCGAGGTCCGCGCGCCGTCCCCGCTCCCGGGGTTCGTGCGCTCGACCGTCGACGGGTTCGCCGTCCGGGCCTCGGACACCTACGGCGCGTCCGAGGGGCTGCCGTCGTACCTGGATCTGCTCGGCGCGGTGCGGATGGGCGCGGCCCCCACCGTCGCGGTGAGCCCGGGCGGCTGCGTGGCGATGCCCACCGG
>DATHIT010000559.1:0-13694 GCA_035489915.1 Pseudonocardia sp. | reverse complement strand
CTGAAAGCCCTTGCGGTGCTTGCGCTTTCCTATCCACTCAACGGCCCAGGTCACGCGCCGGAGTTGCTCGCCACCGGTCTGCCGACGCTGATCGTGCAAGGCGGAAACGACCCCTTTGGCCGCCCGACGCAGTTCCCCGCGCTGCCCGCTGGCATGGAGTTGGTCGAGATCGCCCAGGCCGATCATGTGTTCCACGTTCCCTACGATCGGCAGGCGGCGTTCGACACGCTGACCACGGCGGTCGGCGACTGGCTGGACCGGCGACTCCGTCAGGTCGCGGCCTAGGAACCGGTCACCGATCAAGAAACGGAACTGCTGTGACGACCTTTGACTTCATCGTGGTGGGCGGCGGCACGGCGGGCTGTGTGCTGGCCGCGCGGCTGTCGCAGGACCCAGGCACGCGAGTGCTGTTGCTGGAGGCCGGCGCGGCGGAGCCGACTGCCCACATGGCGGACCCGGCGGCGTGGTTCATGCTGGCGGGCACCTCGGTCGACTGGGCCTACGAAACGGTCCCGCAGCCGGGTACCGACGACGCGGTGCACCCGTGGCCGCGCGGCAAGGTGCTGGGCGGTTCCAGCGGGATCAACGGCATGATGCATGTCCGGGGCCACCGCGCGAGCTTCGACGCGTGGGAGGGGATCGGAGCCACCGGCTGGAACTACGACGCACTGGTTCCGTTCTTCAACCGCAGCGAGCGTGTGGTCGGCGGGGACCCGGCCTACCGAGGTCTGGCCGGGCCCATGGAGATCGTGCCCCAACCGGCAACGGAACCGCTTTGGGAAGCTTGTCACCTGGCCGCCGTGCAAGCCGGACATCCGCACAACGACGACAGCAACGCCGCGGCCGCGGCAGGGGTCTGCTGGCACGAGAACAACGTCGTCGACGGGGTGCGGCAGAGCGCGGCGGATGCATACCTGACCCCCATCGCCGGCCGGGCCAACCTCACCGTCGTCGCGGATGCCCACGTCCATCGGCTGCTCATCGAACACAGCACCTGCCGAGGCGTCGAGTACACCCGTGGCGGGCAGCTCCAGACGGCGTTCGCCGGCAGCGAGGTGGTGCTGAGTGCTGGGGTCATCGGCTCGCCCCAGCTGCTGCTGCTCTCCGGTATCGGTCCGGGCCAACACCTGCGTGACCTCGGCATCGAAGTGCTGGCCGATCTGCCCGGTGTCGGCGCCAACCTGCACGACCACCCCAAGTCCGAAATCGCCTACACCGCCACCCGGCCGGCGCGCACCACCCGCTACGCACGCAAACCGCTGGTGCTGACGCGCACGGAGCCCTCGGCCGACCCGGACCTGCAGATGATCTTCATCGACTTCCCGCTGCACCCCCGGTTCGTTCCAGGGGCAGAGGACGGATACTCCGTCATCTTCTCCCTGATGACCCCCGCCAGCCGCGGCTACCTGCGGCTGGCCAGCGCGGACCCACAGCAGGCACCGCTGATCGACCCTAACTACCTGGCAGAGGAGAGCGATCAGCGGCGCATGGTGGCCGGCCTGCGCCTGGCCCGGGAGGTCGGTGCCGCGAATGCGCTCGCCGGCTGGCGGGACAAAGAACTCTCCCCAGGCCCAGGCGCGCAAACCGACGAGGCACTCCTGGCCCACCTGCGCCGCAGCGTCTCTACGTACTACCACCCGGTGGGCACCTGCAAGATCGGAAGCGACGCGATGTCCGTCGTGGATCCACAGCTGGGGGTCCACGGCATTACCAACCTGCGGGTCGCCGACGCCTCCATCATGCCCTCCATCATCTCTGGCAACACCAACGCGTCCGTGCTGGCCATCGCCGAACGAGCCGCAAACCTCATCACCGGGGAGGCGACCGCGGGCCAGGGCTGAGCATTCTTGAAAGCGAGTAAGGAGTGAGATGAAGGATCTCGAAGCGGAGCTGGCCGCCGATGGATTTGTCCTTGGCGAGGGGCCCAGATGGAATGAGAGCATCAGTTTTCGAGCAGCGGAGGGTGCAGATGAGCTATTCGGCGGATGACAGGATTCCGTCGAGGAGCGTGGCCGTGGTATCCCACAGTTCGGCCTGGATTTCTTTGCCGCGGCCCGGTTCCGGGCAGACAAGCGGTTTGGCGTCCTTGACCGAGAAATAACCGCCGGTGGTTTCGGCGAACGCGGGGTCGGTGGCGAGCCGCACGATTATTCCGGCGCCGTGTCGGGGGTCTCCGACGCGCAGGGTCTTGAGGATGCGTTCGAGTAATCCGGCCATGGGTAGTTCCCGGCCGAGGCCACTGGTGTTGAAGCCGGGATCGCAGCAGTTCACCGTGACGCCGGTGCCGGCCAGCCGCCTTCCGAACTCCTGGGTGAACATGATGTCCATCAGTTTCGAGCGGCCGTACAGCGCGGCCGACTCGCGCCGGTTGTATTCGGTGGTGGCGGTGATGTCATGGGCGGGGTCGATTGTTCCGGCGTGCCGCGACGCTTCGGAGGCGACGTTCACGACCCGCGCTGGGGCCGAGGCGACGAGCTTGTCGCGAAGGGTTGTGGTGAGGACCCAGGGCGCGAGGTAGTTCACCGCGGTCATCTCGGCGAAACCGTCCGCGGTGACGCGCTGGGAGAACGCGTGCAGCCCGGCGTTGTTGACCAGCACGGCGATCCGCTCGTAGCGCGCTTCGATCTCTTTGCCGGCCCTCCGGACGTCTCGCAGCGAGGTCAGGTCGGCGATGAACGCCTCGACCGAGGTGCCCGGGGCGGACTGGCCGATCTCCTGGCGCAGGTCGTCCACTTTCGCTTGGCTGCGGGCGACGATGCCGAGGTGGAAGCCGCGCTGGGCGAGGTCGAGGGCGGCAAGCCTGCCCAGGCCGTTGGTGGCCCCAGTGATGACGGCGACCGGTCGGTTGTCCATGGGGCTGCTCCGCTCAGAGCCAGTAGTGAGGTACCGAGCGCTGGGCGAACCCCAGTTCCTGGGCCAGCGACGCCTGCCGGATCGAATTGTTCCGCTCAAGCACCTGCAGGACCTTCGTGCGGGCGAGCGACAGGCCGCTGGTGATCATCTGCTCGTCGAGCACCTTGCGCACCCGGTAGGCCACGGACAGGTACCGCAGGCCCACCTGCTCCGGCCCGCTGTGGTCGGCCATGATCACTTACTCCAGCTGATGCGCGGATCGCGAGGGAACACCGCGATCGTACAGAGCTGAGGCACCTCACCTATTCATTCTGACCGGGCGTCAGCCGCGTCCAGCCGAGACGGGGTTGCTCGCCGACTGCTCGGTCTCGGCCGCGGTCGTGATCCGAGTAGCTCGCATGCGCACCTCGTCGGTCCAGGTCGGTTGTTCTTTGGTCGCTTTTTCGCTGGTCCAGGTGAAGGAGTCGGGTGCGATATCGGTGAATCGCCAGCGCCAGGTGGGTTCTATGCCCTCGTCGCTGATCAGTTCGATGTCGGCGTCGACTGGGCGGCCGATGAAGCGGCGCACACGGTTGTTCGGCGGGTCGATCCAGGTAGATCGCCACGCGCCAAGGCCGGGGTCGTAGAAGCGGATGGTGGTGCCGTGAAATCCGGGGGCTTTGCCCTCGTCGGGGTGATCACGGCCGGGCACGATCCATACGTCTTGCACCGCGCGCCCGCCCAGCACCCAGCCAAACCGCAGTTCCCCGTGCATGACGGTGCCTGCTGATCCGTCTGGGTTGTAGAGCATGCATTCCAGCGCCCAGGAGCCGACGAACTGGCCGAACAAGCCCAGCTCGGCGGCCAGCTCGGATCGCGCGCTGTTGCTGTGCAGAGCCTGCGGTAGATCATCGCGGCCAAAACCGGTAAACGAATCCGACGCCACGGTATTCTCCTGTCTTGATTCTCATCGCGGTTGCGATGATCTCGATGTCGCTAGCGTCGGCCCTCCCGCTCGGGGAGAGTCCATATCCAGTTACGCGCCCGGGCCGGTGCGAAACACCGGCCAGCACACTTCGGTGCGCCACCGCGGCTCTTCACCGGTGTCCGCCGATGTCACCAGGTAGTGCTCCCGGATCGGGCCGTCCACGCCGAACGCTCGCTCGGCCACGAAGGTCCCCAATGCCCCGTAGGTGCGGTCGACCTGGGCCGGAGATCCATGGTGCACTGCGACGGCCAGCTCCACGGCCGGCAGCTCGATCGCCTCAACCCGTCCGCCTGCCCTCGCCGGTCCAGCGACCGGCACGAATGCTGTGACCCCGCCGGAGTCGGCTTCGAAGAAGTCGCTGAAATAAAGTGCCCCGTCCGGCCCCGCCCGGCGTGCGTCCATAGCGGTCACCGAGGCGTTGATTTCCTCCAGCGCCTGATCCAACCAGGCGTTTGCGTCGGTCATGCTCACCAGGCCGGCGATGGCCAGAGCTTGAACCGCCGGCGCGGACCGATACTCGACCTCGATCGCCATCGAGGGCTGCTCCAATAACGCCCGAAGCGAGGCGACAGTGCCGTTGAGCTGGTCCAGACGCCGCTCCATACTCCGCAGGTGCTCGATAATCACCGCGTTCCGCACGTCCAGGTCGGACGCGTTCAGCACCGTCCTCACCACCTCCAGCGGCATATCCAGATCACGCAAACGCCGGATCACCTGTGCCGTCGCTATCTGAGCCGGTCCGTAGAGGCGATAGCCACTGCTCGGATCAATCTCCGCGGGTTCGAGCAGGCCGATCTCGTGGTAGTAGCGCAACGCCTTCACACTCAAATACGTCATCCGGGAGAAATCACCGATCGTCAACACCACGCCCATAACAGCGATCCTGGACCCTCCCCTTACGGGACCCTCAACCCGGTTCGCTGGTCTCTGGTGACTGTGCCTTGATCACACGAGTGCAGTGGGGTGCACCGTCACTGGGTATCCCGCATGGATGGTGTCCACCGTAGCCCGGGGGGTCAGCACCCTGACCGAGCCCAGCTGGGCCCTGGACGAGTCCGGCGCGTGGTAACCGGTCCAGTCCCAGCGGTGTAGTTGCCGGTCCCAGAGCAGATGGGGGTCTCCCTCGTGTTGAACGAGGACCCCGTCGGGTAGCTCGCCGAGCGGAACGATTGGTGTGTGGTCAGCGCCGCGGTCGCTGGCCAGTCGCGCGTCGATGGCCGCCGCTCTGGGCAGTTCCGCGGATAGTCCCGCGTCCAACCAGGCTCGCCGGAAGCGCTGGTAGGCGCTGTGGCGGCATTCTGAACACGGGCGATGACCAGCGGCGAGCGCGGTGGCCTCGTCGAGGAAGAACAGCTCGGTGTACCCGCGCGGGCTCATCACCGTGCGATGCCGGCCTCGGAAGGTGAGCGCACAGCAGAGCCACCGGTTGAGATGTCTGGCCCGCACGATTCGCCGGTCGCGGTCGTGCAGCCGTCCACGGTTGCCCATCATGGTGCCTCGGTAGGGCACCGCGACGATGTCGCCGAAGGGGTCCACCCGGTTTTGCAGAGCCATAATCGTCCGTCTCCTTTCCGGTGGGATTCTCCGCGCGCGTAGTCGCCAGCGTGGGCCGACAATTGACCCTCCCGCAAGGGCAGGGTCGAGACTCGCGCTGTGTCCACGTCGGTGTCATCCGGCGACTTCAGCCGCAAAGGGAGTTAACAATGAGTGTCACGCTGTCCGCGGTCACGGTTGACTGCGCGGATGCCGCCGCGCTGGCTCAGTTCTGGGCAGGTCTGCTTGACCGAGGCGTCGATGAGGGGGCTAGCAAGGAGTTCGCGGCGATCGGGATCGACGGCGGTTCGGGTACCGGCCCGGGCTGGACGTTCGTGCGGGTACCCGAGGCGAAGGGGCCGAAAAACCGGGTACATTTCGACTTCGCCGTCGGTGATCTCACCGCCGAGGTCGAACGAATCGTGGGACTGGGTGCCCGACCACTCGCGCAGCGGGAGGAAGACGGGGTTCGATGGACGACATTGGCCGATCCCGAGGGCAACGAATTCTGCGTCATCGCTAACCCGTAGCGAGGGGGACTGGAAATGGTGTCGATCCCCGAGGAGGTCGGATCCGGAGACCTGGCCGCGCTTACCGCAACCGCGCCCACGCTGACCACGCACGAGGGTGGCTACACGTTCGATCCGGCACTATCCACGAGCCCATGCGGCACGATCGGGCTCTCACAGGTCATCAATCGGCCTCCAGGTCTGTCGGAATCACTGTCGCGGGCAACCCAGGCGGACGCCGACCGGCTCTGATGTGAGCGCGGCCCGTACGTGGCGTCGATGTATTACGGCTTGCGGCGGTGAGTGCCCGGTCCTCGGAATATGTCTTTTATCTTCTCACCTGCTTGCTTCAAGTTCGCCTTTGTTTCATCGGCGCTGCCTTCGGCCTGGAGATGCCTGTTGCCGGTGACCTCGCCCGTGTTGCGCTTGATCCGGCCGCGCAGCTCTTGGGCCTTGTTCCTGAGCTTATCCGTGAAACTCACAATTTCTCTTTCCCGGTGCGGTGACTGACCGTGGTTTTGGCAGATGCCTTGGTGGCTGGGGGTCTCACGCCGGCTCCGAACTGATGGTTCGGCTGGTCAGCCGCGGGAAACCCGGCTTTCACCTCGAGGGCGGCGCCGGGGTCCGGGGCGGAGATGCTCTCAACACAGGGTACCGCTGTTCGGCCGAAAAATGCGTATGTCTTCTTAATCAGGGCGCGGGGCCGTGTGCTGCACCCCCGGCGGGTTAGCCCGATTTTGAGGCAAGTCGGATTCGGATGGATTCGTCGAGTTTGGTGTGTGCGGCGATGCGGGCGCCGAGGTCGTCTGAGCCGCGGTTGGCGGGGGTGGTGTGCTCAAGGAAGCGTAGGAGGCGGTTGAGGAATTGCTGGGGCTGGTCGCAGTGCGGGTAGTGGCCGGCGCCGGTGAACAAGGCGAGCTCGCTGCCTGGGATCAACTCGTGGGCTCGGTGGCCGTGTTCGACGGGGATCATTGTGTCCGCGGTGCCCCAGGCGATCAGAGTGGGCAGTCCTTTGGTGAGGTAGAGCCGGTCGGTGGCTCGAACTCGTTGGCCACCGGCGTCGACGACGCTGCGGGTGGTGTGGATGAAGGCGCGGCGATGGGCTGGGTCGGCCAGTGAGGCGAAGGAGCGGGCGGCTTCCCAGGTCGAGGGCGAGAGCCCGGGCAGGAGACGGCGGGCGAGCTGCTCGCCCTGACGAACGGTGTTGATCACGCGTCGGTCGGTGATCAGGGGCAGGACCAGTTCGGCGCCGGGCAGGGTGGCCGCGCGTAGCAGGGGGCTGACTTCTCGGCCCAGTCCGCCGCTGTCGACCAGGACGAGGCGATCGCAGTGCTGCGGGAACTGGAATGCGAATTGCGCTGCGATCCCGCCACCGAAGGAGTGCCCAACGATGGTTGCGCGGGTGTGACCGAGCGCGGCGAGCAGGTCACGGATGCCGGTCGCGTAGCCGCCCAGGGAGTGGTCCGCCCAGGGCGCCGACGAGGACCCGTGGCCGAGCAGGTCCGGGACAATGACCCGGCGGCGACTACGGCGGCGCGCGAGCTCGGCGAGCAGCGGTACCCAGCTGTGCGCTGAACCGGCGATGCCGTGTACCAGCACTACGACGCCTTCGTGGCTGCCGCCGCTGAGTGGAGCGGAGTCCCAGAAACTGACCCGGTCGCCGTACATGCCCGCGATCCTTCGAGATGTCCGCCGGTTATTCGCGGCCTTGTGGTGTTGGACTGGGAAAAACTGTTCCGCTGCGTTGCACAATCCCTCGGCGCTCATCGCGGCCCTTCCGGCTGACGGAACGTCCTATCGCCGGGGGCTGGGGCGACTCGCCGGGGTCACGGGCAGTACCAATCAGTGTAGGCGCCTCGTCCCCTGGCCGGGCCAGCCCAAAACGGTCTTACCCACTATCGCCGAGCTGACGGCTCATCGACACAGCGGTGCGTGACTGCCACGCGTAGCACCGCGCGCGCCGATGGCAAGCCGGGTAATAGTTTCGAATGAGCCACGACTCCAGCAGATACAGGAGCGGAGGCGGTGTTAAGGGTGCATAATTGAGATGTTATCCAGGAGGAGGTGGCGTAATGCTCGCCGTCGTCGGTGCGGTCTTGTTTTTCATCGCCCTGATTTTTGAGCTTGTCGGATTCTCGCTGGGGGTGCTCTCAGCAACAGTGCTTATCACGGCCGGGTTGCTGTGTGTCGCGCTGCACCTTGCCGGCGTCGGGGCGAGCAGGAGGATGTTCGCCCGGCGTTGAGACCAGCCGGCGGGTCACCTGGGCGGCCGTTATCTACCGGACTGACCGCGGTTAATATCACCAGGCGACTCTTCCGCCCCGATCAACAAATTTTCCGGTTGGCCCGTCATCCGCGATCAGAGCCATCTCGACGACAATGCCTGATGCCTCCTCGGCAGTGAGTGGTGCCTGGGTTCGACTGGCGGGCCGGGAGCACGGCCTCACCCTCCTAGGTGGGGGTGCTTGTCGGGGCGGGTTCGTCCTCTTCGAGTTGCTGGCGAAGGTGGGTGAGTATTTGGCTCAGTAGTCGGGAGACCTGCATTTGGGAGATGCCGATGTGCGTGGCGATCTGGCTTTGGGTCATGTCGCCGAAGAACCGCAGCGCCAGGAGTGTGCGCTGTCTGTCTGTCAGGTCGGCGAGCAGGGGTTGCAGGGTGTGGTGGAGTTCCGCGAGAGCGAGTGCCGGGTCGAGTGTGCCCACTAGATCGGCGAGCTTGACGCCCCCGTCCGGCTTGGAGGAATTCGCTTCGTCGAGTGAGTCGAGGTGGTAGGTCTGTGCGGCTTGTAGCGCGGCCAACACCTTGTCGACGGAAATGTTCAGCCGTTCAGCGATCTCGCTGGGTTTTGGAGCCCGACTGAGTTCATGGGTCAGCTCGGGGACTGCTCTGCTGATCGAGATGTGCAACTCCTGAAGGGCGCGCGGCACTCGTATCGGCGATGAGTGGTCGCGGAAGTATCGACGAATTTCCCCCGTGATGGTCGGGATGGCGTAGGTGAGGAAGTGGTTGCCTCGGTCGGGTTGGTAGCGGTCCACAGATTTGATCAACCCGACGGTGGCGATCTGAACGAGGTCTTCGAGAGCCACCCCACGATTGGTATAGCGGCGCGCGAGGTGCTGAGCAACCGGCAGATAACCGATCACCAACCGGTTGCGTAATCCGGCCCGGCGCGAGGCTTCAGGCCCGAGCTCGCTGTACGCGGCGAGCAGCGGGACTAGACGCGCATACTCGTCGCGGGGCTTGTGTTTGTCGCCGGCGGGGCGGGGTGAGCCGACTAGCTGGCCGGAGGCCCGTGTTGGGATTGGGCCTTGCACACGCCGCCGAGCGACGGTTGCGGCTTTCACCTGACGCTGCTTTGGCCGTCGCGATGCGATGAGCGGGCTGCTGTGCTCCTCCGCTGGTTATCGGCGTTCTCGTGGCAGTGCACGAAGGCCTGATCCGTCGCGGCGCGCAAACCCTGGAGGCTCATGGTGCCCTTCCGGCTGGAACGTCTTTCGCCGGGGGCTGGGGCGACTCGCCGGGGTCACGGGCGACCCAGCTCAGTGTAGGCGCCTCACCCAGTGCCGCGGGAGCCTCGCAGGTTTCGAACGAGTATCGAGCGACACCGGCCTATTTGGCGGGCACTGGCGTACCCTAAATGCAGCCGACCCCGGACCCCGGCCGTCTCCAGTTCGACCTACGAAATGCTGGAGAATCGAGGTCGCCATGGCTTCCCCAGCGAAATGGGCTCGACCTCTCGCGGGCGCTGTGCCCACTGTGGTCGGCGCGGGCGCGCGGTTGGCTGGCGAGCTGAGCAAGGTGGCGGTCAGCCGGTCCGACCTCGTGCCGGCGAAGGGCGACCGCCGCTTCACCGATCCCACCTGGACTCATAACCCCGCCTACCGGCGGCTGATGCAGGCCTACCTCGCCGCGTGCGGCGCTGTCGAGGAGGTCGTCGAGAGCGTGAATCTGCCCGACTGGCGTGATCGCGAGCGCGCCCGGTTCGTCGCTGCCGTGCTCACGTCGACCATCGCTCCCACCAATACTTTGCTGGGTAATCCCGCCGCGGTGAAACGGGCGTTCGAGACCGGCGGCGGGAGCCTACGACGTGGCGTGGGGAACCTCGTCCACGACATCCGGCACAACGGTGGGATGCCACGACAGGTCGACCGCTCAGCGTTCACCGTCGGCAAGGATCTCGCGGCGACGCCTGGCGCAGTGGTGTACCGAAGCGAGGTACTAGAGCTGCTGCAGTACCAGCCGGTCACCGAGCAGGTGCGGCGCATCCCTGTCGTCGTGGTCCCACCACAGATCAACAAGTACTACTTCATGGATCTCGCGCCAGGCCGTTCGCTGATCGAGTTCGCGGTGGGGCAGGGCCTGCAGGTGTTCGCGATCTCCTGGCGGAACCCCACCCGTGGGCAACGCGAGTGGGATCTCGACGTATACGCCGGCGCGATCCTCGGCGCTCTCGACGCCGTCGCGGCGATCACCCGGTCCAAGCAGGTCAACCTGTTCGGGCTGTGCGCGGGCGGCATCACGACCTCCACTGTGCTCAACCACCTGGCCGACATCGGCGACGATCGAGTGCGCTCGGCGAGTTTCGGTGTCACGCTGCTGGACTGGTCGGCGCCCGCCCCGGTCGGGATGTTGTCGGCACCCGCGCTGCTCAAGTTCGCCCGATGGCGATCGCGGCGGGCGGGCGTGCTCGACAGCCGCACGCTCGGGTCGGTATTCACCTGGATGCGACCCAACGACCTGGTATGGAACTACGTGGTGAGCAGTTACCTGCTCGGCGACGACCCGCCTACCTTCGACATTCTGGCCTGGAACGCCGACGGCACGAACCTCCCGGCCGGGCTGCACCGGCAGTTCCTCGACGTGTTCGAGGGCAACTCGCTCGCTGAACCCGGAGGCATGACGGTGCTCGGGTCGCCGGTCGACCTGTCGCGCGTTAAGATCGACACCTACGTGACGGGCGGCACCACCGACCACCTGACGCCGTGGAACGGCTGCTTCGCCTCCGCCCGGCTCCTCGGCGGGAACTCGACATTCGTGCTGGCGAACACCGGGCACATCCAGACCCTGGTTTGCCCGCCGGGCAACCCGAAGTCGCGCTACTGGACAGGCCCGGAGCCCGCCGGCGACCCGCAGGCATGGCGGGCGGCCGCCACCGAGCACACCGGTTCCTGGTGGGAGCACTGGGCGGGGTGGATTGACAGCCGCTCGGGGGCACGCAAGCGGGCGCCCGCGCAGCTCGGGAACGGGGTCCATCCGCCGCTCGCGGGCGCTCCAGGGATGTACGTCTTCGTCCAGGCCTGAGGTGGCGACCGCACCGGTTAGGAGCGCTTTGTCTTCGGCGTCTGGGGAGCTGACGGGGCCAGGACGCGCGGGTCGAGCTGTCTGGTGGCGAGCAGGCGGGCCACGTCGGCGAGTCGTAGGTTGCGGCCGCGGACGTAGCTGCGCAGCCGGTTGAACGCCTCGTCGGTGCTGATCCCGAGGTGCTGGGAGAGCACACCTTTGGCCTGTTCGATGATGACCCGGCTGTTCAGCGCGGTTTGTAGCTGTTCGTTGACGATCTCACCGCGGCGGATCGCCCGTTCCTGCAGGATTCCGATGGTGGCGATGTCGGCCAAGGCCTGGCCCAGGGCAAGGTCGTCCTCGGGTAGTGAGCCGGGGGCGCGGTGTAGCAGGTTCAGCGCCCCGATGGCTTGCCCGCGCAGCCGCAGCGGCACCGCGTGCACCGATGCGAACATCCCTTGCTGCGCCACCGCGGCCACGAAGCGTGGCCAGCGCTCGGTGGCGGCATTCAGGTCGGGGGCGCTGACCGGGGCGGCGCTGCGGAAGGCGTCCACGCAGGGCCCCTGTTCGGCCTGCAGTTGCAGCAGCTCCATCAGCTCGGCGTCCTCACTGGAGGCCGCGACCGCGTGCAGTCCACCGCGGGCGTCGGACAGCATGATGCCCGCGGCGTCGGCATCGAGTAGCTCTACGCTGTAGGCGACCAGGTGGTCCAGCAGGTCGATGATGTCGTAGTCGTCGACCAGGGTGTCGGCCAGCGCGACGAATGCCCGGCTCACCAGCCGCTCGCGGCCGTCCTGTGGCTGGTTCATCCCATTTCCTCCCTTGGGCCTCGCACTGGCTACCTCATGTCCTGAGTGAAGACCAGCGCTCGGTTGACCACATCGCGCGATACGTCTACGAGCAGGCGCTGCTCGACGAATGCATAGGCACGCAGCCGGGCCAGCGCCTCGGTGGCGCTGATGCTGAGCTGTGCCAGCACCATGCCGGTTGCCTGGTGGACCTCCGCGCGACTGCCCCTCGAATGATCCAGCCATCCGGCCGCGGCGTCGCTGTCGGAGTCCGCGGGATTGGGGTCGATGCGGAGCCCGAGCATCATCAACGCGGCGACGTCGACGGCGCTCAGCGCGTCACGCCAGTGGGTTTGGCTCAACCCGCCCGCGGTGTTCCGGTACATGTCCAGCACCCCGAGATTGGTCACACCCCACTGCAGCGGTAGCGCGAACAATGCTCGCACGTTGGTCTGCTCCGCGACAGCGGCAGCGAAAATCGGCCACCGCGCCACCTCCGTGCTGTGGTGCATGTCAGGGACCGAAACCGGTGCTCCGGTCGCCGCGGCCTGCATGCAGGCACCCTCGTTCAGGCTGAACTGCAGATCCTCCAGCCGCTCGGCGGTGGCGTCGCTGGCCCACAACGTCTCTCGCGACACGGTCGCGGTGAGCAGCGAGATAGCCGCGCCGTCGACATCCAAGCCCTCGACGCAGGCCCGGCAAATCCGCCCCGCCAGCTCTCGATCATCGGAGCTCCCCGGCGGGATGGCCAGCAAAGCCCGCGTCACCGCACCCGACTCAGCCATGGCGAGCCCACCAAGGACGCCGATTCCATAGTGACCGATTCATAGCAATACAACCCCGTCCAGGCTAGGCATGAAGGCAGGAGCGCGACAGGGTCTGGACCGGCACCGGTGAGCGCCTAAGAGCCTACTCCACAACCCTTCACAAACATGATCAATTTCTCGGTTACATCCGGCGGTACCGAGACTGGAGGATGGCGAACATCCCGAAGGCGACGAAACCGAGTGCGACCGCCGTGAGTAGGAACTTTCCGAACGGCTGGGCCAGGATCGCCTGCATCGCTCCGTCGAGTCCTGAGGTGTTCTGTCGCTCGAAGCTCAGCGTCGCATAGGTGAGCAGTCCTCCCACCACTCCCAGGGCGAGCCCTTTGGTGAGGTATCCGACCTGGCCCAATCGCGTCACGGCGTTACGGATAGCGGGGGACAACGAGGTCGTGTCGATCTCCTCGCTGAACGATTTCCGTACCCCGGTGACCAGCCCGGCGACGCCTATCCCGATGATGACCAGCCCCGCGGCCACGACGAGTACCCGGCCGCCGGGCAGGGCCAGCACGCCTGAGGTCGCTTGCTGTTCGGACTGCGAGCTGGACTTACCCGAGCCGAGTGCCACTGAGGCCGCGCTGACACCAAGCGCGACGTAAACCAATGCCATGGCCCCGCTGGTGACCTTTTCCCGAACCTGCGCCA
Organism: Pseudonocardia sp.; assembly: GCA_035489915.1. GTDB lineage: Bacteria > Actinomycetota > Actinomycetes > Mycobacteriales > Pseudonocardiaceae > Pseudonocardia. The sequence continues at coordinate 294 of DATHIT010000559.1, read as the reverse complement.
CGCCTCGCCGGTATCGGTGGCCCCAGATGGCCTCGCTGACCTGCCAGAGCGCCAGCGCCACCAGGCCGACGGCGACCAGCCACAGCAGGATCTTGCCGAAGGGCTGAGCTGCCAAGGTGGCCATCGCCCCGGAGGTGTCGGCGCTGTTGCCCTCGGAGCCGCTCCACGCGATCTTGAGTGCTAGCCAGCCGATGAGCAGGTGCACCAGGCCGTAGGCGGCCAACCCGGCGCGGGCAACCATTTCCAGCGTCGTGCTGTCGCCGACCTGTTCGGCCGTACTGCCGGCGTCGGTTG
>DATHIT010000558.1:0-5387 GCA_035489915.1 Pseudonocardia sp. | reverse complement strand
GCCACTCACAGGGTTTAGCGGGCGCGCCAGTAGCCGGTGGCGTAGACCATGCGGCGGGTGAAGCCACGCTCGTCGAGCAGGTGCGCGCGGATGTCCCGGACCGCGGCGGCTTCGGCGGACAGCCAGGCTTGACAGTGCGCGGCCGGCACGCCGGTCGGCGGCGGGGCCGAGGTGACCGCCTCGACCAGCGGCCGGCCCGGCGGCCGGTCGCCCCGGTGCAGCCAGTGCAGCCGGGTGCTCGGCCCGGCCGGCAGCGGCTGCTCCTCGGCGGCGTCCGCGACCTCCACGAACACCTCGATCGGGGTGCCGGCCGGGGCGCCCTCCGGGGCTGGGGCGGCGAGCGCCTCGAGCACCGTGGCGATGGCCGGCAGGGCCGATTCGTCGCCGATCACCAGGTGCGCGCCCGCGCTGGGGTCGGGCTGGTACCGCCCGCCCGGGTCGGACACGCCAACCCAGTCGCCGGGCTCGGCGGCGGCCGCCCACGCGGCGGCCGGGCCGTGCGCGCCGTGCAGGACGAAGTCCACGTCCAGCTCGCCGGCGGCCGGGTCGAACCGGCGCACGGTGTAGCTGCGGATCACCGGTCGGGGCTCCCCGGGCGGCCAGACCGGTCCGCCGGAGGACGCCCTGGGCATCGCCGGGCGGCGCTGGCCGGGCATCGGGAAGAACAGCTTGATCCGCTGATCCGGGCCGTACCCGGGGAAACCGGTGAGCTCGTCCCCGCCGAGGGTGACCCTGGCCATCCTCGGGGTGATCCGCTCGGTGCGCAGCACCCGCAGGGTGCGGTGTGCGCTACGTGCTGAGGGGTGATCGGAGCCGGCCATCCGGGGCATTCTCGCAGCTCGAGTCCGCGCCGACGGCGCCCGTCCCACGCCCGTCCCACGCCCATACCGGCGCCCGCGCCGACCCCGAACAACCCCGAGCGGGCGGACGACGTCACGCGCACGTCATCGAGGTGTGACACGGGGCCGTGACACTGCCGCCGTGTCACCGGAACAGCGGCGAAGTGGCCACGTGCTGGTGTGCGGGATCGGCGGGGTCGGGCTGCGCACCATCGAGCAGTTGCATGCCGCCGGGGTGACGGTCGTCGCGGTGGCAGACGCCGGCGATGCTGACCCGGTCGCCGAGCGCCTGCTGCACGACTGGGGCGTGCCGACTGTGCTGGGCCGGCCCCGGGAGGCGCTGGTGGAGGCCGGAATCGCGGGCGCGGCCGCCGTGGTCTGTGTGCCGGGCGCGGACCTGGCGGCCATCCGGCTCGCGTTGCTGGCCCGGCAACTGCGCCCCGATGTGCGCCTGGTGGCCCAGATGAGCAATCCGGCGGTGGGCGGCGCGCTGGCCGAGGTGATCGGGGAACGCAGCGTGCTCGACGTTGCCTCGCTGGCCGCGCCGTCGGTGGTGGAGGCGTGTCTGGGTGCCCGGCCGCATCGGGTCCGGCTAGCCGGCCGGGAGTTCGTCGCCGCCCAGCTGGTGGCCGACCGGGACAGCACGCTGCGGGAGCTCTACGGTCCGCTCGCCCCGCTCGCGGTCGCCGGCCAGGCCGATGGCACGGTGCCGGAGATCTGCCCCGGCCGGGATCACCGGGTGCGCGCCGGCGACCGGGTCACCCTGATCGGCACCCCGGAGCAGTTCGCCGAGTACGCCGGCGATTCGCCGGTTGAGGGCGCGAAGGACCCGGTCCGCCACACCGCGGGCGCGCGCGGCGCCGGCGCGGCCCGCGCGGCGGAGATGGAGGCCATCGGGGGCCGTCCCGGGCTGATCGCGCTGGCGCGGTCCCTGGTGGCCGAGGCCGACCGTCCGCTGCGTGGCGCGCTGGTCGCGCTGCTCCTGCTGTTCGTGGTGTCCGTGGTGGTGCTCCGGCTCGGCTACCGCAAACCGGGCGGCGGGCCGATGTCGCTGCTGGACGCCGCCTACTTCACCGTGGAGACGATCGGCACGGTCGGCTATGGCGACTTCTCGTTCGCCGACCAGGCCCCCTGGCTGCGGATCTTCGCGATCGCACTGATGTTTTTCGGCGTGGTACTGGCGGCGATCTGGTTCGCGCTGCTCACCGAGCTGCTGGTGAGTCGGCGCATTGGGCGCTCGTTCGGCCAGCGTCGGGCCGGCTCGATGAAGGGTCACGTCGTCGTAGTGGGCCTCGGCGAGGTCGGGGTACGGGTGGTGGAGGGGCTGCACGCGGCAGGTCGGCGGGTGGTGGTGGTCGAGCGCGACGAGGCCAACCGGTACCTGTCCAGGGCCCGCGAGCTCGGCGTATCGGTAGTGGCCGGGGACGCCACCAACGCCACGCTGCTGAATGCGGTCAACCTGCCTTCGGCCGCCGCGGTCGCTGTGCTGACCAGCAATGACATGGCGAACATCGAGACCGGGCTGGCGGTGCGCAGCCTGCTCGGGCCGCGCTGGGCGGACGTCCCGGTGGTGTTGCGGGTGTTCGACAGGGAGCTCGCCGAGGTGATCGGGGATGCCTTCGGCTTCGAGTCCGTCCGCTCGACCGCCGCGCTCGCCGCGCCGTGGTTCGTCGGCGTCGCGCTGGGGCTGCGGATCCTGGGCACCTTCTACGTAGGCCGGATTCCGTTCGTGATCGGCAAGATCACCGTGGTGGCCGGCAGTGGCCTGGACGGGCTGGCGATGGGCGAGCTGTCCGCACGCACCCGGGTGGTGGCCATTTCCCGGGCAGCCGCCGGTGGCACGGGGGAGGTGGAACACCCGCCGCGCAGTGGCACCCGGTTCGGCGCCGGGGACGACGCGTATCTGGTCGGCCCGTACGAGGAACTGCTCGCGGTGCTGCGCCGGGACGCGCTGGACCCCACGGCCGCGTGGGTAGGGACGGGGCAGCCACGGACTCAGCCCGGCTGAACAGCGGCGGTGGCCAGGCCGGACCAGACCAGGTCCATCAGGAACTCGGTGGCCTGCTCGGCGGTGACCGTGTCGTGCCCGCCGCGGCGGCCGCGCCAGAGCGCCAGTCGCTCGCTCGCGCCCACGATCACCTGCGCGTAGGCCTCCAACCGCCGGGCGTCCGCGTCCGGGGCATGCGCGGCGAGCAGCCCGACGATGAACCCGGTCTGCTGGTTGCGGATGCCCTCCAGGGCCTCGGCGGCTGACCCGACCGGCTTGGCGGCCTCCTCATAGAGCAGGGTGGACGCCGCGCCCCGCGAGTCGAGGAAGTCGAAGAACGCCCGAAACCCGTTGCGCAGCATGCCCTCGGGGTTGGTCGCGCCGGCGGCGGCCTCGGTGGTCACCTCGAGCAGCTCGGTGCGGGCCCGGGCGATGCAGGCCAGCAGCAGGCCTTCCTTCGAGCCGAAGTGGTCGTAGAGCACCGGCTTGGTCACCCCGACCCGCTCGGCCACCGCGTCCATCGAGGCCGCCTGGTAGCCGCGCTCGGCGAAGACCGCGCTGGCCGCGTCCAGGATCTGGCGCTCGCGCTCCGGTCGGCTGACCCGACGCCGGACCGGCTTGTCTACCTGCATCACATCAGCCTACCGCAAGTAACCTACCCGTGGTAGCTTACTGGCAGTAGGTTACTGATGGTAGGTAAGGCGGCAAAGGGAGCTGAGCATGCGCACGTCGGTGGTCATCATCGGGAGCGGGTTCGCCGGGCTGGGCATGGCCATCCAGCTGGCCGAGCAGGGCCGGGACGACTTTCTGGTGCTGGAGAAGGCGGACACGCTGGGCGGCACCTGGCGGGACAACACCTACCCGGGTTGCGCCTGCGACGTGCAGTCGCACCTGTACTCGTTCTCCTTCGCGCCGAACCCGGACTGGAGCCGGATGTTCGCCGAGCAGGGCGAGATCCGGGCTTACCTGGAGGGCCTGGCGGACCGCTACCGGCTGCGCAACCGGATCCGCTACGGGGTGCAGGTGACCGGCGCGGAGTTCGACGCCGAGGCCGGCGGCTGGACCCTGCACACCGCCGCCGGCGAGTCCACCGACTGTCGCTTCGTGGTCTGGGGGACCGGTGCGCTGCACGAGCCGTCCATACCGGAGATCGACGGGCTGGAGCGGTTCGGCGGGCGGGTGTTCCACTCGGCCAACTGGGACCACCAGCACGATCTGACCGGCCGGAAGGTGGCGGTGATCGGTACCGGCGCGAGCGCGATCCAGTTCGTACCTCCGGTGGCCGAGCGGGCGTCCGAGCTGACCCTGTTCCAGCGCACCCCGCCGTGGATCCTGCCCAAGTTCGACCGGCCGATCAGCGCCGTGGAGCGCTGGGCATTCCGCGCGTTCCCCGCGCTGCAACGCGCCTACCGGGGCGCCATCTACACCCGGCTGGAGGGGCGGGTGTTCGGCTTCCGGCACCCGAGGGTGATGACCGGGTTGGAGCTGCTGGCCAAGGCGCACATCCGCCGCTCCATCGCCGACCCCGAGCTGCGCGACGCGGTCACCCCGGACTACACCCTGGGCTGCAAGCGGGTGCTCATCTCCAACGACTACTACCCGGCGCTGGCCAGGGACAACGTGCAGGTGGCCAGCGACGGGATCAGCCGGGTCACCGAGCGCGGTGTGGTCACCACCGACGGCGCCGGCAATGAAACAGAGCACGAGGTGGACACGATCATCTTCGGCACCGGCTTCCGGGTGGCCGACAGTTTCGCCCAGCTGGCCATCGTCGGCCGGGACGGGGTGAAGCTGACCGACGCCTGGCGGAACGGCTCAGAGGCGTTCCTCGGCACCACGGTGGCCGGGTTCCCCAACCTGTTCCTGCTGGTCGGGCCGAACACCGGGCTCAGCCACAGCTCGATGGTCTACATGATCGAGTCCCAGGTCGGCTACGTGCTGGACTGCCTGCGGCTACTGGATCGCAACGGGGCGCGGGTGCTGGACACCCGTGCGGAGCGGCAGGCGGAGTACAACGCCGAGCTGCACGAGCAGTTGGCCACCGGGGTGTGGCAGCGGGGTGGGTGCCGCAGCTGGTACCTGGATGAGCACGGGGTCAACCGGACCCTGTGGCCCGACTTCACCTTCCGCTTCCGCCGGCGCACCCGCCAGGCCGACCCGGCCGACCACGAGATCCTGGGCTGACCCTCAGCTTGACCTGAACCATTGTTGAGGTAGCAGACTCGGGGCATGGCTGACAACCTGGACGGACCGATCCTGTTCCACAACACGATGAAGATCGTCGACGGCCATCTGGAGGAGTTCAGCGCCGCGGTGCGGCGGGCCGTGGCGTTTGTCCAGGAGCACGGCCCGCAGCTGATGGTGCAGGTCTTCGTGGACGAGGAGCGCGGGCTGGCGCACAGCTTCCAGCTCTACCCGGACTCCGATGCGGTGCTGGCGCACTGGGCGATGTCCGATCCGTACATCCGGGACGTGATGGAGCACTGCACGGTGGACTCGTTCGAGACCTACGGCGAGTTGTCCGAGCCGGTGCGACACGGATTGCGCACCGGACTGGCCGG
>DATHIT010000557.1:0-3845 GCA_035489915.1 Pseudonocardia sp. | reverse complement strand
AAACCCCTCCTCCAACAACTCGCCCACACCGCCCACAACAACGGACACAACGCCTTCACCTACGGCCTGCTCTACGCCATCGAACACAACCGCATGCAACACGTCCTCACCCAACTACCCACCCGCCTCCAACAACTCCGCAACGACAAAACCCTCGCCTGGCTCCACACCACGCAACACGCCCTGCCAACGATCCCCAGACACGAATGGACCCCGGCCGGGCCACCGGCGCCGGAGTTCCAGGCAAGCTCGCTCGCCGGGTGACCTTCCGACCGGAGCGAACCGTCTGAGAGGGTGGGGCTGGTGAGCACCACACAGCCGGTCGACCCGACCAACGCCGTCCAGCTCGACAACTGGGACGGCGAGTCGGGTGCCTTCTGGGCCGAGCACGCCGACCGCTTCGACGAGGGAGTCGCCGCCTACCACGGTCAGTTCCTCAGCGCGGCGGCGATCGACGAGACCTCGACCGTGCTCGACGTCGGCTGCGGCAGTGGGCAGGCGACCCGGGATGCCGCCCGGCGCGCCCCCGGTGGATCAGCGCTGGGTGTGGACCTGTCGTCACGCCTGGTTGACCTCGCGCGCCGTCGTGCCGCGAGCGAGCAGGTGCCGAACGTGACCTTCCAACAGGCCGACGCTCAGGTTCACCCGTTCCCCGAGGCGGCCTTCGACGTCGCGATCAGCCGGCACGGGTCGATGTTCTTCGGGGATCCCGTCGCCGCGTTCAGCAACATCGCGCGAGCGCTCCGTCCTGGCGGGCGCCTCGTCCTGCTGACCTGGCAGCCGTTCGACCGCAACGAGTGGCTCAACGCCTTCCTCACCGCGCTGTCCCCTGGCCGGCAGGTGCCTGTCCCACCGTCCGACGGGCCGAGCCCGCTCGCCCTGAGCGACCCCGCCCGGGTGCGCTCCTTGCTGGGCGCGGCCGGCTTCTCCGAGGTGGGCATGCAGGGCCTCAGCGAGCCGATGTACTTCGGCTCGGACCCCGAGGACGCGTTCCGGTTCGTCGCCGGACAGCGCGCCGGGATGCTGCGCGACCTGGACCCGGACACCCAGGCCCTCGCGCTGGACAACCTGCGGGCGAGCCTGGCCGACCACCACACCGAGCGGGGCGTGCGGTACGACTCGGCGGCCTGGCTCATCGAAGCCCGCCGACCCTGAGCGCCGCCGCAACGACCCCGACGGCCGGCACAGACCTGGTCTAGTTCGTGCAGACCGTGCAAGGTCTGTGCCGGCGGTACCTGATCTGTGCGGGCGTCAAACCGGGAGCAATCCGTGACCTTGGGGGCTTGACGGGGCGGAGACCCTCGTGGGTATATCTGTACAGATCGGGAGGCACACCGGCCGTGAACTCCGAGCACCGTTCGACGGCGAACGACAGCCGGACCCCGCTGCTGTCGGCGCGGGGCGTCGCCAAGAGCTTTCCCGGTGTGCGCGCGCTGGAGGACATGCACCTGGAGCTGCGGCACGGTGAGGTGCTCGCCCTGGTCGGGGAGAACGGCGCGGGCAAGTCGACGCTGATGAAGCTGCTCTCCGGTATCTACCGGCCGGACGCCGGGCAGTTCTTCCTCAACGGCGCGCCGCTGGAGATCACCGATCCTCGGCATGCCCAGGACCAGGGCATCAGCATCATCCACCAGGAGTTCAACCTGATGCCCGACCTCACGGTCGCGCAGAACATCTTCATCGGCCGCGAGCCCCGGGGCGGGCGGTTCCTGCTCAACGAGCGGGCGCTCAACGCACGGGCCCAGGAGCTGATCGACCGGCTGCACCTGCCGCTGCGACCCCGGCAGGTGGTCGGTCGCCTCACGGTGGCCAAGCAGCAGATGGTCGAGATCGCCAAGGCGCTCTCCCACGACGCCAAAGTCCTGATCATGGACGAGCCGACCGCGGCGCTGAACGACGCCGAGGTCCGCGTCCTGCACGAGCTGATCCGGCGGTTCCTGCGCCCGGACACCGGGGTCATCTACATCTCCCACCGGATGGAGGAGCTCAAGTCCATCTCGGACCGCATCACGGTGATCAGGGACGGCCACTACGTGGACACCCTGGACACCGCGGCAACGTCGATCGGCCAGGTCATCGGGCTGATGGTCGGCCGGGAGATCACCGGTGAGGTCAAGCCGGTGGGCGTGCGCGCCGACCGCCCGACGGTGCTCACCGTGTCCGGGCTGCGCACCAAGACACTGCTCAAGGACGTCAGCTTCGAGCTGCGGGAAGGCGAGATCCTCGGCTTTGCCGGTTTGATGGGCGCCGGGCGGACCGAGGTGGCCCGAGCCCTGGTCGGCGCGGACCCGGTCGAGTCCGGGACGATCAGCGTGCGCGGCCAACCGGTCACGATCAAGACCCCGGCGGACGCGGCGAAGCACCGGATCGGCTATCTGTCCGAGGACCGCAAGCAACTGGGGCTGCTGCTCGAGCAGGACGTGGCGGCGAACATCGGGCTCAGCGCGCTGCGCGAGCGCTTCCAGTCCTTCGGCTTCGTGAAGGACCGCGCGATGCGGGTCACCGCCGCCGAGTTGGTCGACGCGCTGCGGATCAAGACACCGTCCATCGCGCAGACCGCGAAGAACCTCTCCGGCGGCAACCAGCAGAAGGTCGTCATCGCCAAGTGGCTGGTCAAGGACTGCGACATCCTGATCTTCGACGAACCCACCAGGGGCATCGACGTGGGCGCCAAGGAGGAGATCTACAAGCTGCTCAACGAGCTCGCCGGGCGCGGCAAGTCGATCATCATGATCTCCTCGGAGCTGCCCGAGGTGCTGCGCATGTCGCACCGGATCGTGGTGATGAGCGAGGGCCGTGTCGTCGGCCAGCTCGCCGCCGACGAGGCCAGCCAGGAGCGGGTCATGCACTACGCCACGCTGCGACCGGATGAGAACCCGGCGGACGCCGCCGAGCTCGGGCTGGCCGAACCGGTGGGCCCGGATTCGGCGATGAAGGTGGGGGATTAAATGACCGCGTCGACCGCCGAACTGGCGCAACGGAGCGCGCCGGCCGGGGTGCGGGGCACGCTGCGCAACCGGCTGCAGCAGTTCCTCGCGTTCGCCAGCCTCATCGTCATCTTCGTGTTCTTCTCGGTGGTCAGCCCGGACTTCCTGAACTACGGCAACGTCACCGCGATCCTGTTCTCCACGGTGGTGATCGGGACGCTGGCACTGGGTACCACGTTCGTCATCATCACCGGCGGCATCGATCTCTCGATCGGCACCGGGATGGCGCTGTGCGCAGTCATCGCCGGCGTGCTGATCGTGCACATGGGCCTGCCGATGCCGCTGGGCGTGCTCGGCGCGGTGCTGTTCGGCGGGCTGATCGGGCTGGTCAACGGGCTGAACGTGGCCGTGCTGAACCTGCCGCCGTTCATCGCCACGCTGGCCATGATGCTGGTCGCGCAGGGGCTGGCGCTGGTGATCTCGGGCAGCGCGCCGATCTACTTCAACGACTCCCCCAACTACACCAAGATCTCCACCGGCAGCATCATCCCGGGCACGAACTTCCCCAACGCGGTGCTCATCCTGGCCGCGCTCGCAGTGGTCGCCGGGGTGCTGCTGAACAAGACGGTCCTGGGCCGCTACACCTACTCGATCGGCAGCAACGAGGAGGCCACCGCGCTGTCCGGGATCAACGTCCGGCGCTGGAAGCTGGTCGTCTACACGCTGGCCGGCCTGTTCATCGGGCTGGCCGGGGTGCTGATCTCCGCGCGGCTGGGTTCCGCGCAGCCGGCCACCGGGGTGGGCTACGAGCTGCAGGCCATCGCCGCCGTGGTCATCGGCGGCACCTCGCTGTCCGGCGGCAAGGGCTCGATCGTCGGCACGGTGATCGGCGCGCTGATCATCTCGGTGCTCAACAAC
>DATHIT010000556.1:0-22147 GCA_035489915.1 Pseudonocardia sp. | reverse complement strand
CCGCGAGTTCGACGTGGTGGTCATCGGCGGTGGGCCGGGCGGATCCTCGGTGGCCACGCTGATCGCCCGGCGCGGGCACTCGGTGGTGCTGCTGGAGAAGGAGCGCTTCCCCCGGTACCAGATCGGCGAGTCGCTGCTGCCGGCCACGGTGCACGGGGTATGCCGGCTGCTCGAGGTGAGCGAGGACCTGGAGCGCGCGGCGTTCATGGTCAAGCGCGGCGGCACGTTCCGCTGGGGCACCAGCCCGGATCCGTGGAACTTCCTGTTCGCGCTGTCCCCGCAGTTCTCCGGGCCAACCTCCTACGCCTACCAGGTCGACCGGATGGTGTTCGACGAGATCCTGCTGCGCAACGCCGCCCGGCACGGGGTGGACGTACGCGAGCAGTGCCCGGTCGCCGCGGTCCTACGGGACGGCGAGGGGCGAGCCGAGGCGGTGCGATATACCGACGCCGCCGGCGCCTCGCACACCGTGCACGGCCGCTTCGTGATCGACGCCTCGGGCAACACCGGCCGACTGTGGAACCAGGTCACCGACGACCGGCACTACTCGGACTTCTTCAAGAACATCGCCGTGTTCGGCTACTTCCTCGGCGGCAAGCGGCTGCCCGGCCCGGACCGGGGCAACATCCTGTGCGCCGCCTTCGACGAGGGTTGGTGCTGGTACATCCCGCTGTCCGAGGAGCTGACCAGCGTGGGCGCGGTCGTGCACCGCAGCAACGCCGCGCTGATCCAGGCCGACCGGGAGAAGGCGCTGCTCGACCTCACCGGCCGCTGCGACATCGTCGCCGACTACCTGTCCCAGGCCACCCGGGTCACCGAGGGCGTGCATGGCCAGGTCCGGGTGCGCAAGGACTACTCCTACGCCACCGGCTCGTTCGTCCGGGACGGCATGCTGCTGGTCGGGGACGCCGCCTGCTTCATCGACCCGGTGTTCTCCACCGGGGTGCACCTGGCCACCTACGGCGGGCTGCTGGCCGCCCGGTCGATCAACAGCGTGCTGTCCGGCGAGCTGGACGAGGCGAGCGTGATGGCCGAGTTCGAAGGCCGGTACCGCCGCGAGTACAGCGTGTTCTACGAGTTCCTCACCGCGTTCTACGACATGCAGCAGCACGAGAACTCCTACTTCTGGCAGGCACGCAAGGTCACCGAGTTCGGCGAGACCGACCTGGAGGCGTTCGCCACCCTGGTCGGCGGCGTCGCCTCGGGTGACGCGGCCCTCGCCCCGGAAGCGGCCAGCAGCCGGCTGAGCGCGGCCTCCCGCGATCTGACCAGCGCGGTCGCCGCCACCGGGGCCATGCAGACCGAGTCCGGCGAGCGGATGGGCAAGCTGTTCAAGGCCCCGGTGGTGGCCAGCGTGATGGCGGAGATGAACCAGATCCAGGCCCGTGGTGTGCTCGGCGACGGCGCGCGGGAGAACCCGGTGCTGCCCGGGGGCCTGGTGCCCTCCTCCGACGGCCTCGGCTGGGCGCGTCCCGACCAGCGGTGATGTCGGTCGTACCGCTGCTCTCCGGGCACACCCTGCTCGTCTTCCTGCTGCAGGTCGGCCTGCTGCTCGGCACCGCGCTGGTGCTCGGCAGGCTGGCCGCCCGGTTGGGGATGCCGGCGGTGGTGGGTGAGCTGACCGCCGGCGTCCTGCTGGGGCCGTCGGTACTGGCGCACCTCGCGCCGGGCATCGGCGGTTGGCTGCTGCCGAGGGCCGCCGCCCAGCTGAACCTGCTCGACGCGGTCGGTCAGCTCGGCGTGCTGCTGCTGGTGGCGGTGACCGGCATGCACATGGATCTCAAGTTGATCCGACAACGCGGCGCGACGGCGGCCAAGGTCAGCGGGGCCGGGCTGCTGCTGCCGCTCGGTCTGGGCATCGGCGCCGGCTTCCTGCTGCCGGACATGCTGCGCCCGGACACCGCCACTCCGCTGGTGTTCGCGCTCTTCCTGGGCGTGGCGATGTGTGTCAGCGCGATCCCGGTGATCGCCAAGACGTTGATCGACATGAAGCTCATCCACCGCAACCTCGGTCAGCTGATCCTGCTGGCCGGCACCATCGACGACGCGTTCGGCTGGCTGATGCTGTCCGTGGTCTCCGCGTTGGCCACCACCGGGCTGCACGCGGCGGGTGTGGCGTACTCGGTGCTCAGCCTGCTGGGCGTGCTGCTGTTCAGCGCGACCATCGGCCGCTACCTGGTGCGCACGGCCATGCGGCTGGCGCTGCGGTCCGGCGAACCGGCGCTGCCGGTGGCGGTCGCGGTGGTGCTGGTCATCCTGTGCTCCGCGGCGACCCATGCGCTGCGGCTCGAGGCGGTGCTCGGCGCGTTCGTCTGCGGCATCCTGCTGGGCACTTGCCGGGACCTGGGCTCCGGATCGGACCTGGGCACCGCCTGGGCGGCGCCGCTGCGCACCGTGGTGCTGTCCGTGCTCGCCCCGCTGTTCTTCGCCACCGCCGGGCTGCGGATGGACCTGGCCGCACTGGGCCGGGCCGACGTCGCCATCGCCGCGGTCGTGGTGGTTGCGCTGGCCATCGCCGGGAAGTTCCTCGGCGCCGGACTCGGCGCGGCGATGAGCCGGATGAACCGGTGGGAGGCGCTGGCCCTCGGCGCCGGCATGAACGCCCGAGGGGTGGTGGAGATCGTCATCGCCTCGGTCGGCCTGACCGCCGGCATCCTGAGCATCGAGATGTACACGATCATCGTGCTGGTCGCGGTGCTGACCTCGGTGATGGCCCCACCGATCCTGCGCGTAGCCATGAAACGCATCGAGCAAACCGCCGAGGAGGAACTCCGGGAACAGGAACAGCTAGGCCAACCCGAACCCCACCAGGCCCGCTCCACGGGCTAGCCGGTACCGCACACCCTCTGCGTACCCAGCACACCCACTGCAGCGGGTGTGCTGGGTACGAACCGGGTGTGCGGTGGCGCGACGGCGGTGGCGCCACCAGCCGGTCCGATGAACGAACCCGGTGCGCTGGCCGCGCCGAGGTAGGCGGCTAGCGTCGGCTGTGTGCTGACCGGGCCAGGTTGGGCCGAACCGGACATTCCGCTTACCCTGCCCGCGCTGCTGCGCCGGCGGGCCGAGCAGTGCGGCGACTCACCACTGCTGCGGGTAGGCCCCGCCCGGTTGAGTTACCGGCAGACCGCCGAGCGCGCGGCCGGGACAGCCGGCGCGCTGGCCGCGCGGGGGATCCGCGCGGGTGACCGAGTCGCCGCGCTGTGCGGCAACCGCATCGAACTGCTCGAGTTGTTCCTCGGCTGCGCCTGGCTGGGGGCCGTGCTGGTGCCGCTGAACACCGCGCTGCGCGGGGCCAGCCTGCGCGATCCGCTGCACCGGGCCAGGGCGAGCGCGCTGCTGGTGGAGCGGGCGTTGCGCGACGAGGCGCTCGCGGTGGCCGGCCCGCTCCCGCTCTGGGTGCTGGACGCCGATTCCGACCCTGCCAACGCGGGACTGAACGGCGCGGGACTGATCGAACCGGCGCCGGTCGCGCCGGGCGACACAGTGGCGATCCTGTTCACCTCGGGCACCACCGGACCCTCTCGAGGGGTGTGCTGCCCGCACGGCCAACTGGTGCAGTGGGGCCGCACCGTCGGCCGGGCCCTCGAGCTGACCCCGGACGACGTGCTGCACACCAACCTGCCGCTGTTCCACACCAACGCGCTCAACGCCTTCCTGCAGGCGGTCGTGGCCGGCGCCAGCTTCTCCCTGGGCACCCGGTTCTCCGCCTCCCGGTTCTTCACCGACGCGGCCGACGCCGGAGCCACGGTCACCTACCTGCTGGGTGCCATGGTCAACATGGTGATGTCCCGGCCACCGTCGCCGGCGGACCGGGCACACCGGGTCACCAGGGCGCTGTCCCCGGCCAGCCCGGCGAACCTGTGCGAGCCGTTCGCCGAGCGGTTCGGGGTCCGGCTGGTCGACGGGTTCGGCACCACCGAGACAAACCTGGTGTTGGGCACCGGCGTGGCCGGGGCCCGGCCGGGCAGCCTCGGCCAGGTGGTGGACGGGTTCACCGCCCGCGTGGTGGACGAGCACGGGCGGGACGCCCCGGATGGGCAGCCGGGCGAGCTGCTGTTGCGCACCGAGCTGCCGCACGGGTTCGCCAGCGGCTACTGGGACGACCCCGGGCACACCGCCGAGCGGTTCCGGGACGGCTGGTTCCACACCGGCGACCGGGTGGTGCGCGACGGCGACGGCTGGTTCCACTTCGTGGACCGGATCAAGGATGTGATCCGGCGGCGCGGCGAGAACATCTCCAGCTACGAGGTCGAGCAGGTGCTGCTGCGCCACCCGGGCGTCTCCGAGGCGGCGGTGTTCGCGGTGCCCTCGGAGCTGGCCGAGGACGAGGTGATGGCCGTGCTGGTCCCCGTGGCGGACACCCACCTCGACCTGGCGCAGGTCGCCGCCCACTGCGCGGCCGAACTGCCCTACTTCGCGGTCCCCCGCTACCTAGAGCAGGCGGCCGACCTCCCCCAAACCCCAACCGGCAAGGTCCGCAAACACCACCTCAAACTCACCGGCGTCACCCCACACACCTGGGACAGACACCGCGAGTCGGGGCTCTCAGCACACTGAGTCGGGGCTCTCAGCACAACCCACCCTCGCCCGCTGAGCGCGACACAGTGGCTGGTCAGCCCGCCGTCGCGCGCGGCCTGCTCCCGCGCGGTGGGGACGATCATGGTACCCGGAGGGAGAGGCTACGTTGCGGACCAGTACGCATAATGGGGGCATGGTCAACGGAGGCGATCTGGCGGCGTTCCTGCGATCGCGCCGGGAGCGACTAACGCCCGGACAAGTGGGGTTGTCCTCGTCTGGTCGGCGGCGAACCCCGGGGCTGCGGCGCGAGGAGCTCGCGACTCTCGCAGACTTGAGCGTCGAGTACCTGGAACGGCTGGAGCAGGGCCGAGACACGAATCCGTCCGTTGGGGTGCTCGCCGCGCTTGCCGAGGCGCTGCGGCTCTCCGATGACGAGAAGCGGCACCTTGCGACGTTGGCCATGATGCGGCACAACGCGGCGCTCTGCCCACGTCCCCGCCCAGTCAGCGACGAGCCACGACCGGCGGTGCGTGCACTGTTGGACCAGCTCGACCCCACGCCGGCGTGCCTGCTCGGGCCGGTCTACAACGTGGTGGCGTGGAACAACACATGGGAAGCGCTGAACAGGCCACTGGAGATGATGGATGCGGACCCGCCAAACCTCATTCGCTACCACTTCCTGAATCCTGCGGCGCGCCAGCTATTGGCCGACACTGATTGGGCAACCACAGCGGACGAGCTGGTCGGCGGGCTGCGGTCTGCCCAGCAGGATTGGGGTTCCGACGATGAGTTCCGTGCCGTGGTCGACGACCTGTGCGCGGTACCCGAGTTTGCCTGGCGATGGACCACCCACCCGGTCGCGCACACGCGTTCAGGTGTCAAGCATCCCGGGATAATCCGTCACCCCTATGCCGGGCCCCTGCGCGTCACCTGCGAGGTTCTCCTCGTCGAAGACACCAGCCAGCGGCTCCTGGCGTGGCTGCCTGACGATGAAGAGACCAAAACCGCCATCCGCGCCCTTCTCTCCGCGCCTCTCCGCATCGTCCGGTCGGGGTCGCACTCCCGGGCTGTCGCTGCCCTCGCTCGCGCGGGCACCGGGGGCGCGTCCGGCACGTGACCATGAGGGGCCTCGGCTACCCCGCGGCGGCCGGGGCCAAGCGGCACCGGCCGGCGAGGCCCTCGACCACCGTTCATGACGAGACACGAGATGAACCTCTTGAGGAGACACGGGATGAACCTGCTCGAGCAGAAGTACGAATGCTGGAATAGCCGGGACTTCGAGGGTGCCGCCGCGTGCTACACCGAGGACGGCACGCACCACGACCAGACGCTCGGCGTCACGTGGACAGCGAAGGAGGTCGCTGAGTTCACGAAGACAGCGTTCGACACCAACCCCGAGCTGCGCTTCGAGATCGTCAACAGCTTCCAGACCGACTCCTTCGTCGCCGGCGAGCTGATCATGCACGGCCGCTTCGAGGACGACATGGGCGACGTGAAGGCCACCGGCAAGCCGCTGAAGATCCACTTCGCTTGTTTCGGCGAGATCCGCGACGGCAAGATCTACCGGATGACGGACTACTACAACAAGCTCGAGCTCACGGGCGAGGCCTAGGAGGGTCCATCCGACCGATTGTCGGGACGTCCGCCGCGACTAGCTTGCGGTACTAATCGAGCGCCTCGCCACGGGGCGGATCGGCCTCGCTGACCGAGATCACGTGCGGTGGAGGCCCCTCGACGTCCGGGCTGGAGTGGAACGTGAACCGGTCACCGGTCGCGGCCGCCAAGGTCGGCCACGCGATGCGGTGGCGGCGGAGTGGCAGCGTCTCCCTGCGACTACGGAGTATTCCCAGGGTCTTCCACCGGCCGTTACCCGCCCCCATCGTCATGGCGGACGAAAAGGCGTGACGTGCAGCAGGTCCGCGAGGGGGTCACGGAGCAATGACGGTTAGGGACGTCGGCGAATTAGGGAGACCGGCGGGGAAGTTGGACGACACCGCGGCCGGCGAGCGGTTGGACCTCAACGCGGTCGAAATGCCCAGCGCAAAAGACCTGAACCTGTCCCGTCCGAGTTGTTCCGGCTTTCCGAGCAGATTGAGGCTGAACAGATGCCCATTGCCGTGCAGTTCTCCGATTACGGCACCAGCGAGGTCCTACGGGCTGTCGATGTGGCGCCCTTGACCGCGGGTCCCGGACAGGTCCGTCTTGCAGTGCGGGCCGCGGGCGTCAACCCGGTCGACTGGAAGATCATGCAGGGCATGATGCGCCAGCAGATCCCGCTGCATCTCCCCGCGGGTCTCGGCTCCGACGTGGCCGGCATTGTCGACCAGGTCGGTGCGGGAGTCACCGCCTTCGCGGTCGGCGACGAGGTGCTGGGCACCTCGCTGACCCCGTCCTACGCCCAGTCCGCAATCGCCGACCCCGCAGCGCTGGTCACCAAGCCGACCAAGGTTCCGTGGGATGTGGCCGCGAGCCTGGCCGGCGCGGGGGGTACCGCCTGGACCGCCCTCGACCGCCTCGGCATCGCCAAGGGCGAGACCCTACTCATCCATGCCGCCGCAGGTGGGGTCGGCACCTTCGCCGTCCAACTGGCAGTCGCCCTCGGCGCGCGGGTGATCGGCACCGCCGGCGAGCACAACCACGAACACCTGCGCTCCATCGGAGCCGTACCGGTCACCTACGGCGACGGGCTCGCCGACCGGGTGCGAGCAATCGCTCCGCGGGGCGTCGACGCCGTGCTCGACGCCTCCGGCCGAGGCGAGATCCCGGTCTCGATCGAACTCGCCGGAGGCCCCGAGCGGGTCCTGACCCTCGTCGCCTTCGACGCGGGCGACACGGGCATCCAGATCCACGTCAGCGGCGCGGGCGAGAACGGCGTACGAGCCCTGCATGACATCCTTACTCTCATCGACGAGGGACGCCTGCGGGTCCCCATCTGGCGCACCTATCCCCTCACGGAGACGGCCGCCGCCCTCGACGCGAGTAGCACCGGACACCTGAACGGCAAAATCGTACTGGTGCCGGCGTGACCACACGTCTTCCGATCGACTGCCACGCGGGAAGCCGCAGCATCGACGCGGCGAGTCGCCGTCCCATTACGCGCGAAGGAAAGAATCGGCGCTGAATGCGTTCCCTTGCGGGATCGACGAACCGTCGGCGGCGGCAAGTTTCACCCGCGGGTGACTATCGAAATTCTCGCCGAACAGCAGAGAGTTTGGTTGGAATGGACAATTGGACGGACAACATGCGCATTGCGATTCTCGACGACTACCAGAACGTGGCAAGGGAATATGCTGACTGGGGCTCCCTGAACGCCCGGGTGGAAGTAATCCATGATCCGTTTCCCGACACGGAGACACTCGTCGCGCGGCTGACGGAGTTCGATGTGCTGGTGGCGATGCGGGAGCGCACGCGTTTCCCCGCCGATGTGCTGCGCCGGCTCGATCGTCTGCAGCTGCTCGTCACGACGGGTCCGGCCAACGCCGTCATCGACATCCCGGCCGCCCGCGGGCTGGGCATCACCGTCTGCGGTACGCGCCCTCCCTTCGCTTCCGACACGTCGGAGCTCGCCTGGGCGCTGATTCTCGCCGCGGTCAGGCACGTACCTGCTGAGACGCGGTTGGTACGCGAGGGCGGGTGGCAGATGAGTGTCGGCTCTGGTCTGGCGGGAAAGACGCTCGGTCTGCTCGGACTCGGCAGGACCGGATCCAGGGTGGCCAGGGTAGGCCAGGCGTTCAACATGGAGACCATCGCCTGGAGCCAGAACCTGACCACCGAGAAGGCGGCGGAACACGGTGTGACAGTGGTATCCAAGCAGGAGTTGTTCGCCAGGTCCGATGTGCTGTCAGTCCATCTCGTCCTCAGCGACCGTAGTCGCGGCCTCGTCGGGGCGGGCGAACTTGCTTCTATGAAGCCGTCCGCCCTGCTGGTCAACACCTCTCGCGGCCCCATCGTGGACGAAGACGCACTGGTTCACGCCCTGCAGGAGCGAACGATCGGCGGTGCGGCACTCGACGTGTTCGGAACCGAGCCGCTGCCGGAGCGGCACGTTCTGCGGACGCTGGAAAACGTCGTCATCACCCCGCACCTCGGCTACGTGACACAAGGTTCCTACAAAGTCTTCTACGAAGAAGCGGTCGAGGACATCGCGGCGTTCGCCGCTGGCAAGCCGATACGCGTAGTCGAGTGACACATGCAGGCGAAGGAGGCTTCCATGAACGACAGACAGGAAATTCCTGAAGTCCTTGCGCGGTACGTGCGGGCACTCGAGGAGCGCGACGGGGATGCCTTGGCGGCGTTGTTCGCCCCGGACGGAGAGTTTCAGGTATTCAGTAGGTACGGCCAAGAGGAGTACGTTGCGCTGGATGCGGATGTAGTTGGTCACGATGCACTCCGCGCCATGATGAAGAGCGGCGCCCTACCTCCCGGGCGCGGCATGCACTACCTCACCACCGACCACATCGTCGCCATCACCGGAGACGAAGCAACGCTGCGGGCGCAGTTCGTGGTCGTGGAATCCAACGCCAGCCCTCGACCCGAAAATGGCTGGCCAGCCGGCGCAGACCTGATGCAAGGGAAACTGGCGCTGATCATGATCGGCTACTACGAATCCCACCTCCGCAAGATCGGCGGCAGCTGGCTATTCACGCGCCACCAGGTAAAGCACAGTCTGCCAATGGCAATTCCAGTGAAGTCATGATTCTTGATGTCCCTGCGCTGTCGGACCCTGCCCGGGTGCTTGTCACCATCTAGGGCAAATCATATGCGGAAGGGAAATGATGAATGCGTCACAACCGACACTTGCGGGCGCTTTGCTGACTGGCGGCTTCCGTGACGGGCCCTTCGTGGGCCTACGCTATCAGACGCCGTCACACGAGGGCTTCACCGACGAGAAGGGCCAGTTTTTCTACAGGGCCGCCGAGGCGGTGACCTTCTCCATCGGGAGCCTGAGCATCGGAACAGCGGATGCAGCTCCGCAGCTAACGCTGGCGAGTCTCCGCGGCAGCGACGCCGTGGACGCGCCGGATCCCACTCTTCCCGCGACGATCAATCGTGCGCGTTTCGTGCAAAGCCTGGGGCGGGAGGACGACCTGCGCAATGGCGTGGTGATCGACAAGACCGTCCACGACGTAGTCGGCGGGCATGCGCCGGACATTTCGTTCGAGTGCGACACGGAATCCTTTGAGAAAGCCGCCTCTGTTCGGATGGTGTTCAGTGATCTCGGGCTTCGTTTTCGAGGAGCTGCCGAGGCGGGCAATCACCTGCGCCGAGCTCTTGCCGGGATCAAGGTTCTCAGGAATGAGAAGATCCCGACCCGCGACGGAAGCCATCTTCTGGCAGACGTGTTTTACCCCGTCGATGGCGACCCTCATCCAGTGATCATGAGGCTGGGAGTTTACGGCAATGCGTTCGAGTCGGGGTCGATCTTCAACGAGGCAGATCACCAGGCGAGTGAAGAGAGGGAAGCCGCTTGGTTCAACGGAGACGCAGCTGGGGGCGCCACCGGCGCGGCGATGATGCTCCGGTACTCGGAAAATGCTGTCAGTGCAAATGCAAGTACCTGGGTGCCACGCGGATACGTAGTAGTCCGAGTGGACGGCCGCGGGGTGGGGAACACGCCAGGGCGGGTGGATCCGTTCTCCAGGCAGGAAGCACTCGACTATTACGACGCCATCCAGTGGGCCGCCGGCCAGCCGTGGAGTGACGGTAATGTCGGCCTCTACGGTTGCTCGTACGCCGCGACCATTCAATGGAACGTTGCCGCACTGCATCCGCCCGCCCTCAAAGCGATTGCTCCTCTTGCGTCAGACTCGGACGCCTATCGTGATCTGGCCTATCCGGGCGGCATCTTTTTCGGCGACTACCGCCGCTGGTGGTGGGAAAATATGGTGCTCAAGGCAAGCGGGAGCGGCGAAGGAGTGGACTTCATCGGCGGTATGGCCAGCCATCCGTGGGACAGCGCATATTACCGTGGGGGCGGGCTCCTGTCAGCGGACTTTGCCAGTATCGACCTCCCCGTTCTGACCGCGGTAAGCCAGACCATGATGCTGCACTCCCACGCTGGTTTCGCAGCCTTCTCTCAATTGCCGTCGCCATCAAAACAGTTGCTCGTCCTGGACGCCGCGTACATGTCCTACATTTATGAGGACTGCCTGCCGGATCAGGAGGTGTTCTTCGATCGATTCCTCAAAGGAGAGGAGCCGCAGGAAAAGCCGTCCGCGGTACGTATGGTCATGCGCACTGGCGGCGGAGGTTTCTACTGGCGCAACGAATCGACGTGGCCCGTCCCCGGCACTGAATACAGGAAACTGTTTCTCGATGCCAGCAGCCCGGCCGAGGAAAGTATCACCCCTGATTCCCCCGTTCGCATCGAAGTCGCCGAGTATTCCGCAGATGTCCGCGCTTCCGCGCCGGAGCTACCGATGGCAGTATTCGAGTCAGCCCCCCTTGACGAGGACATCGAGCTGGCTGGTCATTTCCGCGCCTCGCTGTGGGTCTCGTCAACGTCAGAAGATGCCGACCTCTATGTCGCACTCCGCGTCATGGATGGAGAGAAAGAGATCCTCTATCAGACCCGTGACCCCCAGTCTGTCGCTCCGCTCACATGGGGCTGTCTCAAAGTCACGCACCGCGCCCTCGACTCGCAGCGTTCCACCGCTGAACATCCCTGGCACACGCACCGACGCGAGGACGCCATGCCTCTGCTCTCCGAAGAAATCGTCAAGGTCGACGTGGAAATGATGGAAGCCACCGGACGGATAGCAGCAGGGCGCCGCCTGCGACTCGAAATCTCACCCACCGAGGGCCGTGGGATCAGCGCTGACCCTGGCTGGGAGCGCGCCTACGACGAGTCTTACCACCGCGAAGCCGTCAATCGTGTCTTCACCGGTGGGGTATTTCCCAGCTCGATCACCATCCCCGTTGTCCCAACCGGGCCAGCGAGGCCGATCTTGCGCAGGTAGCCCGGTATCCGTGGAAGGAACGCCGCAAAGCCCGTCATCGACTGAATCCTTAGCGTGCCGGAATGGAAGGAACCGCAAAATGACGACGAGTCTAGAGAAGGCCAAGCCAGAGGTTGAGGTGCGGGAACAGGCGCGCGCGAGGGCGGCATCGCTGAGCTACTCAACAGGCTTCGGCAACGAGCACAGCAGCGAGGCCCTGCTAGACGCACTGCCCGTCGGCCGTAACACTCCGCAGCGCGTTAACTACGGACTGTATACAGAGATGCTCTCCGGTACGGCCTTCACCGAACTCCGCGCGAACACCCATCGCACATGGCTCTACCGTATCCGTCCGTCCGTCGTGCACCCGTCCTTCGAGCGCATCGACAACGGAACTCTGCTCACGCCGCCTTTCACCGATGTTCCCCTGGAACCGAACCTGCTGTTCTGGGCTCCCAGGCCGGCGCCCGCGGCAGGGACCGATTTCGTTTCCGGTCTGTGGACCCTGGGCGGGAACGGTGATCCCGTCCAGCGCAGCGGCGTGGCGATCCATCTCTACACCGCCGACATATCCATGACCGACCGCGTGTTCAGCACCGCGGACGGCGAACTGATGATTGTGCCCGAACTGGGCGGCCTTCTGATCCACACAGAACTCGGACTGCTGAGCGTGGAGCCGGGCTCAGTCGCTCTGATTCCTCGCGCCATCAAGTTCCGAGTCGAGATCCTGGGCGCCGCCGCCGGAGAAGGACACGCCCCTGCGTTCGTCCGCGGGTACGTGTGCGAGAACTTCGGCACGCCGTTCGCTCTTCCGGAGCTCGGCTTCATCGGCCACGGCGGGATGGCGAACCCCCGCGACTTCCGCGCTCCAGTCGCCGCGTACGACGATGATACGGAGCGGCCGGTCGAGGTGATCCACAAAGTCGGCGGAAATCTCTGGAGCTCAACCTACGACCACTCGCCGCTGGACGTGGTCGCGTGGCACGGCAACAGTGTCCCGTATGTCTACAACATGCTGGACTTCATGGTCATGGGCAATGTCACTGTCGACCACCCCGATCCGTCGCTGCTGACAGCGCTCACCTCGACGACCGACACACCGGGGGTGGGTAACGTCGACTTCTGCGTCGTACCCCCGCGCTGGGTGTCCGGAGAAGACACCTTCCGTCCCCAGTACTTCCACCGGAATGTGAGTACCGAGTACGCCGGTGTAATCACGGAACTGGAGAACCCGGGGGGCTGGGTGCAAGGCAGCAGCGGGCTGACCAACATGATGACCCCACACGGCACGGGAGCCGACGTCTGGGAGCACGCGGCTCAGGCCGACACCAGCGTGCCGGAGAAGGTCGACGGACTATTCTTCCTCTGGGAGACGAAATTGCCCATTGCGCTCACCACCCAGGGCGCCCAGGCAGTCGGAACAACCGACGACGAGACGCTGAGCGGCAAGAACACCCTGCAGAGCCGCTTCCGCCCCTGAAGCCTCAGCTCATCTCAGACCGCGTAGCCCGTCAGGATGGCGGCCAGCTCGCGCGGGCGACTCAGCGCGACGCAGTGCCCGGCGTCGATCTCGTCGGGGGTGATGTTCAGGCGCTCAGCGACCACTCGCCGCGAGAAGGCCGCCGGAAAGAAGCGGTCCTCGGTGCACAAGACGTATTTGGTTGGCACGCTCGGCCACTTGTCGAGCGGCCACGGCGCACCCATCGGAGTCCCCGACTGGCCGCGCTCCTTGCTCAGCGCTTGTTCGGCCAGCTCGCGCGGCACGTCGTGATAGAAGCTCACGTACGGGTCATCGTTGCCGGTCACGCCGCCATCCCGCGCGGCCTGCTCCCGCACCGCATCGGCGTAGCCGGTGTTTTCCCACCAGTCCCCCGGCGCCTCACCCGGGGACGCGACCATCCCGGCCACCAGAACCAGCACGTCCACCGGGAGCCGATCAGCCACGAGGGGCGCGGTGAACCCGCCGAGCGAATGGCCCACCACAACCAGCTGCCTACGGTCCCCGACGGCCGCAACCACCGCATCGGCGTACTCCGTCAAGCCCGCCGAGTCGTCCTCGGACGGAAGGTCAGGGGCCACCACGTCGTGTCCCAGGGCGCGCAGCTCGGCCTCGACCAGGTGCCAGTACCAGCCGACGTCTCCCCCGCCATGGATCAACACAAAGGTGCTCACCATCCGCAGTGTGCCGGTCCAGTCCAGCCGAGCGGCAAGCTATTTACCGGCGGCGCGCACCACGGCGTAGCCGATACAGCGCGGCGCGCCGTCCGGGCCGGTCTCGGTGAGCTCGAGCCTGATCATCCCGGTGCCAGCCGCGGTGGCCCCGGTGACGGTCACCGTGAGCTGGTCGCCCGGGCCGGACGGCGCCCGGTTCCGCCAACCCAGCGACACCACCCTGGCGGGGTCGCCGGCCCACCGGGCCGCCGCCCGGAACAGCAAACAGCCGTGCAGCTGGGCCATCACCACCGTCCCGTTCAGCCCCTCCTCCCGGGCGAATTCGTCCTCGTAGTGGATCCGGTGCGGGTTGCGCGTGCTGGCACCGAAGCGGTCCAACGTGGCCTGATCCGGGGTGAACCGGGTGGGCGGGTCGACCTCGCTCATCGGACCAGAAAGGTCTCGTCCGCCTCGACGACCACGCCCTGACCAGCGGTGGACCAGGTCTTGTGCACGATCAGCACCAGGAACCGGTTGGGCTGGCGGCCCTTGCGCCGCACTGAGATCAGCCGGTGGGTCTGCTCCACGTCCTGGTCTTTCCGCAGCGGCGCATGCCAGGTCAGCCGCTGACCCCCGGCCATCAGCAACACATCCAGACCGTCGGTACCGGGCACCTCGTCGCGGTACATGCCGTCCGGCCGCAGCTCCTCCGGCGGCCCCGCCAACCCCGGACCCGGCCCGCGCAGCAGGCTCACCAGGTACATCGGGTGCAGCAGGAAGTCCGGCCGGGAGGGGTCGAGCAGCCGAGGGTCGGTCTCCCCGGCTGCCTCAGCGAACGCGGTGGCGTCCGCCGCCCGGATCCGCCCCAGCGACCGCCGCCCGGTGCGGCCCAGCGACAGCAACGCCCGCGTTTCGACCTCCCGAAGCGCCCGCCTCATCGCCCGGTCAGTCCAGCAGATCCGGCTGCTCGGCCACGATCCGCTGCCAGATCGGTTGGAAGGCGAACCAGCCGATGTCCTCCGCGCCGACCTGCTCGTGGGTGAGCCGCGCGGTGGCCGGCTCGATCTCGCGGGGCGTGCCGGCCGCCCTGGCCAGCAGCTCGGCCTGGAATGACCGCTCCATGGTGACGAACCAGAAGATCGCCGAGTCGACGGTGGTACCGACGGTCAGGTGTCCGTGGTTGGCCAGGATGACCGCCTTGCCGTCGCCAAGGCAGGCGGCGATCCGCTTGCCCTCATCCGGGTCCAGCACCACGCCGGTGAAGTCCTCGAACAGCGCGTGCGAGCCGTAGAACGCGCAGGCGTCCTGGGTCAGCGGGGCCAGTCGGCGGCCCAGGGTGGCGAACGCCTTGCCATGCAGGCCGTGCGCGTGCACCGCGCCGACCACGTCCGGCCGGGCCCGGTGGATGGCCGAGTGGATGGCGAACGCGGCCTGGTTGAGCAGGCCTTCGCCATGCACCACCGTGCCGGCCTCGTCGACCAGGATCAGCTGGCTGGCCCGCACCGCGCCGAAGTAGCTGCCGAACGGGGCGGTCCAGAAGTGGTCGGTGCGCTCCGGGTCGCGGCAGGTGATGTGCCCGGCGATGCCCTCGTCCAGGCCGAATCTGGCCAGCACCCGGTAGCCGGCGGCCACCCGCCGCTTGCGGTGCTCGCGTTCCTCGACAGGGTCGTCGAAACCGCTCGGTGACGGGATGTTCTCCACAGCGCTGGCCGTCGTCATGTCTCCTCCGTAACTATGTGTGTCAGAGCTTCACCGCGTAGCGCCGCAGCACCCGGCGGGCCACGATCCGCAGCACCCGGTCGAACACGAAGCCGAGCACGCCGAGCACGATGATGCCGACGAACACCCAGTCGATCCGCCCGTAGTTGCGGGAGGTCCAGATCAGCGCGCCCAGCCCGACCTGGGCCGCCACGATCTCCGCCGAGACGATGGTCAGGAAGCTGTTACCCATGGCCAGCCGGGCCCCGGTGACCACGTGCGGGACCGTCGCCGGCAGCACCACGTAGAACATGATCTGCCTGCGCCCGGCGCCCAGGCTCACCGCCGCGCGCAGCTTCGACTCGCTCACCGCGAGCACCCCGGCCACCGTGTTCAGCGTGACGATGAAGACCGAGGTGTAGAAGATCAGCACGACCTTGGAGCTCTCGCCGATGCCGAACCAGACCACCGCGAGGGTGACGAACGCGACCGGTGGGATGAACCGGAAGAACTCGATGTGCGGGTCCAGCAGGGTGCGGATGATCTGTACCCGACCCATCACCAGCCCGACCGGCACCCCGACCAGCAACCCGAGGCCCCAGCCGATCAGGATGCGCCGGGCGGAGGCCAGCACGGAGTCGAACAGCGTGCCGTCCCTGGCCAGTTCGATCCCGGCGCGAAGCGTCTCCAGTGGTGAGGCGAGCAGCGCCGGGCCGAACCGGGCGGCCAGCAGCTGCCAGACCAGCAGTCCGAGCAGCACCGAGCCGGCCGAGATCAACGCGCCGCGCGCACCGGTGCCACGCCGGGGTGCCCGTACCGGGATGACCGGATCGTCGGTGAGCGTCATGACGGGTCCGGCTCGCCGGGGTCCAGACCCTGGGCGCGCAGCGCGGCCTGCACCTCGTCCCCGATGTCCCGGCGCAGCGCCCGCTGCAGCGTGACGAACTCGGCGGACGTCTCGTCGCGCGGCCGAGGCAACTCGACGCGGTAGCTCGACTTGATCCGGGCGGCGGGTCCGGCGGTCATCACCGCGATGTGGTCGGCGAGCACGATCGCCTCGCCGATGTCGTGGGTGACGAACAGGACGGTGCAGCCGGTGGCGGCCCTGATCCGGTCCATCTCGCGCTGCATCACCGAGCGGGTCTGCGCATCCAGCGCACCGAACGGCTCGTCCATCAACAGCACCCGGGGTTGGTTGGCCAGCACCCTGGCGATCTGCACCCGCTGCCGCATGCCGCCGGAGAGCTGATCGGGCATCTTGTCGGCACAGTGCCGCAGCCCGACCAGGCCCAGGTACTCGTCGGCGATGGCGGCCCGTTCGGCGCGCCCGACGCCGCGCATCCGGGGCCCGAACGTCACGTTCGACCGCACCGGAAGCCAGTCGAAAAGGGCCTCGCTGCTCTGGAAAACCATGCCCAGCTCGGGGCCGGGAGCGGTGACCGGCCGGCCGTCCACGGTCACCGAACCCGAGGTCGTGGGGAGGAATCCGGCCAGCGTGGACAGCAGCGTGGACTTGCCGCACCCGCTCGGGCCGAGCAGGCAGAGCAGCTCCCCCGGCGCCACCTCGAGGGACACCTCGCGCACCGCCTGGAAGTCGTCGAACCAGATGCTGACCTGCTCGAACCGGACGGCGGCGCCGGAGCGCACCCCGGGCGGGTGGGCAGACACCTCGGTATCCGGCGCCATCAGCGGGCCTGGCCGGCGTGCTGGCTGTACCAGCCCCGCAACAGCGCGGCGGACAGGTCAGGCTTCGCGTCCAGCTTGTGGGTGTCCACGAAGAACTGCGCGATCCGGTCGGCGGACGCCAGATCCTGGTCGGTCAGGTCGCGCACCTTGAAGTCGATCTCCGCCACGGCGGACACGGTCTGGTCCTCGGGGATCTTGGCTGCCTGGGCGGTGGCGACCGCGGCGGCATGCGGGTCGCTCTCCGTCTTCTGGGCCGCCTCGTCCAGCGCCGCCGCGATCTTGGCCACGGTCTGGGTGTTCGCCTGGATCCAGTCGTTGGTGCCGATCAGCCAGTGCACGTAGGTCAGGCCGAAGTCGCCGGTGGTACCGACCACCCGTCCGCCCGCGGCGACGCCCTTGGTCGGCCACGGTTCCCAGAGGATGTAGCCGTCGATGTCGCCCTTCTGCATCAGGGCCGGCATCTCCGGCGGGCCGGCGGTGACGAAGCGGACCGTCGCCGGGTCAATGCCTCGGGACTGCAGGTAGCGGGTCGCGGCGAGCTCGGAGAGCCCCGGCACGACGCCCATCGTGGCCAGCCGGGCGGGGTCGGCGTGCGGTCCGACGACCACCTTGAGGTACTTCCCGGACTCTTCGTAGGCGAGCAACGCGCGCAGTCCGGGGTTCTGCTTCAGCTGGGCCACGGTGGTCACGTCCGAGCTGCCGGCCAGTTGGACCTGCCCAGTGGCCAGCGTGTTCACCGCCTCGCCGCCGGTGCCGAACTGGACGATCTCCACGTTGACCCCTTTGGCGGCGAACAGGCCCTGGCTGGCGGCCAGGAAGAACGGCGCGTAGGAGGCGTCGATGCCGACCGCGACCCGGACCGGCGGGCCGGCGGCGCTCGGCCCGCTGGAGTCGGTCGACCCGGCCGAGCAGGCCGCCGCGGCGATCCACGCGACCGTACAGAGGATGGCGAACCGCCACCCAGAGAATCGTCTCTTCACGGCGCCTCGATCCGCTGGGAGGACCACCGGCGCGGGCAGTCGACGCCGCCGGCTCCTCATCGACTGTCGTTCGGCTGTGCCGGCACGGTAAGGAGCGGAACCCGACACCACACCGGAACGGGTCCGCTCACCGAACCCGGAGCACGTGGTGGCGCTCAACGCGTGGCTGCGGGCCCCCGGTCACCGTGATCCGGACCTGCGAACCCGTTGGGCCGGTCCAGAGCGGAGAGGGTCGGGACCGGGTCGAGTGCGGGGTCGAGCCGTGCGGCCTGTCGGAGCAGCTCGGCCAGGGTGGACGTCAGCAACTCGATCAGGTCGTCTGCGGGGAACGGGCACCCGTCCTGGAGCCAGACGACCGCGGCCTCGTTGACCGCGGCCAACCAGGATCGAAGGGCCAATCGTACGGCGGGTCGTTCCGGGTCCAGCTCGAGGATCTCGCCAATGACCCGGATTGCCAACTGCCTGCCGGCATCCACGATGGCGCGGCTGTCGGGATCGGCGCCGAGCATCAGCCCGAGGTAGGCGGCCGGGTCCCCCTGGATGGAGGCGAAGTGGTCGCGGGTGAGGTGACGGATCCGCGTGGCGGCGGGACCCGGGGGCGGCGGGCCCTGTTCGAGGCGCCGGGCGATCTGCCGCATTGCCTCCAGGTGGATGCCCCGCTTGTTGCCGAAGTGGTGGGCGACCAGCCCGTAGGCAACCCCGGCGGCATTCGCGAGGTCCTGGACCGACACCTCGTCGTAAGCCTTGTCGACGAACAGTTCGACCGCCGCGTCGAGGAGCTTGTGCCGGGTGGTGGCGGCGCGCACCGCTCGCGTGGTGGCCATGCCGCCCAGTCTAGCTGACTATGTATCATTGATCGCAAATCAACGAAGGAGGTCTGATGGCAGACATTGCGATCATCGGAGGTGGCCCCGGCGGGCTGACGGCGGGCATCGCACTTGCTCGGCGCGGCGTCCGTAGCACGGTGTTCGAGCGCGACTGCCACCCAGATCGCATGCCACGCTTCAACCCCGATCGCTCCTACCCGATCGACATCACCGGTCACGGGCTACGGGCGGTGCGGCACATCGACGCCGTCGACCATTTCGACGCCCAGATGATCCCGTTCCGCGGGATCAGGCACGGGCGCCGGCTGATCGACCCGTGGGCCGAGCCCGGCTGGATCGGCTCGCGGGGGGACATCATGCGGGCGCTCATGTGCGTAGTCGAGGAGCGGCACGGCGACCTGATCGACTTCGTGTACGGCAGCGACGTGCGTTTGCTCGATGTGCACGCCGGTGAGGTGGCCGGACGGCGCTTCGATCTCGTCGTCGGCGCCGACGGCGCGGGCTCGGCCGTCCGTGCGGCGATGCAGGAGCAGGTCGAGGGGTTCACCGTGGAGGCCTCCGCCGTGCCGAACTACGGGCTTCTGCTGGAGCTCGACCATGTCGGTGAGGAGTTGGACAAGCACTATCTGAACGGGCTGGCGGTCAATCCGCTTGTTCTCGCCGCGGTGGTCCTCGACGAGAGCCAGCCGGACGGCGTGCGCTGGGTGTGCGTGATCGGGGTGAACAAGCCGATCAGCTTCACCTCTCCGGACCAGGCCACCAGGTGGCTGCGTCGGAACTGCCCTCGGGTGTTCGATCTGACCAGCGAGCAGGCGATCGCCAAGTTCTCCCGGCGGGAGTGCGTCCACCTGGGCCATGGGCTGACCTGCTCCCGCCTGCACGGTGGCCGGGCTGTGCTGCTCGGCGACGCCGCCGCCGCGTTCCCGCCGGTCGGCCAGGGCGGCAACGCGGCCCTGGAATCGGCGATCGTGCTGGACCAGTGCCTGGCCTCCGGGCCGCTGGACACTGTCGGAGCCCGCTTCGAGGCGGCCTGGAAGCCCGAAGCAGACGCGATCTCCTGGATCGGTGGGCAGGTTCGCTACCAGAACCCCTGGATGTTCGTCCGCACGATCATCGCCTCCGCCTTCGGGGTCAACATCGCCAGCCAGGCCAAGAGCTCCACCCGCTCCTACGCCCAGGTGCAACGCGCGGCCCGCCGCCTGGGTCCGCTGTGGGCTTCCTGAGATCATGAGTCGCCGTGTCGGGAATCGACTGCAGAGGGTCGAAGGGCTAGCCGAGGTACCGGACCTGAGTGGCCGGGTGGCTTTTGTGACCGGCGCGAGCGACGGTGTCGGACAGTCGGTCGCCCGCAAACTCGCCGAGGCCGGGGCAGTCACCCTCGTCGCCGCACGCAACCGAGCGAAGGGCGGCCGGGTTCGAGATGAGGTAGCGAAGGCCGCGGGCAACGACACGGTCGACGTCGTGGAGTTGGATCTGGCGAACCTCACATCGGTGCGCGAGGCGGCGGCAACAGTGCTGGAACGCTGGGACCGGCTCGACCTCCTCGTCTGCGTCGCCGGGCACCTGGGGCGTGGCGCTCGAACCGAGACGGCCGACGGCTTCGAGATGACGTTCGGCGTGAACCACCTCGGGCATGCGCTGCTCGCCCGACTGCTCGCGGACCGGCTGCGCGCGAGTGCCCCGAGCCGTGTGGTCTTCGTCGCGTCCGAGGCCCACCGCCGCGCGAAAGGCGGCCTCGACTTCGACGATCTGATGATGACCCGGGGAAAGTTCCGGCCCACCCTCGCCTACAACCGGTCGAAGCTGGCGAACATCCTTTACACCCGGGAGTTCGCCCGCCAGCTTGAGGGATCAGGCGTGGACGTCAACGCTGCCCATCCCGGAGCGGTCGACACACCGATGACGCGAGCGTTGTTCGACCATCCGGTCGTGCGCAACTGTTACCCCTTGGTTCGCCGCGCGCTCATCTCTCCTGACGATGCCGCCACCGGCCTGCTGCGGGTGGCGCTCGACCCATCACTCACGAACACGACTGGCCGGTACTACGAACGAGGATTGCTCACGGAGCTGGGGGTCCTGGCACGGGACGACGACGCCGGGCGGCGACTGTGGTCGGTCACTGAGGAGCTCATAGGCTTCAGCCCCGGTAGTCGGTGACCGCGTTCGGTGCAGTGCCCAGTGCAATGAGTGACATCGTCACGCGCCCGCCGCCAGCTGAGGCAGCCCAGCCGGGTCTGCCGTCAGGCCGTCATTCGCTCGTGGATCTCGCGGCGCAGTTGTTCGAAGGCCACCGGGTCCAGTACGACGCTCGGCTCGACGACGAAGGCACGGGCGATCGAAACGCGCTGACGCATCCCGCCGGACAGCTGTGCGGGGAAGCGGTCCTCGGCGCCGGCCAGGTGGACTCGCTCGAGCCAGCACTGGGCGGCGGCGAGCCGTTCGGACCGGGGGGTGCCGATGATCTCCAGCCCGACGGCCACATTCTCCCTGGCGGTACGCCACGGCAGCAGACTCGGTTGCTGGAAGACCATGGACAGGACCCCGCGCAGGGCCTGCCCTGAGCTGAAGGGGTCGAGCCCGGCCACCCGCACCTGCCCCGGCGCTCCAGCCGGTCGAGGCCCGCGGCTCCTACCAGCTGCTGAGCAACGTGCTCGTCGCGTGCACGGTTGGCGGTGCCCACGGATCGTGCGGTTAATCAGGCTTGGACGATCCGCAGGCGCACACCGGAGGCTCCTATGATCGTCGACTGCGCGCACTACCGCGACGGGCAACGCCAGCACGAGGCCGCGATGCCTGTGGAGCAGGCCGCCGACCGGTGCTCGCAAGATGGGTTCGTCTGGCTTGGGCTGTTCGAGCCCAAACCTGAGGAGCTAGAGCGCGTGCGGGCGGCTTTCGGGCTGCACGCACTGGCGATCGAGGACGCTCAGACCTTCCACCTGCGCCCGAAGATCGAGCGGTACGAAGGAGGGGTCGAACTAGCCGTGCTGCGGACCGCTCGCTACGACGACGAGCGCGAGGAAATCGATACTGGTGAGATCAGCGTCTTTCTCGGGGAGAACTTCGTGATCACCGTCCGGAAAGGAGTCGCCAGCGAACTCCACGGCGCTCGGGTCCGCCTCGAGAAACACCCCGAGTTGTTGCGAGCCGGCAGCGCCTCGGTGCTGTGGGCGATCCTGGATCAGATGGTCGATTGTTACGGGCCGGTGGTTGCTGAACTCGATCGCGACATCGAGCAGATCGAAGCCACCGTGTTTTCCGGGTCAGCCGCCCCCACCGAACGCATCTACTTCTTGCGACGCGAAGTCACTGATTTCTACCGGGCCGTACATCCGTTGCTCGCGGTGCTCGC